>NZ_KZ454944.1:3179191-3539455 GCF_002797415.1 Bacillus alkalisoli
CATGACATCCCCTTGTTTATTAAAAATTATTGCTCGTGAGCTAGTTGTTCCCTGGTCTAAAGCAAGTATATATTTTTCCATGTCTGCCTCTCCCTCCAACAAAATGCCATATTATTTATCTTAATCTTGATTGCAAAATTTTTCTACTTCATGAAACAATTGTATTCCCTTATTCGTAAAGATATTAACATAGCAATAGTTGGAGGTCTCTTAATAGACTACATAGTTAGATAGAAGCTATCCACAAGGTTTGGCCGTATCTAATTTCCAATAGACAATGAAGATGCATGGATTATCTCATTATCCATGCATTTTTGTGTGTTATACCAATAAATAACTTAATTAATGGATCCAACTTCTTCCCATCCGCTATACAATTTTAAAATTTTACATTTTACCTTTCCAGAAGGAACCGACAAAATAGTTTCATCGCCGATCTTTAAACCTATTAACTGTATTGCAACTGGTGTATCATAGAAAAGTTTATTTTCCTCTAAATTAGATTCTCCGTACCCTACAATTTCATATATTTCTTCTTCCGTAAACTCTGTATACTCAAACGAACACTTTACAATAGACCCAATATCAACTTTTTCCGTATTACGCTCATCAACGTAAATAATTTCAGCAGTCTTATATGAATGTTGAATGTCTCGAATTCGTTCCTCTACTATACGTTCTTCTTGCTCTAATTTATGAAAGTTAGGATTAGCTAATTTATCATCACCGCAAGCATGATACGCTTTATTTTTTTCTATACGTACTTGCTTTAATTCTCGTTCTAAATTAGCTATTTGTTGGAGAATCACTTTCTCGCCATTAGGTGTAATTTTAACTGCCATCATACTCTCCTTTCTCTTTTTCACTTTTATATTGAATATTCTTTACTATTTAGAATAAAGTGTTAGTATTCCGATAAAGTTAGGGTTATTAAAATGAGCACAAAATCTTTAACTATTCCTAAGCCACTCGTAACATTAAATTAATGGTTTATTGTAGTAACACGGTCCTAATCCTAATTGCTCTTTTGACATCGATACATGCTATTTTATTTATTCCATTTCTCACTGGTATACTTGGATTGTTTCTCAAAGCAAATCCTGCTATTCTACATGGAAAACTTTTCATAAAAAAACGCTCTCAACCTATCCACAAGAAAAAGTTGCACAAGTCCAGTTTTATCAGACAATTGCCGTTTTTATGTTTAGGGCTTTCATTGTTTGGTTTTACATTCAGTTTACCATTTATTGGGTTTGTTTTTACCATTATGGTTGCGCATTTGCTACATTTGCAGCAAACCTAGGGTTCTGTGTAGGTTGTTTTATTCGTTATCAGTGGAAGCAATATCAATATAGAAGATCATTAAAAAATTGAGATAAAAACGGCTGCCTATTAATTCATGGCAGCCTCTTTTTATTAACGTTTATATTTTATTTCATACAGGTCACGACGACGGTCTTTAAGTTGTCTTACTGTACCTGATTGACGTTGCCTACGAAGAATTTCTAAATCGACATCCCCGATAATTACCATTTCAATGTTAGGGTTACATTCTCCTACAATTCCATCACGGGCAAATTCGAAATCTGAAGGTGCAAAGATAGCAGACTGTGAATATTGGATATCCATATTCTCTACTTGTGGTAAGTTTCCACATGTACCAGCAATAACGGTGTAAATTTGATTTTCTACCGCACGAGCTTGTGCACAATATCGTACTCGTAAGTATCCTTGGCGATCTTCTGTATTAAATGGACAGAAAATAATGTTGGCTCCTCTTTCAGTAGCAATACGCGCTAGTTCAGGGAACTCAATATCATAACAAATTTGAATAGCAATCTTCCCGCAATCTGTATCAAAAACTCTTACCCGATCCCCACTACTAATCCCCCACCATTTACGTTCGTTTGGCGTAATGTGAATTTTATACTGCTTTTCAATAGTTCCATCTCGTCGGAAAAGATATGCAATATTGAATACTTTTTCGTCTTCCTCGACGAAGTGTGATCCACCGATGATGTTGACATTATATTTAACAGCTAAATCCGTAAACAACTGGATGTACTGTTCCGTATACTCCGTTAAACGCTGTACTGCTTTACTTGGTGATTTTTCATTTAAAAATGACATTAACTGAGTCGTGAAAATTTCAGGGAACAAAGCAAAATCCGCTCCACCGTCTGATGCTACATCTGTGTAGTACTCTACTTGAGTAGCGAACTCTTCAAACGAACTAATTGGCTTCATCATATATTGCACAACACAAATTCTAACAGGGAACGATGTTTTAAAGTGACGTTTCGTTTGTGGCACGTATTCAAAATTATTCCATTCCATCAAGGTTGCGTATTTGTTCGATGCTAAATCATCTGGTAAATACCCTGGATTAATACGCATTAACGTAAACTCATTTAATAGTTGGAAAGATAATACTGGATCATAAATTTTATGGCGTATTACTTGGCGCACGTATTCACGAGGACTCATTTCATCGGCATAATTATGATAACGTGGTATACGTCCTCCAATAATAATACTCTTTAAATTTAATCTTCTTGCCAGGTCTTTTCGAGCTTCGTATAAACGATGCCCTACTTTCATTCGGCGGTATTCTTGATGAACCATCACTTCAATTCCATAAAGATTGTATCCATCATCATTATGGTTTGTAATGTAGCCTTCATCTGTAATGTCATCCCATGTATGACGGTCATCATATTCATCAAAGTTTATGATTAAAGAAGAACATGAACCGATTATTTCCCCGTCGTATTCTGCACAAAACTGGCCTTCTGGGAACATATTTAAATGACTTTCTAAATGCTCTCTCTTCCAAGGTGACATTCCTGGAAAACAAACATGTTGTAACTTAATTATATCGTCAATATCTTTTTCCTCTATGTTACGGATTATCATTTTTTTCTCAAATTTAGATAAATCGATCTTTGACACAAATTCCAACTCCTACTCTTTGGTCATACCACTTGTACTTATTCCCTTATTTTATTATTCCAAAACAAATTGTTTTTACATAACGGCTTATGTTTATTTGTTTTCTTTTACATTATACCGCATAGTTCTTCCCTTATAGAAAATAATAACGTAATAATGGAAAATTTCCTTCTTGGAGGCTTACATATGATTTTAGGATGGGATTCGTGGAGTTTAGCTCGTTTATTAACACTATTAATTGGATTTGGATACTTTTCCCTTTGGACACAAATTTACATCTGGCATGCAAGAGGGAAATTTCACGCTTGGCAAATGTATATTCCAGTTGTGTCATTGCCACTAGTTGGTATTTTCGGCATTCTCCTTGCAATTTTCCCTAATCCTGTGCTTGGTTGGATTTACTCTATTCTATCATTTTTAGTTATTTTAATTGGTTTATATGGTGGATTTCTACACTGGGGGGCAATAAGTAATCGAACAGGTGGAATTAAAAAGGAAAATATTATGGCTGGACCACCTGTTACACTTCCTTTTACTATTGCATCACTAGGCTTCGTTTCACTATTAATTATTTGGTACGGATGAGGAGGTATGAATGATGGATCATCCTAAACAAACATACTTTCCGGAGTTTAACGTAATGGATCAATTTCATGAATGGGATAAAGCCACACAATGTGTAATTCAAAAGAGACTGGCTGCTAGTGAAGTATCTATTTTTAAACCAGATGAACATGAATTAATTATAGCACTTTATCCTATTATTACCCCTTCTCATTTAGGTGACATTGGTGTAAATGTCGTATCTTTATTAGATGAGCGTTGTCGTGAAGGGAAATTGAATGGTTTTATTCGCGGAAGTGATTTAAGGGTAGTGGATGTTATAAGAACCGGCCTGCGTTATGTTCATGTGGAATGTTACTCACAATTCCACCACCCTTTTTCTACTTTAGAAAAAAAATTACAACTTTCTTATGTAAAGCAATTAGAAGATGACATCGGGATGCCTGATGTTTGGATTAAAATTAAACCTAGATTGTTTCTACATACCTTTTCTAGTGAATTAATAAAAGTCGTATATTCGGACCCTTCTATTTGGTCTGATTTAGGTTTCGGTGGACCAGCTTATCCTCGCGGCTATTATGCATTTGGCTTTAAGCAGTTTGACTCTTGGGAGGCACCTTTATATGACAAAGACGAAAAAAGTTGACGTATGTATTGTTGGTGCTGGTGCTAGTGGAAGTATAATAGCTAGCGAGTTAAGCCGCCGTGGCTTAAAGGTAATTTGTTTAGAGGCCGGGCCTCACCGTTTGCCTGAGCGAGACTTTTCAAGTGATGAACTTGAAATGGAAAAACTATTTTGGAATGATCCAAGGATTAGTCTAGGAGAAGACCCTTTAGACCTTAGTAGAAGCACTTCCGGTAAGGGAGTCGGGGGGAGTGCTGTGCATTATACAGCACAGCTTTTGCGTTTCCATCAATCCGATTTTCGTACGAAAAGCTTTGAGGGTGTAGGAGAAGATTGGCCAATTAATTACAATACACTTGCTCCGTACTATGACAAAATTCAAAAAAAATTGTTACTGTCTGGGCCCATTGATTTTCCTTGGGAGCCTTATGGAGGAAAATTCCCATATCCTGCCCAGCATGATTTAAGTAACAATACGTTAAAGTTTCGTGAAGGGTGTGAGAATGCTAATTTGAAGCATTCTGTATCGCCGTTAGCTATATTAACTGTTCCTTTTAAGAAAAGACACCCTTGTACAAATAGAGGATTTTGTGAAGAAGGTTGTACACCAGGTGCAAAAACCACACCGTTGAATACATTTGTTCCTGAAGCCATTGCGAACGGAGCTAATATTATTGATAATGCTACAGTAACACGCGTGACTGTTGGCGAAGACGGGTTAGTTAGTGGAGTGGAGTATAAAAGAGATGGAGAATCTTTTTTTCAGGAAGCTCGGATGGTTGTGTTAGCCACATATGCTGTTGAAACTCCAAGATTGTTATTACATAGTTCATCTAGTTTGTTTTCAGATGGACTTGCTAATTCAAGCGGGTTAGTCGGTAAATTTTTAATGAGCAATCTAAATGACAAAATTATTGTAAAGTATCCAGATGAAATTAGGATGTATCGTGGAAATCCAGTACAGGCCTTAACGTTAGATCCATATGAATCTGGCAAATCATCCGACTATGCAAGAGGATTTATAATGAATTCGTATGGTTTGCGTCCCCTCCGCCTGGCGACTTTGCTTTTTGAAAATGATTCAGCGTGTATTGGAGAAGAACTGAGAAGTCGCATGTTAGATTACAATTTTTATGGAAGCTTTGCTATGCTCGGAGAAACGCTACCTCAAGAAAAAAATCGGGTAAGTCTATCTAATAAGAAGGATGAGAATGGAGTTCCGATTCCGATAGTTGAATATTCTTTATGTGAAAACGATAAAAAGATTCGTGAAGCAGCAAAAAAGTTGTTATATCAAGTTGGTCAAGCTTCAGATGGTAAGCCTTTGTATCATTTGAAATCACACGCTCATTTAATGGGTGGGTGTCGTATGGGAGAAAATGCTTCGGAGTCTGTTGTTAATAGTTACGGTCAAACACATGATGTTAAAAATTTATTTATTGTCGGTACACCTACATTTGTGACAGCTCCATCGGCTAACCCGACTTTTACAGCGTATGCATTAGCTTTACGGAGTGCTGAGTATATGATGGAGGAGTTGAGGCTCGGGAATCTGTGATTATTAAATTACTTCTAACGTCAGGGAGGTTTTTCTTAAGACCGATTCTTTTTGATTTTTACCACAGAGCAGTCATAATTATCCTCTTATGGACGGTTTGATCTTTTTTTCTTCTCTTACCGGCCTTGGCGACGACTCCCATGGACGGTTTGACCCTTTTTTCTTCCCATACCGGCCTTGGCGAAGACTCCCATGGACGGTTTGACCCTTTTTTCTTCCCATACCGGCCTTGGCGACCACTCCCATGGACGGTTTAACCCTTTTTTCTTCCCATACCGGCCTTGGCGAAGACTCCCATGGACGGTTTGATCTTTTTTTCTTCCCATACCGGCCTTGGCGACCACTCCCATGGACGGTTTGACCCTTTTTTTTTCCCATACCGGCCTTGGCGACCCCTCCCATGGACGGTTTCATCCTTTTTTCTTCTCATACCGGCCTTGGCGACGACTCCCATGGACGGTTTGATCCTTTTTTCTTCCCTTACCGGCCTTGGCGACCACTCCCATGGACGGTTTAACCCTTTTTTCTTCCCATACCGGCCTTGGCGAAGACTCCCATGGACGGTTTGATCTTTTTTTCTTCCCATACCGGCCTTGGCGACCACTCCCATGGACGGTTTGACCCTTTTTTTTTCCCATACCGGCCTTGGCGACCACTCCCATGGACGGTTTTACCCTTTTTTCTTCCCATACCGGCCTTGGCGACCACTCCCATGGACGGTTTGACCCTTTTTTCTTCCCATACCGGCCTTGGCGACCACTCCCATGGACGGTTTGACCCTTTTTGCTTCTCTTACCGGTCATGAATACATGCCCCATCGTCGGTGTAACTAACTTTTTCCCACCACAAAATGGTCGTGATTATATTCCTCACGACCATTCAATAAATTCTCATGCGCTAATCGATATTAAAACCAACCCTAGAAAACTTCCCACTACTTAAACCAACTTATAAACCCTAGCTTCCCAAGGTTTTAACTGAAATGAGCTTATTTCTTCTTCTAAATTAACCTCGTAATTACTAATGAGCACTTCTTTATTCGAACGCTCACCTTTACTTTCCCACTCAAACATTGGAGTATTCCCCGAGAAATTCGTTACTACTAGTAACTTTTCATTCCCTAGTGTTCTCGTATAAGCAAAAACTTCCGGATGCTCATCCATTAACATCTCAAACTTTCCGTAAACCATTACTTCATTTTCTTTGCGTAGTTGGATAAGTTTACGATAGTAATGAAAGATAGAGTTAGTATCTGCAACAGCCGCTTTTGCATTTATCTCTTTATAATTAGGATTCACTTCAATCCAAGGTGTGCCTGTAGTAAAGCCAGCATACTCACTCTCATCCCACTGTACAGGTGTTCTAGCATTGTCGCGTCCTTTTGTATAGATGCTTGTCATAATATCTTCTGGATCGTCTCCATATTCATGAACACGCTCATTGTACATATTTAATGTCTCGATATCTTTGTATTGATCAATAGACTCAAAACGCACATTTGTCATTCCGAATTCTTCACCTTGATAAATGTATGGAGTACCTTTCATCATATGCAAACATGTCGCTAACATTTTCGCAGAAATCTCTCGATACTCTTTATCATCACCGAAACGAGAAACGATACGTGGTTGGTCATGGTTGTTCCAATATAAACTGTTCCACCCAGCATCTTCTAATTCCACTTGCCATTTTCCTAAAGAGCGCTTCAAATCTCTTAAATCTAGTGGTTTCAGGTGCCATTTATTTTTTCCTGGTTGCGTATCTAAATCAACATGTTCAAACTGAAATACCATGTTTAACTCTTCACGCTCATCCGCTGTATACATTTTTCCTTCTTCTGGATTAACACCTGGCATTTCTCCAACTGTCATCACATCATATTGTGACAAAACTTCTTTGTTCATTTCGTGTAAAAATTCATGAATGCGAGGTCCGTTCATAAAATATTGGTGGCCAGATACGTATTTTTTACCTTCTGGATTTGGTGCGTCTGGCAAACCATCCACTTTAGAAATAAAGTTAATAACGTCCATTCGGAATCCATCAATCCCTTTATCTAACCAAAATTTCATCATGTCGTAAACTTCTTCACGAACTTTCGGATTTTCCCAGTTTAAATCTGGTTGTTTTTTTGCGAAAAGATGCAAGTAATACTCATCCGTTGTTTCATCATAATTCCATGCTGGTCCACTAAATGCTGCTTCCCAGTTGTTAGGCTCTTTGCCATCTTTCCCTGGTCTCCAAATATAATAATCACGATATGGGTTGTCTTTTGATTTTCTTGATTCAACAAACCAAGCATGTTCATCGGAACTATGGTTTACGACAAGATCCATAATTAGTTTAATACCGCGTTTATGCATTTCTGCTAGCATTTCTTCCCAGTCTGCCATTGTTCCAAACTCATCCATAATGTCGCGATAATCACTAATATCATAGCCGTTATCATCATTTGGGGATTGGTAAACTGGTGACAACCAAACTACGTCTACCCCTAATTCCTTAAGATAGTCTAATTTAGAAATGATTCCTTGGATGTCACCAACACCATCTCCGTTAGAATCACAGAAGCTTCGAGGATAAATTTGATATACAACTGCCTCTTTCCACCATTTACGTGACATAAAAACCTCTCCTTTAAAAGTAGTATTATTGCGTTATGTATTCTTGTCCATCTGTATTTATGAAATCGATTTCATTCCCTTGTAATTTTACAGGAAAATGAAATTCTTGCAAGCTTTGTACGGTCTTTATAATTTGTATAATTAGTTTGTTTATATTTAGTAACTACTAGCCGCTAGACCTAGACACGCCCTCGGAAAGCGAATACTTGCACGGAAATCAACAGCGGTCTTGCATTACATTTGCAAAAGAAACTTTTAACCCCTTTTAAATCTTTGCAATCCCTCCCTTTCCATACTATAATTTTTTTATGAATGATGTTACTAGAAAGTAGGGCTGGTAAGGTGACAAATGCTAATAAAAAGATAGAAAACTTGTTATTTGCAGCATGGGCTATTTCTTTAATAGCTACACTTGGAAGTTTGTATTTTTCTGAGATATTGTTTTTTATTCCATGTGAACTATGCTGGTATCAACGTATTTTAATGTATCCCCTTGTAATACTACTTGGAATTGGAGCTGTAAAAAAAGATGCAAACATTCCATTGTATGCATTACCATTTTCTATCATCGGAATTATCGTTTCTTCTTATCATTATTTAATACAAAAAGTTCCTTTCTTTGCGGAAAATTCGATTGAATGTGGAGTTGTTCCTTGTACAGGACAGTACATAAACTTGCTCGGCTTTATTACTATTCCATTTTTAGCTTTCATCGGATTTATTAGCATTACCGTTCTATTATTTTTCATAAAAAAGATGGCGAAAGAAGGTAAATAACATGAAGAAATTATTTGTGATTGTAGGGGTTATTGTCGTTATTTTCATAGCACTTGCTGTTATAACAAACATACAACAAAAGAAATTATCTGAAGGCAACCCATTCGGTAAATCTGTTATTCATGCAGAAACTCAAAAACAATTAAATGATCCACTATATCAAAACATCATTCTACCTGATGATTTAGAAGAGAGCTTAGAAACGGATGTTACGACAACTATCTATTTTTACAGTCCAACATGTGATGCTTGTAAAGCCGCTTCCCCAATTATTGTCCCTGCCGCTGAGGAAATGGAAGTAGACTTAAAGTTATACAACCTACTTGAATTCAATCAAGGATGGGACGATTACAACATTAGGGCAACACCTACAGTAGTGCACTTTGTAAACGGACAAGAAGTAAATCGTGTAGAAGGCTACCAAAGCAGAGAATTCTTCGACGACTGGTTTGAACATATTGTCGAAGAAGAAACACCAGCTCAATAATATTAAACAAACAAGCTATGATAAAGCTAAGTGTTGATATTTAACAATATACCTGTTGATTTCCGTGCAAGGCTGAGACTCCTCGAAAATGCTATCGCATTTCCTTACGAAGGATGCATCGCTCCCGTAGCCTTCCTTGTCCTGCGGGAGAAGCGGGGAGCGGGAGACCCCACAGGCGCTTGCGCCGAGGAGTAGGTTTTTTCACGACAGTGAAAATAACCTACCTTTTTACCGCCCGCGGAAAGCGAATCCTTGCACGGAAATCAACAGTGGCCTTTAACATAGCAAAAAAAAACTTCTGGCATAGTCAACCAGAAGTTTTTTTTACGTTTCTATACTAAGTATTCATTCGTTGCTTTCGCATATCGGCTAAAGAAAACTTGTTTTCTTTCTTCTTGTGAGAATTGATCCATAGAAAATGGAAATGTAAAACCGTACTCTTTTAACAATACAACGTTTTTTGTAAATATTTCTCGATGTTTATGCTCTATTGGCTCTGTTTGAACGGTTTCTAATAAGATAATAATAGTTTGAAGACTTGAAATAATTGCAAGTGCATCTTTTATTGTGCCATTATAAAGAGGAAACATCTTCTCTAAATCGTTGTGAAGTTCGGGGAAAAAGAATAGCGGATAAGACTCTATTTCTTCATCCGTTATATAATAAGGTAATACATTGGTTACGAGGTGCTGGATCAATTCTCCGATATGTTCCTCCTGTTCAGGAGTTGCTGCCAATACTACTTTCACAATTGAACCCACCTTTAAAACACTTCTCTTAACACTAGATTAACACATATAATGAAAAGATTAAGTAGGTAGTTAATGGAATCATTAACAGCCCAAAAATAGAAAGGAAATACGATGAAAATTACAACCCATAAAAACAATATTTTTATCAAAATAACCAAAACAGAAGAAGCTATTTCTTTGCAAGACTTTTTAAAAACTCAATTTCCTGTACCTAAAACGCTGCTACACGAATTCAGAACGGAAAAGAAAGTAGTTGTTAATGAACAACAACCAAATTGGACTTCCCTTCTAACTATAGGTGATACACTTAAAATAAATATAACGAGAGATGAACAAATAACTCCTACTCCGTCTCCAATGGAAATTGAAGTATTATATGAAGATGATCACCTTCTTATTGTGAACAAACCTAGTGGGGTAGACACACACCCTGGTTCTATAGATTCAACAAATACTTTATCAAACGGTGTTGCCTATTATTTTCAACAAAAAGGTATTCGTAGCAAAGTTAGACACATGCATCGACTGGATAAAGAAACGAGTGGAGCAATTCTTTTTGCAAAGCATGCTTTAAGTGGGGCCCTTTTAGATAAAGCATTAGAAGAACGAAAAATTAAACGTACATATATTGCATTAGTAGAAGGTGCAATGAATAAACTTACTGGTAGAATTAATCAACCAATTGGAAAAGATCGTCATCATGCATCAAGGAGAAGAGTTTCGCCTAATGGTCAAAAGGCAGTAACGAATTTTAAAGTGATTAAAAAACTTGTTGGTTGTACACTTGTACAGCTTACACTTGAAACAGGAAGGACTCATCAAATTAGAGTGCATATGAGTCATATTGGCCATCCTTTAGTTGGTGATAATTTATATGGGGCAAAAAATAAACTTTCCCATTCAGGTCAAGCTTTACATGCATGGAAACTTGATGTTCCACATCCATTTAATGACGAAGTAGTCTCAGTAACAGCAACTATTTCTAATGATTTCTCTCCTAGTAAAGACCTTACATTACAAGTGCAAAAAATAGTAGAAAACGTAAAATGTGAAGGCAATTAGTAATTTAGCTAATTGCCTTTGTTTTGTTTGGTCACGTCAAAGATTTTACAAATACAAAGCTTGTTTTATCAAAACTCATCTTCTTCTCATAAAATCGGTGTGCATCTACTCTTTGTAAGCCAGAAGAAAGTGTAATATTTTCATAACCTTTTTCTTTTCCCATCGAAATAATATAATCTAGCAACTTTTCTCCATAGCCACTAGATCGGACCGTAGACTTCGTAACGAGGTCGTATATGTATATATGTTTCCCATGGTAGAAGTTCGTAAGAGGAATAATACCCGCAACAGCTACTAATTGTCCTTTATCTTCAAGACCTAACATTTGATATCCCTCTTTTTGCATCACAGCTAAACGTTTAAAAAATTCCTTTTCTGACAAAGATGTACGTAGTTCTTTTAAAACATGATATCCTTCAAGTAAATCACTCTCTGACTCTAGAAACTTAATCATTCTGTTTCCCCCATATTGTTATGATTTCTTCACATTTTTTTCACTTTTATCATTTATTCTTTATTATAATACTTACTAAAAGGAGATTTTATCGATGAAGCTAAATCATTTTGTTATATTTGCTATAATAATTATGTTTTTAACTGCTTGTAATAGTGGGACAAATAATAACACAAGCGACAAAGTAAACGAAATGCCTAAAATGGTAGAAGTAGAAATTCTAATACCTGAAAACATTCAACCTAATGAAGAGGTTACTATCCAAGCTAGAGTAACACAAGGTGACGAGATGGTAGATGACGCTTCCGAAGTGATGTTTGAAGTATGGCAAAGAGGGCAAGAAAAAGATCATGATATGGTTGAAAGTAAAAATGATGGGAATGGTATTTATTCTTTCACTCAAACCTTTGAAGAGGGCTTCTACTTTGTTGTAGCACATACAACAGCACGTGACCTTCATGTTATGCCTCGAGAAGAGTTTACGGTAGGAACTCCATCACCAGTCGAGGAAGAAGAAGAACACAGCGATCACAACCACGGACATAGCGGTGGACACCACCATCATCATGCAGATTTAGATATCCATTTTGACGCTGGCCACCATCTTCATATGAATGAAGAGACTACTTTAAAAGTAACAGTAAAGAAAGCGAATGCTGCGCTAACAAAAGCAACTGTTAAATTCGAGATTTGGCATGAAGGTGCCGAGAGTCGTGAGTTTATGTATGCGGAAGAAATCTCAGATGGAACGTATGCAACAAACTATATTTTTTCTGAAAAAGGAAAACATAACATTAATATTCATATTGAAAACGAGGATTTACACGAACACCAATTAGAAGAGGTTTATGTAGACTAAGACTAACAAATAGGGTCGACCATACAGACATGTATGAGTCCACCCTATTTTTATTTCGTCCTAAAAATCAAAATTATCAGGATCAGGACCAATGCGTTTGTCTTCGTTTAACACATTAATTTTTTCCATTTCCTCTACCGTTAATTCAAAGTCAAAGATATCGGCATTTTCTTTCATTCTATGTTCTTTTACAGACTTCGGAATCGTTACAACACCATTTTGTAAATCCCAACGTAAAATAATTTGCGCAACTGATTTACCATGTTTTTCACCAATAGATTTTAAAACTTCATTTTCTAATAAATGCCCTTGCATTAAAGGCGACCAAGCTTGCATTTGAACATTATTCTCTTTACAGAATGATAATAATTCAACTTGTGCGAGTTTTGGGTGGTATTCGACTTGGTTTACCATTGGTCTAACTTTGGCCATTTCAAAAATATCTTGTAAATGATTAATCTGGAAGTTACTTACGCCAATAGCACGAACTTTTCCGTCACTGTACAACTTTTCTAATGCTCTCCAAGTATCCACATATTTCCCTTTAACAGGCCAGTGAATTAAATATAGATCTAAATAGTCTAATCCTAGCTTAGACATACTTCTTTCAAAAGCCTCAAGCGTGATTTCATAGCCTTGTGCTTTGTTCCACACTTTTGTAGTAATAAAAAGCTCTTCACGAGGTACCCCAGAAGCTTTAATCGCTCTACCTACCCCTTCCTCATTTCTATAAATCGCAGCAGTATCAATGCTACGGTAGCCAAGCTTAATAGCTGTTTCCACTGATTTTTCTACTTCTTCGCCTTCTTCAACTTTGAAAACTCCAAGTCCAAGCCATGGCATTTTTACACCATTATGTAGTGTGGTTGTAGCATTTAGGTTATTGAACATTTAAAATCTCCTTTCAAAATGTGATATCGTCTGCCATTTATTATGAATGTTTATATTTAAAAAGCAAACATTCTGCCTATGTTTTCACACACTTTTTGTCCCCTTTATACACTAGTAAAAAGGGATGGGTGATCATTATGCATGATTTTATTCTAATGCTAAATATTCTCGCATTAGTATGTGCCGTCTATTTTAGTTATTTGTATACAACTATCATGTTCCATAGACAAAAATCATTTTTGCTTCATAGTGCTGTAAGTTTATTTTTTATTTTTCTCACTTTTTTAGCAACACTTTTTGTATGGTATTACACAGCTTTTGCTTATGATGCGTTAATTTATACGAGCGGGCTTCTTGTCATAATAATTGTTGCACTATTTTGTTTCGCGGTTTATATTGCTGCTTTACATGTAAAAAGAAGCTATTTTCTTTATCAACAAGAGAAAAACCATTATTAAGAAGAGCTTAGGAAACTAGTTCCTAAGCTCTCTCTACATATCAAACGCTACCGTAACCATTACCTTTTATCGGTTCTGGATAGTCCTCTAACGCATACTTTAAATCGCTACCTTTTATCGGTTCTGGGTAATCTTCTAACGCATACTTTAATTCGCTACCTTTTATTGGTTCTGGATAGTCCTCTAACGCATACTTTAATTCGCTACCTTTTATTGGTTCTGGGTAATCTTCTAACGCATACTTTAATTCGCTACCTTTTATCGGTTCTGGATAGTCCTCTAACGCATACTTTAACTCGCTACCTTTTATCGGTTCTGGGTAATCCTCTAACGCATGTTGCTGATAAAAAGGGGCAGTGATGATTAAACCTACCAATACTACTGATGTAATAAGTTTCTTCATTTATAAAACCTCCTTAATAGTGAGTTTGTTGCTTAAGTTCTTGAAAACATAGCGAGTAATAATAGCTTGATTTTTTATATTTATAACAAGCTTCAAAATGTAAAGCTAATTTTTCCGCATACATCACAAATTGCTCTCTAAGGTCATGTTGACGGAAATAAGGCAACGCTTTTTCTTGAAAATACTCATCAAGAAACTCGTAATCAGCTAAAACAACCTTCTCTAACATTGTAAAATAAATAATATACTCTTCATATTCTTTGAGATTCACTACTTCATTAAGATAGTTTTCCCCTAAGGTTAACCATTTTTTCGCTTCTTCTAAGTTCTCTAATTTTTCGTTTTCAATTGCTATACAATAGATAGTATTCAACTTGCTTGCAATACTTGCATTTTGTTTTAAATCATAGCTTTTTGTAAATTCTTCTAATGCTTGTTGAGATTTGTTTTGTACAGCATATAGTTTTCCAATATTATGATGAAGCAAAGCTTTTAAATAAGTATCATTTCTAGTATCTGCAACTCTTTGAGCAAGAATATAACTTTTTTCTGACCTTTCATATTCTCCTATCCTTCTGTAAGAGATTCCTAATAAAATATGACATTCCGCACACCTCTTCGTCTCGTAAATGGCTTGATAAATACTTAACGCTTGAGAAGTGTATGTAATACTAATAGGGATCTTCATCGTTTGACTAAAAGCTAAACCGAGCAAATAGTATAGATCTGCTTCCTCTTCTTTTTCAAAATGAATAGAGCGATGAAATAGCTCCTCCGCCTTTTTAAATTGTTCTAACGCAGCAATAAAGTCATTCGTTCTGTACGTATAGAGGGCATAAAACTTCTGATAATAGTAATGCATATGCAAGTCAAACAGCTCGATATATTGCTGTAAGTTGTTTAACATGTTTTTTGCTTTCTCATGTTCACGAATCATTAAAAAATACCGAACTTCGAACAAGAGAAAGTAAATAAATGTTTCTGTGTTGCTTAATATTTTTATTTTTAACAATAGCTCTTCGTACTTTTTCTTACTAACTTCTAAAGCTGAAGTTTCCATACACTTATACCAGTCGATTATTTCTTTATGTAGAGCTTTATCTTCTTCCATAAAAACATTTACATCCAGCCTGTCACAAAGTAATTGAAGAACTTCATTACTAGGAGCAGTTAAATTATTCTCTATTTTAGATAAGTAGGAAACAGAGATGATTCCTTTTGCTAATTCATCTTGTTTCATATTTCGTTGTAATCGATAAAACTTTATTTTACTTCCGATATCCATTTTAGAAGCATTCACAACACGTTGTTCCATCAGCATTTTATGGATCATCCTTTACACTTTTATAGTGACATTGTATGTAATAATAGGTTTATAGTCTAATAGAACCAATTAAAAAGATTATTCAGAAAAATAAAGAGATGTCTAACCTCTTATTTATTCTATTATATATACATTATATGATTCTTGGAACTAATTCATTTAGTTATGTAGGAATAAGGTAAATACTACCTATATTGTTAATTTTTCAACTTGTAAAAAAGCCACTTTCTTTGCCGAATCAACACTAGTTTTGTCTTACATATAGGAATTTAAAATGATTTGTTTAATAAGTTAGTAAGGGGGAATAAGTGATGGATAAAAAAACGTTGGATGTTGCTGAAGATTTAGGGATGTCAGCTAGAACGATACGCGAATGGGTAAGAAAATTCGATATTCCTTGTGAAAAGAATGATTATGGCCATTACATC
This sequence comes from Bacillus alkalisoli, assembly GCF_002797415.1. GTDB lineage: Bacteria > Bacillota > Bacilli > Bacillales > Bacillaceae_I > Bacillus_CD > Bacillus_CD alkalisoli. The sequence continues at coordinate 3,195,410 of NZ_KZ454944.1, forward strand.
TATAGCGAACAAGCAATCGCTCAACTCGAAAAAATAAAAGCAGACAGTGAAGTTGCAGTCTCCCAAGAACGTTCACTTGTTAACCGAAAAGGAAAGGTAGAACTTCGAATGAATAATTATGATGATCAACAACTTTCTAGACTAGAAGACCGTATTTATGCTGCTGAACGCATCATTGAACAAAAAGCAGATGAAGTTGTTGCTTATCAACTTCTCCAACAAAGAAAAGAGATAGAGGAATTAACAAATAAAATGGAAATGTTAGAAGCGAGACTTCTAAATATAGAAAATAAAAGACAAAAACAACTAGATCCACCAATGGTGTTAGATCAAACACCTTTGAAACAAAAGCGTAGAGGTATGCTACGTTCCATATTTAGCCTTTGATGTGTGTATCGAAAGGGATGAAGTTCATTTTTTATTTTTTTCTTGGTCAAAATGAACTTCATACGCCTTATCAAGTTCATTTTCTTCTTTTTTCTTACCTAAAATGAACTTCATCTGCCTTATCAAGTTCATTTTCTTCTTTTTTATTACCTAAAATGAACTTCATCGACTTTATCAAGCTCATTTTCTTCTTTTTTATTACCTAAAATGAACTTCATCGACCTTATCAAGCTCATTTTCTTCTTTTTTATTACCTAAAATGAACTTCATAAACCTTTTCAAGTTCACTCTTCCAAAATACCTTCCATTATTCCTTTAAACCTACTAATTAATGCTACTTTCTCTTCATCTGTGATCTCTGCATTTGTAATTCTCGTTACTGCAAAATAAAACTTTTCGTAAGGATTTTTTCGCACTCGAGGATGAGTAAGCTCATCCTTCAATTCTCTTTTCATTAACTCTTTCAAAACAACTTCTATATCTATATCTTTAACATTTTCTAGGTTCCTACTATTCCATAAGTTTTTGTAAATGATTAACAATTCTCCAGTATTCATAATAATATTCTCCTTTCTAAATAAATTCAAATAAGATTTTTCAAAAAATGTAGAATTTTCCTATTTTTTGTGGTACTTTTATGAAAAATGTATATTATAGGGGCCGACTATGGACTACGTAAAAGATATAATATTGAATTTATTTTTTATTCTCTTTCCTATCCTTTTATATCATAGCATTTCCTTTTACAATCGAGAAAAATATTCACAAATGAAAAGGGAATTAATTATTTTTCTTCACTGTGCTTTTGCTGCAATTCTCTGTATGACATTTCCCATACCAATTGGAAATGAATTACAGTATGACTTACGTTCCATTCCTATTTTTGTATCCATCATATACGGTGGCTACATTTCAGGTTTTTTAACCGTACTATCCATATTAATCTATCGGGCTTTTTTAGGCGGAGATGAAGGAATGCTTGCCACCCTAATAGCTATTCCGTTTTTCGTTATATTGCCAACGCTCTTACACCCTTATTGGCGTAAATTCACTAAAAAGAAAAAGCTGGTATTGTTACTACCTATGGCCTTAATAAAAATGATATCCTCTGCCATAGCACTCTCCTTAAGTTCTTATTATTACGGGCTCGGAATGGCACACTATGACCATACCATTTTACACGCTGCTGTTGGTGGGGCAATTTTCTTAATTACTCTTTATCTCTGTTTCTTAACAATTGAATATTTTTACGACGTTCATCAACTACAAAAGCAATACAACCGTGCTAAAAAATTGCAACTTGTATCAGAATTAGCTGCAAGCGTAGCGCATGAAATACGTAATCCATTAACAGTTGTAAATGGATTTATCCAATTACTTGGAACAGAACGTAATAAAGCAAATCAAGAATACGTACCCATTATCTTAAAAGAACTTCAAACAACAGAAAAAGTAATAACAAACTACTTAGAATTAGCCTCTAATGACCTCTCATCCGCTAAACCTTTAGGCACGAAAGATTTAATTAACACAGTTTTCGATTCCATTAATACGTACTCTCAAAACAGCAATGTACAATTAGTTAGATCTGAGAAAAAGAATTACCGAATACGAGGGGATAAAGAACAATTATCTTTAGCTATAATAAATATATTAAAAAATTGTATAGATGCAATTGAACACGAAAATGGCAACATTCAAGTGAAAAGTTATTTAAAAGGAAACGAAGTAAACTTTGAAATTCGTGATAATGGTAAAGGCATGACACTTGAAGAAATAAACATTCTTGGTGAACCTAGATATCAGCTTCATGAAAAAGGAACCGGTTTAGGCCTAATGACTGCTTTTTCCATCATTTATGCACACGGTGGAGATATCTTTATTTCTAGTAAACCTAAAAAAGGAACAACATTCATCGTATCCTTGCCAGGTTACAAAAAAGAAGGAGCTTGACTACTAAGTCAGGCTCCTTTCTTTTTATAGATTCATAACAGTGTCTGCAGGGATAAATACGTAAACTAAAATTGCAACTACAAAACAATAAATGGCAAAATAAATTAATTTACTACGCTTTAAGAAATCAATGAGCCAGACGATTCCTAACCAAGAAAAAATGAATGTAACAATAAAGGAAACGATTAATGCTGGAGTTCCAATAGCTGATAACATGTCAGTCGTAACGTCTCCGAAAGCTAATACAGTAGATCCTAAAATAACTGGAATGGATAACAAGAATGAATAACGTACTGCTGTTTCACGACTTAATCCAGCAAGTAGTGCTGTAACTAACGTTGCACCGGAACGTGAAATTCCCGGAAACACCGCAATTGTTTGTCCTAAACCAACAATAAATGAATCTTTTAAAGTCATATCTTTCTCTTCGCGAGTACCATAACGGTGGAAACGCTCAATGTAAATTAAAGCTACACCAGTAATAGCTAAAGTAATAGAGATTGTTAATGGTCTTTTCATTGACTCGTCAAAGATATCTTTTAATACTACGCCTAACCCACCAGTAATAATAGTTGCTACAACTATATATATGGCAAACCAAAATTGCGCTTTGTTTTCAGGAGTTTTTTGCTTAAAATAACGAAAGAATCCGGTAATTACTTTCCATAAATCTTTTCTAAAATAAATTACTACAGCTACTATGGATGCTAAGTGTAGAAAAATTTCAAACGCAAAACCCGGGAAATTGTATCCTAGTAAAAGCTGTGTAATGACAATATGAGCTGTACTTGAAATGGGTAAAAACTCAGTAATACCTTGTACTATTCCAAAAATAATTGCTTCTAAAATTGACATATAAAAATATCTCCCTCTCTAGAAAATCCTCTCCTATTGTATCATAAAAAGCATTCTACTTTTGTATTAAATTTTCATTAAAATAAATGCTAATGCAAAGCTTAGTATAGAGCCAATAACACTTACTGCAACATATAGACCAGCTTTTTTATACAATTTTTCTTTTATTAACTGAACTACCTCTACACTAAAAGTAGAAAACGTGGTGAAAGCACCAAGAAAGCCTATACCTATTGTTACAAAATATGGATTTTGATATAACACATTAGGTTCTTCATAAATCATCCCATACAAGACTCCTAGAAAAAATGATCCAATAACGTTGACAGCTAGCATGCCAATAGGAATAATCGGAGTCGGATACCTTTTCATTATCCAAACGCCCGCTATATATCTTGCCACTGCTCCTAGCCCTCCACTAATCATGATTAAAACAGGAAATATATTATCCATGCCCGTACACCTTCTTTTTCTTCTCTAAAGCTTTAATACCAATTCTTAATCCAAAATAAACTCCAATTGCTGCTAGCAATATTCCTCCCAATACAGAAGTTAATATGTACAAGATGACATAATCTAAAGAGCCATTCATAAGTAAAATATTTGCATCTCCTGCTAATGTGGACATCGTTGTAAAGCCTCCACAAACACCTACTCCAAGACCGACTTTTAACCATTCACTGATCGTTGTTTTGATTAGGAAACCCGTGAGTAAACCTAACAGAAGACTCCCAATTAAATTTTCTAAGACAGTACCTATGGGAAAAGTCATCGTAATTGTTCCTAAATTTATGTAATAACGAAGCAACGCTCCTATTGCCCCTCCCAAAAAAATCGCAATTAAGTTTTTTGTCATTAAAACACCTAACCCTCCAAAAGATACTTATCTATAGTTTAAATGAAAATTTGTAGATGTTTAACTATTTTCTCCCACTTTGAATGAATCAATTTCATAATACTGTTCGTTTAGTGAAAAACGAATGTAAAGTTTAATATAATTAAATAACGTTCGATATAAAACGTTAATTATATGAAAGAATAGGTTTAATATTCGTTTTTCGTTTAGTAATTGTACATTATGAAACTCACTAGACTTATAGACTGTAATAAATGAACAAAACACTTGTGGAAGTCCACAAGTGTCTTTGTCGTTACTTCTGTTTAACTGTTTGTTGCCATTTTAGCTAATGGCCCTTCTTCATTTAATATATCTTGTAAATCGAACACATTAATCGGAAACATAGGTAAACCAACGACATATGGTGAAATTTCATATGCTTGGAAATACACTACTAACAATTTATCGGCAATATAAAAATCTTGATCTGGCTTTATTTTTGTAAATGGTTCTAGCGTAGGGATCTCTCTTGCTTCAATCTGTCCCTTAATGATTTTTGAAATTCTACCTACATAGTTACTCCCAGGCTTAAATAATTCAGCTAACGTGTATTTTTTACCACGTTCTGTATCAAAAGTTAATGATTTTACTACAGTTAAACCGTGTGCGGCTTGACGAAAGTAGGTATAATTGTTAATAGTCAAACTTAACACACCAAGTTCGTTCGTTTTTAAGCCGAACCAGCTATATAGCTCATGAACATTCGCATATTGTTCACCTGTTTGTTGTTTTATTTGATTATGAATTAATTGTGCAACTTCTCTGTTAATCGTTAACGCAAATGTACGATTTTGTATGCCACTTATAACCGGAAAATAAACAATCCAATTTGGAGAAAGTTGCTGTTTTCCTGTTTTCACGATTGCTGGCGGAATAAAAGTGAACAAGCCATCACCACCCTATTTGTGTCTTCTATACTATATTCACACGTGGCTTGTATCAAAACAGTATGTAAGGAGAAAAGATTATTTTGAAAAAAGATAACGAAGTGAAACAGCAAGTAAACTGGCAATCATTTTTGCAATTTATTAAAGGTTCTAATGTGCCAAAAGGATTGCTAGCAATTGCTCTTACTATTAGTGTCATAGAGACTATTGCAGGATTAGTTGTTCCAGTATTTACTATGTTTTTAGTCGATGAACTTTCTACAACATCCTTTCAAGTCTCTACTATTTTATTTTTAGCAGCGGCTTTTGTTGTGCAAACCATTTCTGCAGGTTTCTCCTTTTACTTATTAAGTTACATAGGAGAAAAAATTGTAGCGAGTATTCGTAACAACTTGTGGAAACACGTACTAGCTCTCCCTATACCATTTTTTGACCAAAATGAATCCGGAGAAACGATGAGTAGACTTACTCAAGACACGAATACAGTAAAGCAACTTATTACTTCACAACTTGTTAGCTTTATTACTGGAATCATTTCGATTATTGGTTCGGTTCTAATACTTCTTTATATCGACTGGAGAATGACTGTTATTTTATTATTGGCTGTCCCTCTGTCGCTTGCTATTATTATTCCGCTAGGTAGGAAAATGTACAAAGTATCAAAAGGGATGCAAGATGAAATGGCAGGCTTTACCGCTAACTTAGGAAGAGTTCTGTCGGAGATTAGACTTGTGAAAGCTTATCGAGCGGAAGAAAGAGAAGAAAAAATAGGTGAAGAAAGAATTAACCACTTGTTTCAGTTCGGTTTAAAAGAAGCCAAAATACAAGCTATTATCTCTCCTTTTATGACGTTTATTATGATGCTCGTGTTAGTCATATTAATTGGATATGGTGGCGTAAGAGTAGCTTCCAACGACTTAACACCAGGTGCACTTGTGGCAATCATCATTTACATGTTTCAAATTGTCATTCCATTTAGTCAAATGGCTCGTTTTTTCACTGTTTTTCAAAAAGCGATGGGTGCTACAGAAAGGATACAAACGATTCTTTCTATGGATACAGAAAAAAGAGAATTATCTAAAGAGCCTTTTACATTAGACCCCAAAGCTGATTTGACATTTGAAAGAGTGACTTTTTCCTATAGTAATGGGAAGACAATCCTCCACGATGTTTCGTTTTCAGTGCCTAGTGGTAAAACAACAGCATTTGTTGGGCCTAGTGGTGCTGGGAAGACAACGATATTCTCTTTAATTGAAAGGTTCTATGATCCAACTAGCGGTAATGTGAAGATCGGATACCAAAATGTGAATGACATTTCTTTAGGAGAATGGCGAACGGTAATTGGATATGTATCTCAAGAAAGTCCCATAATGTCAGGGACAATTAGAGAGAACATTTGTTACGGCTTGCAACGAGATGTTACGTTGGAAGAAATAAAACACGCCGCAACGTTAGCAAATGCTAGTGAGTTTATCGAAGATTTAGAAGATGGGTATGAGACTGAAGTTGGAGAACGGGGAATTAAACTCTCTGGTGGTCAGCGCCAGCGACTTGCCATTGCGAGAGCATTTATCCGCAATCCGAGAATATTATTGTTGGATGAAGCCACATCAAACCTAGACTCGCAATCTGAAGTACTCGTGCAGCAAGCATTACAAAAACTAATGACTGGAAGAACGACACTCGTAATAGCTCATCGATTATCAACGGTCATTGATGCTGATCAAATAATTGTCTTAGAAAATGGAAGAGTATCAGGTAGTGGAACACACGATGAGTTGCTAGCACACCATGAACTTTATCAAAAACTAGCGACAGCACAGTTAAGGTTAGAGGACTAAGAATAAGAAAGAGGATGGGACAAAAAAGGTAATGAAGTTCATCTTGCCTCCATATTTTATCTTAGTTGAACTTCATAAGGCCTATGAAGTTCATCATTCTTTTGTAGAGTGTGCTTCCGGACTTTCTATCAGATAGGCTTCTACCTTTGTTCTATCAATAAGGAAAGGCTCCCAGAACCAATAATTCTCGGGGGCCTCTTTCTTTTAATTCACGGTTTTTGTCACCGTCACTTTTTCATTAAACAGTAACTTTTTCTTTATTTAGCTGGAAATACGCACTAATGATGATGTTTAACATTTCATCTGTCATGTTAAGGTGGGAGATGTTTGTTCCATTAATGAATTGCTGCGTATTTTCATCGTGAAATTTTATATGGCGATCTAAATACGGTTGGAATACTTTTATCATGCCATTTAGTTGAATTTCTTCTTTCGTTAAGATAGATGCTTTTTCTACTTCTAACACTTGTAAACCACCAAATTCTAGATGTTGTTTTATTGTTTCTAAAATTTGTTGATTGGTTTTAGGTACAGGATTTGTAATATGATAGATCTTATTTTTTTCTGCTTTTTCAATAGCTAGTGCTAAAATATCAGCCACATAATCAACTGGAACTAAGTTAGACGTGCCATCTTTTGTTCCTATTAAGTGTATGTTTCTTCCTTCTAGAAGATTTTTACGTTCCAGCCGTTTCTTAAATACTTCAAGCCCTCGCATGAAGCCGTACAGAGTAAATTCCGAATCAGCTTCACCTGTCTTCGAGTCCCCGACGATAATTGATGGGCGAAAAATAGATACTTCCATTTCCTCTTGCATATCGAAAACTTCATGTTCTGCTAAAGCTTTACTTTCTTCGTACGGATTAAAAAATTCACGTCCTGGTTGTGAAAGTGACTCGTATCCTACGTTGTCTGTACCAACTGTATAGGCAGTACTTACATGAAAAAACTTTTTAACCCCAAGCTTTTTTGCTACTGCTAAAGCCTCTTTCGTACCTTGTAAGTTAATGTTCATTAAAGTGTCACGTAGTTCTTCATCAAACTTAACTAATGCTGCCAGATGATAGAAAACATCTACATTGTTTGTTAAGTTAAGAATTGCTTCATTCGTTAATCCGAGATTCTTTCCCGTGATGTCTCCTTTATAAATCGTAATATTATGCTGTTCTTTGCTGGAGACAGATTCTATTAATCTTTCCGCTTTATCTATATTTCTAGCTAAAATGTGTAGCGAATGACCTTTATCTAATAATTGGCGAATAAGTTTTCCACCAAGAAAACCTGTTGCACCTGTTAAGAATATATTCATTTATGCATTACCTCCAAGGTAAAAGACTTCTCTCATTATCTTAATACACTTTTTTCACTCATACAAAACTAGTTATTGGAAGTGTTAGTTAAATTTAGTAATAAAAAAATATACTCAATCACTTAACCCTTTTGATTTTTTCGTACATGCTTCCATCGCGGATAAAACACTAGCTCTAAAACCAGTTCTCTCTAGAGCTTCTACTGCTTCAATCGTTGCTCCACCAGGTGTACACACGTTATCTTTTAGCTCACCTGGATGCTGATTTGTCTCTAATACCATTTTAGCAGCACCTAACACTGCCTGTGCCGCTAATTTATACGCTTGCTTTCGTGGTATCCCTTGCTTTACCGCTCCATCTGCTAAAGCTTCAATAAACATATACACGTACGCTGGTGAAGAAGCACTAACTGCTGGAATGGCATCCATTAGCTTTTCCTCAATTAATTCCGCTTTACCAAAGCTCTCAAAGATTTGAGTCACTAGTGTGAGTTCGTTTTCACTAACTTGTTCGTTTACGCATATTGCACTCATCCCTTCACCAACTAAAGAAGGGGTATTAGGCATAACACGAATAGCTTTCACTTGTTTTTGGAATTGCGTTTCCAAAAAGTTTAGTGTAATGCCTGCAGCAATCGTAACGATAATTGTGTTTGGTTGAATGTAGTTTTTAATTTGTTCAATTACTTCTTTATGTAAGTCAGGCTTTACCGCAAGAATAATTGTATCAGCAACCTCGGCTACTTCTCTATTATTTTCTGTTATTTGTATGTTGAAAGCCTTTTGTACATGAGTTCTTGTGGCAATAGTTTTAGCACTTGCTATGATTTGGCTTGGTTGAACTACTTTTGAGCTTAACAGTCCTTGTATGATGGCTTGGGCCATTTTTCCACAACCAATAAAACCAATTGATTGATTCATCAGTGTGCACTTCCTTTCGGTAAATATCCTTTTTGATTATACAAGAGGGAATAAGGTTGCACAAATGTTAGTGGAAAATAACAAAATAAAACCCGCCTAACAAATGATGTAGGCAGGTCCAGTTTCTAATAGTTCTTTATTTATTGTAGAGCTTTCTCCACATTAATTACACCATTTCCAAAATAAAATTTACTTCCGAGATTTGTTGCTGTTTGACTCAATTTTTGACGGACTTGAACATTTGTTAAGTTCGGGTTCTTAGCTAGCATTAATGCAGCTGCCCCTGCAACATGTGGAGATGCCATTGATGTACCATTTAAGGAACCATAACTATTCCCCGGTAATGTACTTAAAATATTTACACCTGGGGCCATAACCTCTAGTTCGTTTCCTACGCTAGAGAAAGAAGCACGGTTGTTATTCGCATCGACTGCCCCTACAGCAATAACTGAGTCGTATCTAGCAGGATAGCCAATCGTGTTTATTAACCCAAAAAAGTTACCACTATTTCCAGCTGCAGCTACTACAACAATTCCGCTATTATATGCATTGTCACTAGCTTGTTTTAAAGTGGAGGATCCTGTACTTCCACCAAGGCTCATGTTAATAACATCCATACCGTTAGCAATTGACCATTCAATACCTTGAGCAATACCAGCTAACGTACCGCTTCCATCACTACCTAATACTTTTACCGCATATAGGTCTACATCATACGCTATACCTAAAACACCTACATTATTGTTTAATGCTGCAACTGTTCCGGCAACATGTGTACCGTGTCCGTTACCATCTGTTAATGCATTCGGTTCACCTGATACAAAGCTAGCACCACCAGCAACATTTAGATCTGGGTGACTTGCATCAATACCAGTATCTAAGATAGCTACTTTTACGCCATTTCCAGTTATCCCTTGGGAGTGCGCTACATCCGCTTTAATATGTGTAACTCCATAAGGAACTGTTTGACTTACTGCTTCGTATTTAACATTTTCTTCAACATAAGCCACATTAGGATTATTCTCTAATGCTTTTACAGCTTGAGGAGGAAGTGTTACATGCACTACATTCATGTATTTATATTGGTGTTCCACTTTACCTCCCAGTTTTGCTACCTCATTTTTATGGTTAGCAGAAACTGCTCCTTTAAAGCCAATTAAGTATTCCTTCATTTCTGGTTTTCCGTTAGCCTGAGCATCTCCTGGTAAAAATACAAATGATAGTACCAAAACAAAAGCAACTAAAACTGAAACTCCACTACGTAAACTTGATTTTCTCATACACTACCTCCATTTTTTGAATAGTCTGTGTTTTGTAACACATATTCATCGTAGCATATGATTCTCATTAATGTTATTGGGAAAGTGCCACCTATTAAATGGTTAATAAACGGCTTTTTTTTAATCACTTGACCAATGGTTTAACATGGAAAATTCATGAACAAAATAACCTATTACTATTCACTCATACTATTAGAAAGGAAACTTTATGGTAAGGAAAAAGAGAAGGGATCCCCCTCCTCTTTTCTACTCTTTATTGAAAAAATGCATGATAATATCTTGTAAAGGCTACTGCAAATCCACCTCGAGTTATTGTTTCGTTCGGTGCAAAACTTGCTTCAATCTTTGGTTTTAAGTCAAATCTTCCTTGTGTAACGGAAAAATTAGCATTTAATATGTTTAAATCTAAAGCCACTTGAACATATCCTTTTAATTCTGCAGGAATATCAGCTTGATCCTTAAGTACTACTCTTTCGTTGTTATATTGAACTGTTACATCTCCTGTATGAGACTTCGCCTTGTCTTCAAGACCTAAACTTTGTACTAGAGAATACGCTAACTCTGCTTTCGTAACATTTCCTTTTCCAGCAAACTTTCCATTTTCTTTTGAGAGTACAACACCTTTTGATTTTTGTTGCTTGTCGCGTAGTGCAGCACCAGTCGCTACAACTGCTTCTACGTATGGAGCTTCAGATTTATTTACATCCTGAAAAGTGGAATTGGAAGGTAAATTTTGTCTAATTCCTGCTCCCATTACTAAATATCTTGCTAGTTCAAACCTTGTTAATTTATCATCTGGTCTAAAGCTTCCGTCATTATAACCATCGAACAGTCTTTCTTTTACTCCCATTTGAATCGCAGCTTGTGCTTCATGGCCATCAATATCGTTTAACCCCGAATAGCCATTAATTTTTATAAAAGATAATGTACCTTCTACTTTTTCAGGTAAAGCAATACCGATTGGATTTAATTCATTTCCTCTTAGTCCTCTTATTTCTGCCGTCCATTGACCAGGAATGGGATTCGATACTAAGACTACTCTGTCTGTATATAATGCAAATAATAGACTAACTCCAGAACTATACTCGGTTCCATCAGGTGATGTTAAAACAAGGTTAATAGGATTTCCTGTTTCTCCTAATAAACCTTTACCATCCACTTTTGCAAATACACTAGTTAATCCTTCTTCCACAGTAAAAGTATACTTTTCTGAAGTTAAAGTCGTATAGTTTATTGAGAAATCTTCATAAGTTTGAGTTGTTTCCACATAAGAGTTGAACTCTTTATCACTATTTAATGTTGTTCCGTAATCTTTACTGTTCATCACCATATCAACTGCCGCATAAGCGTTTACATAACCCGCTCCTACTTCCCAAGATTCATATCCAGGCATATTCGTAGCCGTTACTTGTAAAACATTTTTCACTTCATCAGGCGATAATTGAGAATCTGCTTCTAATAATAATGCTACTATTCCAGCTACATGAGGTGTGGCCATGGATGTACCACTCATTGTAGTGTAGTAAGGTAAATGGGCTGTTTCAATAAATTCAATGTCATCTGTTAAAGATAGAGCGGATAATGGTGCAAGCACTCGTGTTGAAATGATGTTAACTCCTGGTGCTACAACTGCTGGTTCGTCCTTCCAGGTCCAAGACTTTCCGTCCATTTCGAATGTTCCACCTTTTCCTTTTGTACCTCTTGAAGAGAAGTTTGCTAAAGATCCATCCTTTTCTCCTGCTCCTACTGAAATTACCCAAGGAGCTTTTGCGTAAGGGTTGTGTGTATTTTCTCCAGGTCCTTCGTTACCTGCAGCGAATAAAACAACTATGCCTCTATCATATGCTTTCTTACTAGCAATATTAATGGGATGATCAGGGTTAAAATCGCCTGAAGAACCCCATGAATTCGTAATTACACGAATGTCGTATTCAAATTGGTGTGTTATAGCATAATCAAAACCACCGATTCCGTCTAATATAAATAAAGCACCTCCTGAACCGTATCCAATTAAGTTAGCTCCAGGTGCAGCTCCTTCATGTAAACCACCTGACATGGCACCAGTTCCACCAACCGTTCCTGCAACATGTGTTCCATGCCCTGAATTTGTATCTGTGTTAATTATGTTTTCTTGATAAGTAAGAGGTACAATTCCCGTAATACCTTGGAGATTTGTAGTTCCTAATACATTTTGCACTAAATTTCTCCCTAACTCATGATCTTTATGAGTTCCATCTACACCACTATCATTCACAACAACTCCTACACCTTTTCCTGACACTGGTAATCCACCGTTTTGTTTTCTAAACTCTGAATCGGTACGAACTTTATCTACACCAGTTAAAGCTGTGGAATCTGCATTATAATAATCAAGCTTTTCATTTAAGAAAATAGATCGAATCTCATCATGTGTTGCAAGTTGTTCCATCTGTTCTTTATTTATTAGTGCCGCCACCATAGGTAAAGAGTTCATTGATAAACCGGATGTAACTCCAACACTATCTAATATTGATAATTGCGAATCAGTTGGTTTATCCTCGCCATGAAATGTAATAATTACTTGAGCCAAATCTACTGTTCCAGATAAAAAATCTAGTAACTTCTCATCTAATACTGTTTCCGTTACCTTATTTTGAGTAGTTGCCGACACATTTCCAATCCCAAACATCGGAAGTATAAGAACGAGCACACATAAAACAGCCAACCTTTTTCTCATTTTCATCCTCTTTTCTTCTATTAGTTTTTTTGTAGCATTATCTTCTATTGTTTTTTTTCTTATCATGATAAGAGAAAGCTAGTTCAACAGCTTTATAGGCATTAACATAACCTGCTCCTACTTCCCAGCTCTCATATCCATCCATTTTCGTTGCAGTTCTTTCTAATATGTCTTTTACTTCAAAAGAATTCAGGTTAGGATTTACTTCTAAAAGTAATGCGATCACTCCAGCTACATGGGGTGCTGCCATCGAAGTACCACTAAATGTTGTGTAATACGGCAAATGCTCAGGTGAAATATACTCCACATCTTTTGTTGCGCTTAAAGCAGAAAGAGGAGATAGGACCCTAGTTGAAATAATGTCTACCCCAGGAGCAGTTATAGTTGGTTTATCTGCCCAATTATATGAAACTCCGTCAATTTCAATTGTCCCACCATAACCTTTTAAGCCTCTAGAAGAAAAGTTTGCTAAATTTCCTTGTTTATCTCCTGCTGCAACAGTAACTACCCATGGAGCTTTTTTATAGTTTCCTGAAATAGTAGATTCATTAGGTCCTGAATTCCCAGCAGAAAACACGGTGATAATACCTCTGTCATACAATCTTTTCGTAGCAATATTAATCGGATGTTTTGGATCAAATGCTGTTCCTGCATCACTTGTAGCTCCCCAAGAATTCGTAATGATACGAATGTTATATTCTTGTTGATGGGTTAAAGCATATTCAAATCCACCGAGCGTATCTAACATCGCTACAACTGCTCCTGAACCATATCCAATTAGTTTTGCACCTGGAGCAACTCCTTCATACTTACCTCCAGACATGGCACCAGTACCCCCAACAGTTCCCGCTACATGAGTGCCATGACCTGAATCAGAGTCTGTATTTGGTACATTTTCAATATAGGTAATAGGTAAGAGACCTGAAATAGCGTTTAAGTTTGCACTACCGAAAACATTTTGAACTAAGTTCCGCCCAAACTCGATGTCTTTATGAGTACCGTCAACTCCACTATCATTTATGACAACTCCAATTCCTTTACCGCTGACAGGTAACCCACCATTTAACTTACGGAATGTATCATCTGTTCTAACTTTATTAACTCCAGTTATATCGGTTGCAGCTTCATTTTCATACTTTATCGGAGCGTTATGATAAACGGAAAGCACTTCTTCATTTTTTAATAATGCTTCTACTTGTGACTTTGTTGCTAACACTCCAGCAAATGGTAAGGCTTCGAATGTTAATCCTGTAGTAATTCCCGCTTTTCTTAATAGTTCTAATTGATGTTCTTGTACTCCGTTTTCACTGTTAAAGGTAACTATTACTTGTACTGGACCATTTGTATTTTTAAATAATGAATCTAGAGTAGAATCCAGTAAACCGACTGTAGACTTTAGTAAAAGTGCATTTGCATGCTTAGTTGGTGATATTGAACTAAACAACAAACCTACCGCTAAAAATGTAATAGTAAAAATCATTGCAAATTTTTTCAAACTATTCCCTCCAATTTTTTTGAATATTTTAACTTTACTTTATTTTGACACAATGAATAGATAGAGTACTATTATGCATCAGTTATATTTGAAATGAAATTGAGTACTATTCTTTTACTACTAAGGTACTAATAATTTCCTTCCATTTCGTTATCTTTACATGTACTCCATTCATAGTGACAAAGTTCTAATACCCCTTTTATATAGTAGAAAATCCTTATTTTTTAAAAAATTTAAATTTTTAAAAAATAAAAAAACCATAAATTCACGTTTATGGTTTTCTTACAACATAGGTACTAATTTATTTTGTACCGCATAGATTATGGCTTGTGATCTACTTTTCACTTCTAATTTTCTAAAAATGTTACTTACATGTATTTTTACCGTTTTGTCACTTATAAATAGCTTGCTAGCAATCTCTTTGTTTGTTAAGCCTTCCACTAAACAAAGTAGCACTTCTTTTTCTCTATCGGTAAGTGTTTTGTCATCTTGTTTTTTATCTACTTGATGTAGAGTGAAAAGTTTTTTTGTCAAGGAAGTATGAATAACGGACTCTCCTTTAAAAACCGTGCGAATCGCACTTATCACCTCGTCAGAAGGGGAATCTTTTAATAAATATCCGTCTGCTCCCTCTTTGATTGCCATCATAAAATATTCATCATGCTTATACATAGTCAACATTAATACCTTAATTGTAGGGTATTTCATTTTAATAATACTCGTTAATTCTATTCCATTTTGATCAGGCATATTAATGTCCATCACAATAACGTCTGGAATTTCTTTTTCTACTATATAGAGTAGTTCTTTACCATTGGTCGCTTCATCAATAACTTGAATATCCTCTTCATTAGAAATGATTGTTTTTAGACCATCTCGTAAAACAGCATGATCATCTACTAGTATTACTTTTATCAATATTTTTCAACTCCTTCTAGTCCCATCTTAGGGACTTTCAAGATAATGTTTGTTCCTTCCTTTTCCTTACTCTCTATCTGGAGTGCAGCCCCGATTTTCTCCGCTGCTTCATTCATTTGAAGTATACCGTAATGAGGTTCTTCCATCGCTTTTATCATTGCTCCATATAAAGAAAATCCTATTCCATTATCACTAATCTTCAAGACTACATGATCCGCTTGATAGCTCAAGAGAATATTAACTTTTGTAGCTAAAGCATGCTTAATACAATTTTGCAAACTTTCTTGAAACACTTTAAACATAATCTTTTCTGTCATAGAACTAAGAGATACCTTTTCTCCTCTTATGTTGAAGTCAATTCTCATATTGAAGCTTGAATCTCTATTTAGTTCTGACACTTTTTTCTCAACTGCTTGTAAAAATCCTAACTGCTCTGTTGGATAAGGCTTTAAAGCGTATATAGAATCTCTAACATCTCTTAAGCTTTTTCGTAGGTTAGTACTACTATCTTCTATTAATTGTATGGCTTCGGGTGTGTTTGTATGGATTTTTTTTAATGATGTATCCAATTTCATCACCGCACCTGCAAGATTTTGTGCAATTCCATCATGAATATCATGAGCTATTCTATTTCTTTCTTCTAACAAAACCCTTTGTTCCTTTTCTAAAAATAAAAACCTTGTTTTAAAGAATATTGCTAATTGGTTTGCTATCGTGGCTATGGTTCTTATCTCTTCTACCGTAAAACTTTTTGTTCTAGTTTTTGTAACAATTAAACAACCTACTAACTCTTCATCAATTAATAAAGGAGCATATACTTCTGCCTTAACTGTTGGAGAGAAAAATTCATGTAACGGCCCTTTACTATGATAACTACTATCGAAAACCAACAGTTCTCGTACTGATTCCATTTTCTTTATATTTAGATTTTCTTCCTTTAGACTTCCTCTTATTGAATTAATTGCCCATTTTTCCTCATCATGTTTAAGAAGCAGAATACAATCGTCCCCCATAATGTAATCTTTTAAAAGACGCGTAATGTTATCTCCATCTTTATTAGGAATTGCTTTATTTAACTCTGAAGAAAAATCAAATAGGCTTTTTAGTCTATTTTTTTCGTTTCTAAGTCTAACAATAATGGAACTCAACAGTGATAACGCAACTAAGGGTGAAAAAAAGAAAAAGTAAGAGATAATATCAATTTCTCCTCTGTTTTGACTACCAAGTATATGCATCAAAACTCCATAAATAAAAGAAACAGTAAAACTTATTAATTCTCCTTTTCCTTTTTGTTTCCATAATTTGAAGGTGTACCTTTCTGGCCTTAAAATTAATACAATATCCACAATAATATTATTTAATAAATAGAAGCACGTAATTAATAGAAAAAAACCAACAATTCCTTCCACAATAAAATTTTCAGTTAGGAAAACAGGTTTTATAAACTGTAGAGCTAAATGGGCTAAGTATAAACTCACGGCTAATTGAGCAGGATTAAAAAAAATAATTCGAATAGGACGCCTATGTAATAAATTCACACCTAATACCACGATAAAATAGGAAACGACCGTAATCTCTACACCATACACTACATAAATCATATAAAGCACTGGAAATGTTAAAGTAGAGAACCCTTTAGGTACAGGCATTGGATATAGCTCACATATAGCTAAAAAAACGAATAGAAATATGAATTCTACAGGAGAAGAGATTGTGTCCATTTGAAAAAATAAAAAAATAGTCAGCAGCCATCCTATACTTGAAATAAACATCATATATAATTGAGCAATAGTTTGCTCTCCCTTAAAACAAAACATTATACCCCAACCAATCTGAATATTGTGATAATTACATTTTGCTATATGTAATCTATGAAGTCTATAGTATAAAATATCTCTTTTAATTGAATCAATTTCATAATTACTGTTCGTTTAGTGAAAAACGAATGTTCCGTTTATTATAATTCAAAAACGTTCGATATAAAATGTAAATTACAATAAAGAATAGGTTTAATATTCGTTTTTCGTTTAGTAATTGTACATTATTGAAACTCACTCAATTGTATAAAAAAAAACATAGCTGGTCGAATGAAGTACACTGACCAACTATGGCTAAATTAGTTTGTATCCATTGGTGGGGATACATCATTTATATTACAAAACATAATTAACATTAGCTATTCTCTAATAGACGTATACATTTACTACTTTAGACGTATTTACTATTTAAAACGGTTTTATGAACAAATACAAACTGTTTAACACATAGAGAGCAATAACTATCACGGACACATAAACATACTTAGGAGTTCTTTGCGTTTTTCTAGCTAGAACAAAGACGATGATTATATTCATAATAATCAAAGTGATGGTAGATAAATAATGAAAGATATCTACTGAAGCTAACAATAAACCGGATCGATAAAAAAAGTCTGAACTTCCTAGTACGAAAAGGTTAAAGAGGTTACTTCCTAATACACTACCTATAGCAAGGCTTGGATTTCCTAATCGTACTGCAACAATACAACTTACTACTTCTGGTAAAGAAGTTGTTACAGCGATTAAAAACATTCCAACAAAACTAGATCCAAGTCCTGTTATTACAGCTATTTCGTCACCAGTCACCGTTAAGATTGTCCCAAAAAACATAATTAACAAACAACTAATGACAAATTTAACAGTAGTACTTCTTAGAGAACCTGACTGTAAAACTTCGCTGTTAGGTTCTGGTTTCTTTTCTTCTCCTGTTTGCTCATTTGGAATTTTAGATAATAACCAAAGACCAAAACCATATCCTACTAGTAACAAGATGGAGTCTAAACCAACACCCCAAATTTGTATATCGGACTTTATGTAAAGACCGAATAATAAATACACGGTTAAAAATAATCCTAATAACGCAGCGTATAAATGCTCCTTCGTTTTATATTGAAAAATCCTTTTCTTTATAAAATAAATATTTAAAAAGGCTAATGTCAAAAGGTTAAACAGGTTGCTTCCTAAAATGTTACCTAGTATTAAATCAGGGTTATGGATTATCGCTGCTGTATAACTTGTAGTAATTTCTGGAAGGGAGGTTGCTCCTCCAAGTAAAATTGCTCCGAGGAATGCTCCTCCATAGGTTGTTTTTTTACTGATGGCATCAGCATATTTAGAAAGCTTTGTTGCTATGATAATTGTTGCAAGGACGGACATAATAAAATAAACGTATACCAACTTAGCATACCTCTTTCTGTATCAAATTGTTTGATACGAATTAGTATTTGTATTTCTTTTCAAAACGCTATAGGTAAATTATGTATTCCCATTGTATTGATATAAAAAACCTCCTTATCTTAAAGGAGGTTATGCAGTATGAATGGATTGTAATTTAGTTTCTACAACAACTTTTTGAATCCTATTCTTTCTTACTTCTTCAATAAAAATCAATACATTGTCAAAATCCATAACTTCCCCTTTTTTAGGTAGGTAACCTAATGTTTCGGAAATCCAACCACTTAATGTGATGGATGTTGTTTCATTTACATCGATTGGGACAAATGTAGAAAATTCTTCTACAGGAACTCTTCCGTCCATTCTAACTTTTCCGTCTTTGATGATTTCAATGAATGTTTCGTTATCATCATGTTCATCCCATATTTCACCTACAATTTCTTCAATAATATCTTCCATAGAAATGATACCTGCAGTACCACCATATTCATCAATAACAATCGCTATATGATTTTTTGTTTTTTGAAGCTCTTTTAATAAGTTCGAAATCTTCATATAGCCGATTACTACGTATGGTTTTCTAAGAATAGATTTTATTGAAAAATTAGGATTTTGTACATATTGAGCAAAAAAGTCTCTATGTGAAATGATACCAATTATATTATCAATTGTATCTTCGAATACTGGTAAACGAGAATATTGTTCCTTAATAAAGATTTCTTTTATTTCGTCAATATGCATATCCATTGACACTGCAACAACATCAGGTCTAGGTGTAATGATATCATTTACAACAATATCATCGAATTCAATGGCATTGTGCAAAAGTTCTTTTTCTTGTGAGAGAAATGTTCCTTCTTCTTCCCCAATCTCAACAAGCGCTTTAACATCTTCATCTGTTACAGTAGGCTCAGAAGCACGTGTACCAATTAACTTATTGACACCAAGTTTTAATTGGACGAACAGCCATGTAACTGGGAAGAACACTTTCATTATTCCTGTTAAGGACGTAGAAATAAATAACAAGTACTTTTCTGCAAATTGTTTCGCAAACGATTTTGGCAAAATTTCTCCAAAAACTAATACGAGTAACGTAATGAGCAATGTTGTCACTAATAAAGTAGAGTTGTTGCTACCCCACATATCTGTAGCAATCTTTGTAGCGATTGTCGCCATCGCAATGTTCACAATGTTATTACCGATTAAGATAGTTGATAAGCTATGATCAAAGTTCTCTGCTATATCTAAAGATCTTTTCGCTTTTTTATTGTGCTCTGCTTGATTGCGCAATCTAACTTTATTAGCGCTCGTAATAGCTGTTTCCGAAGCAGAAAAATAACCTGAAAGAATTAATAATGCCCCTAACAAAATAATCGAGTCATAGGGTATACTGTCCAAAATCTCATCACTCTCCTAAATATCATTACTATAAATATATTCTGAAATTACGATTTTAGCAATTTAATTGTATAATTTTTTACTATTTTATTTGCTGTGTTTAAGACCGCTGTTGATATTCGTGCAAGTCTCCGCTTTCCACTGGCGGCTAGGGAACCTCCTCAGCGCTATCGCGCCTGCGGGGTGTCTCCCGGTTCCCGCTTCTCCCACAGGAGTCTCCGCATTGCACGGAAATCACAGCTAACTAGTAATTTAATATCAGCACTAAGCTTTAACATAGCTATTTTAATAATAAAAAAGAAAGTGCCGTAAAAACACCTCTTTACTTTCTTTCTATTGCAAAATAAACACTCTGATTATTTTGGTACCATAATATATTTACTTCATAGTAGTACTTTCCTTTTTCATTCGGTACATAAAGATATTCCTCATCCTCTAATTCATCAATCATCGCTAAATATTCTTCTGGTATTTCTTCGTTAGTAAAAGGCTGTTTTGCCTTCTCACCTTTTATTAATAATTTTACTGGATCTAAAGTTTCTGTAAATATGACTGCGGTAAAATCAACTACTTCTAAGCCATGGAAAGGATTTAGTATTTTTACATCCTTCTTTAAAACTAACATTTTCAATTCTTCCGTAACCATGTCTAAACTTGCGCCTGTACCATGACGAACGTCAAAATCTTTTTCCATGTCAGCTTTATGATGTTCTGGAATTGGAAAGTCTTCATCATAAATATATGTACTTGAACTATAAAATGGAGAGATAGAATCTCCTGAGCTTGATGTAATAACGAGCTCTGCAGTTTTGACATTGAATTTTTCATACTCTTTCGTAGTTGTAGAAATAGAGCAAGAAGATAGACCCAATAATAACAACAATAACAAAATGATATTTTTCATAATTCCTCCTATAAAGCCCTTTGATCTATTTGACGTTTGAGCTTAACAGGTGGTTTCATGTTAAAAAGCTTTAACTTCTCGGTTACGTTTTCTAGTTGGAAATGAAAGTACAATTATGGCAAAGAAAATTAATAACACACCAAGCCATGATAATGGTGATAAGGATTCTTTAACAATAAATGTTCCTAACATTGCTGCTGTTAATGGCTCCGCAAGAGTTAGGGTTACTGCTGTTGATGCTTGCACTTTTTCTAATCCCTTTGAGAAGCAAAGATAAGCAAAAGCAGTTGTAAAAACACCTAAGTAAATAACTGTAGTCAAACCGCTAATTTCAGTTAACCATGATACCTCTAAGATAAACAGTGCTGGTGATAGAAGAATTGCACTTGTTGTAAAAACAATGGCTACGACAGTCTCAGGATTATTAGATTGTAATAATTGCTTACTACTTATCGAATATAAAGCAAACGCAAATCCCGCAGAGATTGCAAAAATCATCCCAAGTGAATCAGTATGTACGGCCTCTCTACTAGAAAACAACAAGATACATCCGGTTATAGCAATAATTGTGGCAAGCCACCAATTGAACGAAGGTGCTTTTTTCTTTATAAGCCACTCAATGCATCCTGCAAAAACAGGTGCACTTCCAATAGCTAAAACTGTTCCTACTGCGATTCCTGTTAATTTAACAGATGAAAAAAATAACGGTTGAAAAGCAGCCATACTAATCGCACTTAACAAAACTAACCGCTTTGAAATTCCATTAACATTCCATTTTTTATGAATGATAACAATAAGTAAAAGCATCCCTCCACCTATTGCAAGTCTAACTGCACCTATCGCAATCGGATGTGCAGAGGAAGGAGCAAACGTTTGAACCGTACCAGTAGTCCCCCATAGTACTGCAGCAATCAATACTAACAAAACGGCACCTAATCTTCCCAACTAGCTCCCCTCTTTCTATTATTTCAAAAATATTACAGGCACATGTAATATTTTTGAAATATTCGTATTGCACATCTAGTAAACTAGTATATTTTTACTATTTTTAAAATGTGCTTTTATTTATAGTCTTTAGTAATTATAATATCGTCCCTTCTTTCATATATTACGTGTAAAGGAGGGATAAATATGTTAGATGTAGGTCGTATATATTTAGCAGCTATCTTAGCTGGAGTTGCGTTAATTTATGTTGCTCCTAAATTAACAGCACTAGGAACGCTAGGCACTACTGTATCACCGTTTTTAGTCATTGTTGCTGTAATTGTTATCATTGTATTTTCACTTCTTGTTATATACAGAGCTGTACGCAGCCTATTTGGTAAATAACTAATTTCCTTCCCTTAATATTCTATACAATAAAAAGTACTCCTTTATCAACTAAAGGAGTATTTTTTCTGTTAAGGCTTTAACACAACTTTAATACAATCATCTTCATGATTATTAAATAATTTATATCCATGTGCTGCTTCATCTAATGAAATTTTATGTGTAATGATTTCTCTTGGATCAAACTCATTGTTTGTTATTTTCTCGAACAACTTAGGCATAAAAGGAATAACAGGCGCTTGGCCCATTTTTAATGTAATGTTCCTTACGAAAAATGCTCCTAATGGAAAGTTATTATAATTACTTCCATAAACACCTGTAATTTGGACTGTACCTGCTTTCCGTACAGCTTTCGTAGCTATCTGTATCGGCCCAAGTGTACCCCCTTGTAACTTTAACTTTTGCTCGATAAATTCTAATGCTGACTTTTTCCCATCCATCCCAACACAATCTATTACAACGTCCGCTCCACCGTGTGTAATTTCTTTTAAATGCTCTCCCATATCTTCATACTTCGTAAAATTAAAAGCTTCGACACTGTTTTTTCTCTTCGCGTGATTTAACCGATATTCTAGATGATCCACTGCGATAACACGTTTTGCCCCAAACATCCAAGCAAACTTTTGTGCCATCAAACCAACTGGACCACAGCCAAGCACTATGACAGTATCTCTATTTTTTACGCCTGCATTCACTACACTCCAGTATGCTGTTGGTAATACATCTGATAAAAACAGTAGTGCCTCATCTTCTAGTTCACACGATTCTGGAATGACAAACGGTGTAAAATTACCAAATGGTACTTTTAAGTACTCTGCCTGACCACCTGGATGATTCCCGAATTTTTCTGTATAACCGAAATAGCCACCAGAATCATAATGTGGATTAGAATTATCGCATTGGCTTGTTAAATCATGTTGGCAATATATACACTCTCCACATGATACATTAAAAGGTATAACAACACGGTCACCTTTCTTTACTTTCGTTACTTCTGGTCCAACTTCTTCAACGATACCCATCGGTTCATGTCCTATAATATATCCATGAGGCAATGGCATATTGCCTTGATATAAATGCAAATCTGATCCGCAAATGGCAGTTGAAGTTATTTTTACAATAATATCATCCTTTTTCTCTAGTTTTGCATCTTGCACTTCCTTTACTTCTATCTTTTGAGCTCCCTGGTATGTTACAGCTTTCATTATAGACACCTCGCTTTTTTTCATCTTTATTAAGTGTGCCCAATAATTTAAAACAAAATAAAAAAACAGACCCTAAAATTTAGAGTCTGTTCTACAAGTTGTATACTACGCTTTATTAACGTTAGTAGCTTGTGGTCCGCGTTGGCCATTTTCAATTTCAAAAGTAACAGCTTGCCCTTCTTCTAAAGACTTGTAGCCGTCCCCTTGAATCGCAGAGAAATGAACGAATACGTCTTCTCCGCCTTCGCGCTCGATAAATCCAAAACCTTTTTCACTGTTAAACCATTTTACTTTACCATGTTCCACTTTTGTTGCCTCCTAGCATGTTCATACATTGAAATTTACAAATTAACTTTGCCCAATTAATATAACCTAACTTTTTTCTTTTTAAACATTTTTCGTAAAAAAAATTCACATAAAAAAAACCCCTCAGATATTGAGGGGCAAACTTGATAAAATTTAATAGTTAGATGTTAATTTTGTGAAATCAATCGCACCATCTTCTACAAGGTGGCATGCAGCTTGGTGGTTTTCACCAGGAATGCCATGTAGTTTTGGTTCTTCTGTTTTACAACGATCATGAGCATAAGGACAGCGAGTATGGAAACGACATCCTGCTGGTGGGTTGATCGGAGAAGGAACGTCACCTTTTAGAATAATACGTTCCTTTTTCTCCATAATATTAGTACTAGGTATTGCTGACAATAACGCTTTTGTATATGGATGTTGAGGGTTTTCGAATAAAGATTTCTTATCTCCAACCTCCACAATTTTACCTAAATACATAACAATAATGCGATCAGAAATATGACGTACAACACCTAAATCATGTGAGATGAATAAATATGTTAAATTAAATTTTCTTTGTAATTCTTTTAATAAGTTCAGAACTTGCGCTTGAATGGAAACGTCTAGAGCTGAAACTGCTTCATCACAAATAATTAATTTAGGATTTACAGATAGTGCACGAGCAATACCGATACGTTGACGTTGGCCACCACTAAATTCATGTGGATGACGATCAATTTGGTGAGCACCGATACCTACTGTTTCTAATAAGTCTCTAATTGTTTGACGACGTTCTGAGCGTGGTACAACGTTTTGAATTTCTATAGCTTCTTCTAAAATTTGATAAACCGTTTGACGTGGGTTCAATGAAGCATAAGGGTCTTGGAAAATAATCTGTAAATCTTTGCGTTTTCTACGCATTTGCGAGCTATTAAACGCAAGTAAGTCTTCACCTTGGAAATACACCTCACCGCTTGTAGGGGTTTCTAAACGAAGAATCGCTCTTCCAGTTGTAGACTTTCCACAACCAGACTCCCCAACGATACTTACTGTTTCCCCTTCTTTTACTTCAAACGAAATATCATCAACTGCTTTAACGTGATTAACCGTTTTACCAAAAATACCACCTTTAATAGGGAAGTACTGCTTGAGGTTTTTTACTTCTAATAATGTATTGTTACTCATGACTAGCCGCTACCTCCTCTTGGTTATCCCATTTATCCGTGTACATCCAACAGCGTACTTGATCACCGTCTGAAGTTTTTTCAAGATCTGGTAAGTCTGTTAAACAAATTTCTCTTGCATGTGGACAACGAGGAGCAAAGCTGCACCCTTTTGGTAAATTAAATGGACTTGGAACAGATCCTTTAATTACTTCTAAGTCCCCGTCAAAATCTTGGTCATGCTTAGGAACGGAATTTAATAGACCGACCGTGTAAGGGTGTTTCGGATTTGTAAAGATTGTTTTTACGTCCGCGTACTCTACTACCTTTCCACAGTACATAACTGCCACGTTATCACACATCTCAGCTACTACACCTAAGTCATGCGTAATCATCATTAACGAAGTACCTAGTTCTTCTTGAAGCTTTTTCATTAACTCTAAAATTTGTGCTTGTATAGTCACGTCTAGTGCTGTTGTTGGCTCATCTGCAATTAACAACTCTGGATTACACGCTAATGCCATGGCAATCATAACACGTTGACGCATCCCTCCTGATAATTCAAATGGATATTGTTTCGCACGTTCCACTGGAGATGGGATACCTACAAGTGTTAACATTTCTACAGCTTTTGCCCATGCTTCTTTTTTACCAAGTTTTTGATGAATACGAACAGATTCTGCAATTTGTTCTCCACACGTTAACGTTGGATTTAATGATGTCATTGGCTCTTGGAAAATCATCGAGATGTTATTTCCTCGAATGTCCATCATTTGTTTTTTTGTTTTATCTAATAAATTTTCGCCTTTAAAAATAATTTCTCCGCCTACAATTTTACCAACTGGTTCTTGTAATAAACGTAAAATAGATAAGGATGTAATACTTTTACCTGATCCAGATTCCCCTACAATACCAATCGTTTTACCTTTTTCAATCTCAAAATCTACTCCATCAACTGCTTTTACTTCTCCTTCATCTGTAAAGAAAGAAGTACGTAAGTCTTTAACTTGTAATATTTTTTCACTCATCGATTTCACCGTCCCTTAGTTCAAGTCAATTCGTTTGTTAATCATTCGGTACGTAATATCTACAAGGAAGTTAACAAACACGAACAGAACCGCACATACTAAAATTGTTCCTTGTACCATTGGAAAATCACGCATACGAATAGAGTCAATAATTAAACGCCCTAAACCATTAATTGCAAAAATAGTTTCTGTTACAACCGCTCCACCTAGTAATCCACCAAACTGTAAACCTACTACAGTAACAACTGGAATTAAAGCATTTCTTAGAGCGTGTTTATAAATAACTAATTTATCACTAACACCTTTTGCATAAGCTGTACGAATATAATCTTGGTTAATAACCTCTAACATACTAGAGCGAGTCATACGAGCTATTATAGCTGCCCCACCAGTACCTAGTGTGATGGCAGGAAGAATCATTTGTTGCCATGTTCCCCATCCTGCAACAGGTAGCATGCCTAACTGAACAGAGAAGAAATAAATTAACATAATACCTAGCCAGAAGTTAGGCATGGATAATCCGAATAATGCAACAACCATTATGGAAACATCAGAAAATGAATATTGTCTTGTTGCAGAAATAATACCTGCAATTAATCCTATAATAACTGCTAAAACTGTACCTATTATCGCTAATTCTAATGTAATCCAAAAACGATGTGTAAAGATTTCTTCTGTTACAGAACGATTTGTTCTAATAGAAGTTCCTAAATCCCCTTGAATAGCATTTGATACGTAACGAATATATTGAACGTGGAGTGGATCGTCTAACCCTAAGTTTTTACGCATTTGTTCCACTTGTGCTGGGTCAGCTTGTTCACCTGCCATAATTTGTGCCGGGTCACCAGGAATTAGATGCATCATTAAGAATACTGCTAGTGTAACACCAAACATAACAGGAATGGTTTGAAGTAATCGACGAATTATATATACGAACATGTTTAACACACCTTCCTTCTTTTATTTTTTCGATTTTGGATCTAGTGCGTCACGTAGACCGTCACCAAATAAGTTGAAACCGATAACTACGAACAAAATAACTAGACCTGGGAATAATGATACATGTGGTGCTTGTCTAATATAGTCACGTCCTTGTGACAACATAGCACCCCACTCTGGAGTTGGTGGTCTAGTTCCCATCCCTAGGAACGAAAGGGCACTCGCAGTAATAATTGCAGAAGCAATGTATAACGTAGCCTGTACAATTATTGGCGACATAATATTAGGAAGAATGTGTTTGAAAATAATTCTTGCATCACTTGCTCCCATTGCTTTAATTGCATCAACGTACTCTAACTTCTTAACACTTAATGTAGATCCTCGAACGATACGTGCGAATGATGGTACTGCGAAAAACGCAACAGCTATAATTACGTTAGTAGTACTAGCCCCAAGTACACTCACAATCGCTAAAGCTAATAAAATTCCAGGGAAAGCTAGTAACACATCACAAATCCTCATAATCAATGAATCAATCCAACGACCATAATAACCAGATACTATACCTAAAAGGATACCAACAATAGCTCCTAATACAGTAGATAAAATACCAACTGTTAGAGATACCCTTGCTCCAAAAATTATTCTACTTAAAATATCACGTCCTTGGTGATCTGTACCTAACCAGTGTTCCGCTGATGGCGGTTGTAATTTGTTAGTAACTTGTGTTAGTACAGGATCATGTGGTGCTAAAAATGGAGCCAAGATTGCTATAAAAACAAATAATATAACGATAGCAGCTCCGACCATAGCAGCTTTATTCTTAGCTAACTTCTTATAAAAAGCTAACCAACGTTCTTGAGATGCACTCTTCTCTTTTACAGGAGGCGCTGTCTGAGTTTCGATTTGCGGTTGGTTCATACCCTTATCCATCCCTTCATTGTTTTGTAACATTTTTAACATAATTGTAATAATTCTTTAAACTTAGCATGTAATTATATTAGCTAGTTTTTAGAAATATTACAATAGTTTAATATATATCTATAATAGAAATATTAATATTTTTTGCTTTTTTAACATATTAAGCTAATTATTGGAATAAATAAGTAGTGTCTTAACTATTCTCTAGGAAAATTAGGGGAATATTATCCTGTAATTTCCTATTATAATAGAAGAATTGATTCTATATTAATCTTTAAAAGGGGGTTAGCAGAAGTCATTTGTTTTACCAAATGATTACAATATTACATTTATGTAAAAAAATCATTTAGAAAACACTTGTTTATTTAGAAAATTTACATTATTATAATAACAATACATAGCAAGACTATGTATCTAGCAAACCAAAATTAGTAGGGGGTAAAAATAATGAATTTTAAAAGAAATTTATTTCTTGTACTTGTAGCTGCTCTAGTATTAGTGTTAGCTGCATGTAGCGGAAAAAGTGGCGGAACAACTGGTGGTCACTTAGTATTCGTAACTGCTTCAGATGCACCAACACTTGATCCACACGGTATGAATGATACTGCAACAACAAACGCAACAACGCAAATATTTGATCGTTTAACTGAGTATGCTGCTGATGGTTCTGTAGTCCCTTCTTTAGCAGAGTCTTTCTCTCCAGTAGATGAAACTACTTGGGAATTCAAATTACGCAAAGGCGTAAAATTCCATGACGATACAGACTTCACTGCTGAAGCTGTAAAAATGTCATTAGAGCGTATCATTGATCCAGATTTCGCTTCTCCTCGTGCTGTTGTATTAAATATGATTGAGGAAATTGAAATTAAAGATGATCATACTGTTCACATTAAAACAAAATTCCCTTTCGCTCCACTACCAGCTCACTTAGCTCATAACGCTGGTTCTATCATCGCTCCTTCTGCAATGAAAGCAGAAAAAGACGGTGGAAAGAAAGTTGACGAAAACCCAATCGGTACTGGTCCATTCGTATTAGATGAGTGGGTTCGTGGTGATTCAATTAAATTCAAACGTAACGAAAACTTCTGGGGCGACAAAGCTGTAGCTGACACTATGGAATTCAAAGTTGTTCCTGAACAAGCAACTCGTACTGCAATGTTAGAAACTGGTGAAGCACACGTTATCCAAGTTGGTTCTTCTGACGTTAAACGTGTAGAAGGTCTTGACGGTGTTGAACTAGAGCGTGTACGTGGTACTCGTATGGACTACTTAGGTTTCAACATGGAAAAAGCTCCATTCGATAACATCAAAGTTCGTCAAGCAATCGCTATGGCTGTAAACAAAGATGATATCGTTAATGGTATCTTAGACGGTCAAGGTGTTGCGGCTGTAGGACCTTTAGCTCCAACTGTTGTTGGTAACTACCAAGGTTTAACTCCACTTCCTTTCGATGTTGAGGGAGCAAAAGCTCTTTTAGCTGAAGCTGGATTTGCTGATGGCTTCCAAACTACTTTATACGTAAACGAAGGTAACCGTGAGCGTGCAGATATGGCTGAATTAATTCAAGACCAATTACGTCCACTTGGTATCGATGTACAAATCGAAATCATTGAGTGGGGTGCATTCTTAGAGATGACTGGTGCTGGTGAGCATGAACTATTTATCTTAGGTTGGACTACTGTTACTGGTGATGCTGACTACGGTCTATATGCATTATTCCACTCAACAATGTTTGGTTCTCCTGGTAACCGTTCATTCTACGCTAACCCACGTGTAGATGAATTATTAGACTTCGCTCGTTCTGAAGCTGATCAAGCTAAACGTGACGAAGCTTACAAAGAAATCTCTGAAATCCTTGTAGAAGAAGCTCCAATGGTTTACTTACAACATCCTGACTTTGTATTTGCTACAAACAAAGTGGAAGAAGGATTATTCGTAAACTTCAGTGGAACTCCATTCTTCAAAGGCGTTAAACTTAAGTAATAACTAAAAGGGTAAACCGAGTCGACTTAATGTTGACTCGGTTTTTTTATTAAATGATGTTAATGGGGTTGTCTTGGAAGTGATGTAAGATGTAACGGTTCTTTATGTCTGTATTAGAAAATTAGAAAAGGCAATATAATTCATTCTCCGTATCAAGTTCATTTCCCTTTTTTCTCTGGCAGAATGGACTTCATTCCCCATATCAAGTTCACTTTCTTCTTTTCTCTTGATTAATATGAACTTCATACGCCTTATCAAGTTCACTTTCTTCTTTTTTCTTTGGAAAAATGAACTAAATCTATTCAACGAAATGAATATCATATTCAATAAGAATGATTTTATAACAAAAAAACCAGCCATTTTAGACTGGTCTTTACCTAGCAAACATCTTATTATCCTCTTTCTTAAAAAACTCCTTCATTGCATGAAACACATCTACTTTTTGCTTTAAAATATAATGCCTAAACGCCTCTTCATTTATATTTTTATAAGCTGACATTAAAGTGGAATGCCTATTATATTGGTTCACTTCCCCGTAACCAAACATATTAGAAACTTTTATTAACTCCCCAACCAATTTCACACAACGCTGATTATCCGACGTTAAGTTATCTCCATCTGAAAAATGGAATGGATAGATGTTATACCTAGTAGGATTGTATTTCAAATCGATTAATTCTAGCGCTTTACGATATGCAGAAGAACATATCGTTCCTCCACTCTCTCCTTTTGAGAAGAAATCTTCTTCTGTCACAACTTTTGCTTCTGTATGATGTGCAATAAATTCAATATCCACTGTCTCATATTTAGACCTTAAAAATCTTGTCATCCAGAAAAAGAAACTTCGAGCCATGTACTTTTCCCACATACCCATAGATCCACTTGTATCCATCATCATTAATACAACTGCTTTGGAATCTGGCTTTAGAACATCATTCCATGTCTTAAATTTCAAGTCTTCTTGATAAATGGGATGAAAGCTTGCTTTCCCACTCATCGCATTACGCTTATATGCGGACATCATCGTTCTCTTCTTGTCGATGTTCCCCATTAATCCAGTACGTCTAATATCATTAAACTCATAATGTTCTACCGTGTTATCCGCTTGTTCTTTTTGCTTTAAGTTCGGAAGCTCCAATTCATTAAAAAGTGCCTCTTCTAATTCCATTAACGAAACTTCAGCTTCAAAATAATCTTCACCAGCTTGATCTCCAGCTCCCTGCCCTTTTCCTGGACCTTTCTGACCAGCATTCCCTGAACCATCTCGTGCAATAACGTCACCAACTTGACTTTCTCCATCACCTTGGCCCACGTGTTTATTTTTATCATAATTGTATCTAATTCTGTACTCATCTAAAGATCGTATTGGAATTTTAACTACTTCTTTTCCATTCGACATAATAATGTTCTCTTCTGTAATGAGATCAGGTAAATTGTTCTTAATTGCCTCCTGAACTTTTTCTTGATGTCGTTTTTGGTCGTCGTAGCCTTTGCGATGGAGGGACCAATCCTCTTTTGATACAATGAAACTCGACTCATTTGAATTCATTATTGTTTCCCTCCTTCTTAATTTAATTTTTTTAATAAAACCGTCAACTTTTCATCCGAAATATCATATAATACCTTGGCTAGTGTGAAAAATGTACCAACCTTTCATCAATTAAGGTTGGTTAATTTATCTTATGCAACTATACTAAATAATTGACTGATTATTAAGAAAATTAAATACCTATTCTTTTCAGAAGGACAAGTATATTACATTTTGTTGTATTGTTTTTTTATGCTTTCTATAGCTTGTAATATACCTTATAAAGATATTAAAAAATATTAGTGTGAAAGGTACATGCCACAAATAAAAGACTACATTCGTATTAACTAAGACGAATGTAGCCTTTTATTTTTCACACTATATTTTTACTCTTTTTCATTTTCAT
The DNA here is from genome assembly GCF_002797415.1 of Bacillus alkalisoli. Lineage (GTDB taxonomy): Bacteria > Bacillota > Bacilli > Bacillales > Bacillaceae_I > Bacillus_CD > Bacillus_CD alkalisoli. Next base: position 3,227,174 of record NZ_KZ454944.1, read on the forward strand.
CGTTATTATCGTATTGTTTTGGGGATCTTTCTTGATTTGTTTTATTCCTTTTAATCTGTTCGATTTCTTTCGCTAAACGCTCCATCTCTTTTTCCGTTGGTGCCATTGAGCTATGTTCGTTATTGTTTTTATCATTCATAAATTATCACCTCTATTACCTATATTCCCCTATTTGAAACAAAATGAAACATGCTTACACGTTTTCTAAAGTTCCTTCCTTTCCTTTACCATTTGAAGTTTTTCTTGTAAAATACTATTGTACAGAATTTTCTGATAAAAAAGGAGGAGTTTTAATGAACTTTGATATGATTTTGGGATTAATTATTGTCCCATTAACAATCATCGGTCTCGGGGTGGCAGCTTTTATTCATACTGGCCAGAAGGAGGGGGAATCTAAATGAATGCACACCCTCTCACAATAGGTGTACTAGTATTTTACTTACTCGTACTTGTATGTATTGGATTCGTCAGTTCCAGAAAAAGCTCAGCTGGCTTAACTGATTTCTTTCTAGCAGGAAGAGGTCTAGGCAAATTTACTGTTGCATTAAGTGCAGTTAGTTCTGGTCGTAGTGCATGGTTAATATTAGGGGTAACAGGTACTGCATATGCAACAGGTTTAAATGCGGTTTGGGCAGTAGCGGGATACATAACAGTAGAAGTATTTATGTTCTTTTATGCAGCTAAAAGATTCAGAGTCTACAGTGAGAAAACAGGAAGTATTACTGTACCAGATATTTTAGAATCACGTTATGAAGACAAAACAAACCTACTGCGTATAACTAGTTCATTAATTATTATCTTCTTCATGGTCGCATACGTTGGAAGTCAAGTTGTTGCTGGGGGTACAGCATTTTCTTCTAGCTTAGGACTTTCGCAATCCAATGGTATGTGGTTAACAGCTATTATCATTCTACTTTATACAATGCTTGGTGGTTTCCATGCAGTTAGTAAAACAGATGTTCTTCAAGCTATGTTCATGTTCTTATCTTTAATTATCCTACCTATTATTGCAATTATTGGTTTAGGTGGTTTTGGACCAATCATTGAAACGATGAATGCACAAGGTGCCGGATTCACCAGTATTTGGACATTTGGTTTCGGTGCAATCGTTGGTTTACTTGGGATTGGTTTTGGTAGTCCAGGTAACCCTCATATTCTTGTACGATATATGTCTTTAAAAAGTATAAGCGAAATGCGTCAAGCAGCATTAATTGGTACTGTTTGGAACGTAGTAATGGGCTGGGGAGCTATCATGATAGGTTTAGCTGGTAGAGCATATTTCCCTTCCATCAGCTTGTTACCTAATGAAAATAGTGAAGCGATCTTTACAACACTTGGAGAAGAACTATTAAACCCGTTCTTTATGGGAATTTTATTAGTAGCAGTTTTAGCTGCCATTATGTCTAGTGCAGACAGTCAGTTATTAGTCGGTACAAGCGCTGTTGTAAGCGACATTTATGATAAAATTTTTGCAAAAGGTAAAGAAATTCCTCAGAAAAAGCTAGTTTTATATAGTCGTATTTCAATCGCTATCTTCATGTTGTTAGCTGTATGGTTAGCATTCTCTGCACAAGAATTCGTATTCTGGATGGTATTATTCGCGTTCGGTGGTCTAGGGGCATGTTTTGGACCTGCACTCTTACTTTCACTTTATTGGAAAGGCACGACAAAAGCTGGGGTATTAACTGGTATGATCTTAGGATTAATTACAGTTATCCTTGTTAAGAAACAACCTGAATGGACATTTGTCTTTTTACCAGATATAAAAGCATTATCAGCAAAACTACTGTTTGGAGTAACATATGAAGCAGTACCTGGCTTCTTAATAGCGCTTTTGGCAACAGTTATCGTTAGTTTATTTACAAGTAAACCAGCAAATGCTGAGCAACATATTTCTATTTTAAAAGATGTCAATCTAAATCAATAAGTAAAAAGAAGCTAGGGCAAAAAGGCCTATAAAGTGCATCAGACAAAAAAATTAATTAAAGTAGAACTTCATATGGCCTTTAGTTTTCTTTTATTGATAGTGCCTCCGGACTTTCTTTCGCATTGACTTCTACCTTTGTTCCATCAATAAGCAGAAGCTCCCAGGAACAAAAAATTGCTCTTGGGAGCCTCTTTATTTTAATTCATTGGGTTTTGTCCAAGCCTCTTTTTAGTTGATTTATCTGTTCAACAAGCTTCCCACATAACGAAGTAATTCGTTTGCAGAACTAGAGTTATAGCCATGCTCATCAATTAATCGTGCTACGACCTCGTTAATCTTCTTCAGTTGCATTTCATCAGGTGTTTTAGAGGAAGTAGTAATTTTCACCACATCTTTTAAGTCAGCGAATAATTTCTTCTGAATCGCTTCTCTGAGACGCTCATGAGAGTTGTAGTCAAAACGTTTTCCTTTACGTGCATACGCTGAAATTCGAATGAGTATCTCTTCTCGGAAAGCTTTTTTTGCATTCTCTGAAATTCCAATTTGTTCTTCAATGGAACGCATTAACTTTTCATCTGGATTCATTTCTTCTCCAGTAAGTGGATCACGTAATTTAGCTCTGTTACAATATGCTTCTACATTATCTAGATAGTTATCCATTAATGTTTTAGCAGACTCTTCGTAAGAATAAACAAACGCTTTTTGCACTTCTTTTTTTGCGATATTATCGTATTCTTTTCGTGCAACAGAAATAAAGTTTAAGTACCTCTCACGGTCTTCATTTGAAATGGAAGCATGTTGGTCTAGACCTTCTTTTATCGACCTTAGTACATCTAATGAATTAATAGATGGTACTTCTTTTCGAATAATCGTAGAAGAAATTCTATTTATAACATAACGCGGATCGATTCCGCTCATTCCTTCATCTGCATATTCCTTCTTCAGTTCTTCTACATCAACAGAATTAAAGCCTTCCACTGATTCACCATCATATAAACGCATCTTCTTCACTAAATCAATATCGCCACGTTTTGCTTCTTTTAAGCGAGTAAGGATTGTAAACATTGCTGCTACACGTAACGTATGTGGGGCAATATGAACATCAGATACATCGCTCTCTTTTATCATCTTTTCGTAAATTCTTTCTTCTTGAGAAAGTCTTAAATTATAAGGAACTGGCATTACAATAATACGAGAATGTAATGCTTCATTCTTCTTATTAGAAATAAAAGAACGATACTCTGTTTCGTTTGTATGAGCAACGATTAATTCGTCTGCACTAATTAAAGCAAATCGCCCAGCTTTAAAGTTACCTTCCTGTGTTAAAGATAATAAGTGCCATAAAAACTTCTCATCACACTTTAACATCTCTTGGAATTCCATCATCCCACGATTCGCTTTGTTTAACTCCCCATCAAAACGATAGGCACGTGGATCTGATTCCGATCCAAATTCAGCTATTGTAGAAAAGTCGATACTACCGGTTAAATCTGCAATATCCTGGGATTTTGGATCAGATGGACTAAAGGTACCAATACCAACACGTTGGTTTTCCGACAAGAAGATTCTTTCCACTAATACATCTTCAATTTTTCCATTGTATTCTTTCTCTAATCGCATCATATTTAACGGTGATAAATTCCCTTCGATTCTAATTCCATATTCTTGATGGAAATCATCTCGTAAATGATGAGGTATTAAGTGCAATGGGTCTTCATGCATTGGGCAGCCTTTAATAGCATATACAGCACCACGATCAGTATGTGTGTACTTTTCTAAACCTCTTTTTAAAATAGTAACGAGTGTAGATTTTCCTCCACTAACTGGACCCATTAGAAGTAAGATACGTTTACGCACGTCTAATCTTTTCGCTGCTGGATGAAAATACTCTTCTACTAGTCTTTCCAATGCTTCTTCTAATCCAAAAAGGTTGCTGCTGAAGAATTTGTATTTTCTCTTCCCATTCACTTCTTCTACACCAGCGTCTTTAATCATATTGTATACCCTTGAATGTGCAGACTGCGCAATATAAGGTTTTTCTTTAATTAATTTCAAATACTCTCCGAAGGATCCTTCCCACTTTAGCCGCTGTTCTTCTTCACGATACTTCCCAATCTTTTGTAAAATATCCATAAGGACCTCCCCCATTTATCTCTTCAAGAGCAAGATTAATAATATTTATGCTAAGGAAACTTGAAACATGCTTTTCATCTACAATTAATAAAAAAAGACACAATTCTCACATGAAATTTGTGAAAACTGCGTCATTGTTTTGTTATGAATGAATTCCGAAAATCATTGGGTGTTACATGAACAACTCTTTTGAATACTTTACTAAAGTACTTTTCATCTTGATACCCAACAAGATATGCCACTTCATATATTTTATAATTAGGCTGTAACAATAATTCTTTAGCTTTCTTAATCCTAATTTCTGTTAAATAATCTGTAATCGTTTGTCCATATTCTTGTTTGAATTTTCTCGACAAGTGTTCTCTACTTAAATAAAACTTATCAGCAATATGCTGTAACGTTAAATCTTCTTCGTAGTGCTCACAAATATATTGTGCAACTTTTGATAAACTTTTTTTGCTATTCGTTAGTTCATCTTTGGAAGTTTTGTTCGTTTCTTTCCATTTCTCTACTGCCCTCTCGAGTGCTTCATTCAAAATTTCAGGATCTATAGGCTTTAAAATGTAATCAAAACTATTATAGTTTATTGCACTTCTCATATATTTATAATCTTCGTGTCCACTTACAACAATTACTACACTATTTTGATTGGTTGTATTTAACCACTTTAACAAAGAAATCCCGTCCATTTTAGGCATTCTCATATCTGTAAAAATAAGTTCTGGCTTACATTCTTCTATTAAAGTGATTGCTTCTTCTCCGTCTTCCGCTTCTAAAACAGCATGAATATTGTATTGTTTCCAATCAGCAAGTATTTTTATTCCTTCTCTAACATGCTTTTCATCATCAACTATTAAAGCTTTCATACTTCTCACCTACCACATTCATTGGAAGTTTGATTGTGACAACTAGACCGCCTTCTTGCCTGTTTGTGAGACTAAGAGATGCTAAGTCATTATAATACAACCTTAACCTTTCACGGATATTTTTCAAGCCGATATTGGAGTCTTCCCTTTCTGGTTGCAATGTCTCGTGCATGAAATGTGCGTTAATTTCCTTCATTCGTTCCTCTGATATACCTGTGCCATTATCAATTACTATTAGTTCTATGTAGTTCACGGCTTTTTCTACATAAATGACTATTTCTCCTACTCCATCTCGATTTTCAAAGCCATGCTTAAAATAATTTTCAATAATCGGCTGTAAAATCATTTTAGGCACATGTACATGCAATAATGACTCGTCTACATATAAATGATAATCTAAACTTTCGCCAAACCGTTCTTTTTGTAAATGTAAGAAAGCTTTTGTATAGTTTATTTCTTTTTTTAATGGCACTAAATCTTCTTCCACATTCATGCCGTAACGCATGATTTTTGAAAGATGGTTAATGAGTGAATATACTTGTGGTACATTGTTTTTAAGCGCTACTGTACCGATCGATTGCAAGGCATTGAATAAGAAATGCGGATTGATTTGAGACTGTAGTACTTTTAATTGATTCGTTTTGTTCTCTAATTTTAATTTATATTCTCTGTTAATTAAATGATTCAACTTATCCATCATTTGTTGAAATCTATCACTTAAAATACCTATCTCATCTTTTCCTAAAGGTTGTATTTTCACCTTCATATTACCTTCTTCTACTTGTTGTATATTTTGAAGTAATACTCGAATTGGGGAAGTAATTCTAAAAGATATAAAAAGGGTAGATAAGATGACTAGTGATAAACCTATTAACCCAAAAAGAATGTTAATTTTAGTGACATTAAAGGCACTTTCGTAAAGGGTTGTGTAAGGAACTCTTTTTACTAACAACCACCCTCCAACTGAAGGGGGCACTTGTTGGAATAACATAACTCCGTTAAATGCTTCATCCTGCCATGTTATCGAGCCTGTATTAGCCTCATCGTTTTGAAGATAATCTATCCACGTGTATTCACCATTTTTTTCTAATGTTACTGAACTATATAAAAAATCCCTTTCTGATGAAATAATGTATAGCTCTTCTGTTTCAGGGTTATATAAGTTTTCGCCTAAATCAAATATTTTATCTAATGAAACTTTTAATGTAATGTAAGCGAGCACTTGGTCGGAAGGTACGTTCGTTAAAACTCTATGTAGGTAGATGCTATTATCACTCTGATTCACTTGTCCATTTTTTGCTTCAATATATATGTTATAAGGGCTATCTAAAGCATCTTGAAAGGCTGGTGAAATGGCTAAGCTAACTTCATTAGAAAAGACAACAGTCGATCGTTTAGAAGCTGTTACCTTTCTATTGTCAGTTGGTAATGATATAGTAACTTGCTTAATATTTTCTTCTGCATAAAGGATCGTTTGTAATACACTTTTTACAACATTTATGTTTAAATAATTGGCTTCTTTGTTGGATGACCTTAAGTAGTTCATAAATTCGGGGTTATTATAAACAGATAATGTTAATCCATTTAAATCACTTAAATAATTTTCTAGATTTATCTTTCCTTGATAGAGAAGATTTGTGTTTTCTTGAACGACTAAGTCTTTAAAAGATTCTTTTGTATGATAGTAAGTAATAATGATAGAAGTACCAAACGGAATGATGGTTGCGATAAGAAGTAATACTATTAATCTATTACGAATACTTTTCTTAAACACACTAATCCCCCCATACATTGGCTCTATTAGTTACTGCTGTTGATTGTAGCACAAGTCTCCGCTTTTTGCGGGCGGGCCGGGAGCCTCCTCGGCTTTGCCTGCGGGGTCTCCCGCTACCCGCTTCTCCCGCAGTAGTCTCCGACTTGTGCTACAATCAACAGCCAAATATGTACCATCATTAAAAATTATTCTTTAATACATCCAACATATTAAGTATAAAGGGGAAAGCATGCCTACGTATAGACATGCTTTCATTTAAATTGTTTATTTTAAATTATCCCAGCTGTTTTGGAAGCGTTGTAAAACAGTGTCGTAGTCAATTCTGCCAGCTGCGTATTCTTGTATAGTTGAAGCAAACTCTTTGTTTGCTCCATCTGGCCACATAAACCAAGTCCAAGGTACTGTTTTATCTTCTTTGGAGTATTCTAAAATGGACTGTCCTAATGCTCCTAATCCAGTTGGTTCAATGTTAGAGAATGCAGGAATAAACGCAAATTCCTCTGTAATGTAACGTTTTCCAGTTTCAGACGAAACCATCCAATCTAAGAACAACTTAGCTTCTTCTATGTTTTTAGATTTTTTATTAATTGCCCAGTTGTTAGGTACACCTACTGGTAATCGGTCTGCTTCAGATCCATCACTTAATGGAATAGGTAAAAAAGCCATATTGATGTCTGGACTAATTTCATAAATCATATTTTCCGTCCAGTTGCCTTGTTGAAGCATTGCAGTTTGACCAGATGCAAATAACGTAACTTGTGAATTGTAGTCTGTCGTTAATGGATTGCTATTAGCAAATCCGATTTCAGCATCTAACACTGCTTTAAAATTTTCAAAGTGTTTATTGCCTACCATTGATTCAGTGCCGTTATAAAGACCTTCAATAAAGGCTTCAGGATCATCTTGTTGTGCAAAAGGAATGTTTAATAAATGTTGTCCGATTACCCACCACTCTGCATAACCAGCGGAGAATGGAGTAATGCCGCTATCTTTTAGTTTTTGTGATGCAGCTTGCAATTCTGAAATAGTTGTTGGTGCTTTTGTAATACCAGCTTGCTCAAATAAATCTTTATTATAAATGAAGCCATATCCTTCAAGGTTAACTGGCATACCGTATAGCTTTCCATCTTCACCTGTCATCGGTACTTTCCCGATTGGTAATAAGTTTTTCACCCAAGGTTCATTCGATAAATCAGCTAAGTGCTCTTGCCATAACTCCAACTCTTTAAAACCACCATTGTTAAAAATGTCTGGCTCTTCTCCAGAAGCAAATTTAGCTTTTAACGCAGCTCCGTAATCTGCTCCTCCCCCTACCGTTTCAAGCTTAACTTTAATAGTTGGATGCTCATCTTCAAACTCTTTAATCATCTTTTGAAGATCGTCTGCAATTTCTACTTTAAACTGAAAAAGGTTTAATGTTACAATATCGTCCTTACTACCTGGCTTATCATTATTACCAGGCGATGTAGTATTATTCGAACAACCCGCAAAAATACCAACTAACAATAATAAGGAAATCATAACTAAAGTAATACGCTTCATTTCCATATACCCCCCGTGTTTTTTTAACTAAGAAACTTTATATAAAACAGAATTAGCTATTCCTTGTACTAATTCCTGTTTATACCTACTTTATAGAACCTGCAGCAATGCCTTTAATAATATGTCTTTGTAGGAATAAGAAGAAAACGATAACAGGTGCGATACCTAACACTAATGCTGCAAGCCCCATATCCCACTGCTTTGTATATTGAGCAAAAAATGAACTAGTAGCAAGAGGAATTGTCCTTAATTCAGGACTTTGTAGAACCAGTAAAGGTAATAAGTAATCATTCCAAATCCATAAAGTATTTAAAATAATGACTGTAATTGTTATTGGTTTTAGTAATGGGAACACAATTCTCCAAAATACCCCGAATTGACTACAACCATCCATCTTTGCCGCTTCCTCAATTTCGATAGGCACCGATTTCACAAATCCATGATACAGAAATAATGAGAGTGGTACTCCAAACCCAAAGTACATTATGACAAGACCTGGGATACTATTCACTATTCCTAATGTCCCACCAAGCTTCATCAATGGAATCATGACGGTTTGAAAAGGTATTACCATTGCCGAAACTATTATTATGAAAAGAATCTTGTTAAATTTATTTGGTGTTCTAACCATTTTCCAAGCTGCCATGGAACTGATGATAACTATCCCAATATTACTTGCAACAGTTATAATTAACGAGTTCCAGAATGCCCGGGGAAAGTTTATAATGTTCCATACTTTTGAGTAGTTAGAGAATAGTACTTCTTTAGGCAAAGCTGCCGCATCGATCAATATTTCAGCAAAGCTTTTTACTGAGTTAATGATGACAAAATAAAACGGAATGAGAAACAGAATGGCAAGTAAAATGCCGAGTATTTCTAAAAGGAGGGTTTTCTTCGTATACTTCTGATTCATTACGCTTCAACCTCCCGTTTTTTCGTTATCATAACTTGCACCATTGTAAATACAGCTACAACAAGGAAGAAGATAATTGATTTCGCTGTACCTAATCCATAACGGTTATTTTGAAATGCTTCTTGATAAATGTTAATGGCAACAGACTGTGTGGAGTTAAATGGACCACCGCCAGTTAGTGAAATGTTAAGATCGAAAATTTTAAATGCCATAGAAATTGTAAGGAAGAAACAAATAGTAAACGCAGGCAATATTAACGGGATTATTATTTTGGTTATAACGGTTAAATTGGAAGCTCCATCAATTTTTGCTGCTTCAATTAACGTGTTATCTACTCCTTGAAGTGCAGCTATATAAATGACCATCATATATCCACTAATCTGCCATGCAAAAACAATGACAATTCCCCAAAATGCCGTAGTTTCATCCCCCAGCCAAGGTAACTTGAAAAATGACCAGTCTGTCAGCTCTCCTACTGCTGCAAAACCTCTTACAAAGATAAACTGCCATATGAAACCTAATAATAATCCTCCAATTACGTTAGGTATGAAGAATACTGTTCTTAACAAGTTTCTAGTTTTTAAAGCAGTATTTAATAAAAGTGCTAAACCGAAACCTATTCCGTTACTAATAATAACGGCTGCCAACATAAATCTTGTTGTAAAAAGAAAGGAATTAAAAAAGTTCGAATCATTCGTTAATATTCGTTTATAGTTTTCAAATCCTACCCATTCCACAACAGAACTTACTCCATTCCATGAAGTAAAGGAATAGTAAACACCCATAATAAATGGAATGATTTGAATGACAAAGAAAAATAGTAAAGCAGGCCCTACAAATGCTAAGTAGGAGAGTATACTTTTCCACTTTATTTTTCTTCTGACTTCATGTGATGTTTGGAGTTTCTTTTCTAATACTGTTTTATTTAGTTTTGGACTAGGATCCATCTTTTGTTCACCGCCTATTATGTAACCGCTTTCTTTCATTATAAAAAGAATGTTTAATAGATGGGGTGATTTTATTGATATAAAAGGGGGAATATTTTGATAATTTTGTTTAATAGAAGAAATTCAAAATACTTTGTAGAGTTTTTGATCCACTTTTTACTCTTTTTGCTACACCTATCCTAACTTATGATACACATGAACAGATCTATTAAAATTTAAGCACTATGTAATTTCTGGATGTCATAATTTCTTCACACATTCCATTCACATTATTTAAACGTTAGGATATAATATAGATAGTCTGTAAACATGTACATTAGTCTGAAGGAGGATTTACATATGGGAATTGGTGGATTCTTAATTCTAGGTGTTTGTTTAACTTTCTTAACAGCTATCTTCACTGCTGGATATAACGGACAACCTGGTACAAACAAAAAATAATAATATTAATAAATAAAGGGCTGTGATGAAAACCATCACAGCCCTTTATTTATACTCTTATTCTTCTGGAAACTCTAAAGAAAGGTTTGGATAATCTTGTTGGCGAAGCGCTTCATAAACTAATATTGCTGCAGTATTAGACAAGTTTAACGATCTTACGTTAGTAGTCATCGGCAAACGCAAGCAATTATCTAGATTATTTTGAATTAAGTCTTTTGGAAGCCCTGTTGTTTCTCTTCCGAAAACAAAGAAGTAATCTTTTTCTAAATTACTATAGTCAAAAGAAGTATGTGGCTTCATGCCAAACTTTGTAATAAAGAAGAATTCTGCCTCTTTATTTTTCTCAAATAACTCATCTAATGAGTCATAGTATACAACGTTTACAAATTCCCAATAGTCTAATCCTGCTCTTCGTAACATTTTATCATCAGTTGAGAATCCTAAAGGTCTAATTAGGTGTAACGTTGTATTAGTAGCTGCACAAGTACGTGCAATATTCCCTGTATTTGCTGGTATCTCTGGTTGATATAAAACTACATGTATTCCCATAATAGTCACCTCATCTGTTACTACAATTATTCACTATACAACAATACATCTATTCATTAGGATAAGCAATATTATTTTTTAACCTATGATGTGAAAGAATTTATATTTAATGTTAGGTGTATACGCTGTTGAGTCTTCGTAAGCCCAATACCTCATTCTACTGTTGGATGTGTGTGCATTCACTAGTGGCATGCCATCTTGGTCTTTAGCTACTACAAATGTATTATGATCGAACCTTCCATCACCTTGAAAATCATAGCAAATAACATCTCCGGGCATAAGTTCCCGTGCTGAACCTACTTCCTTTGACCTTAATCCTTGTTTTGCTTTCGGTAAATACCACCTTAATGCATGGGCAACGGACCAGGAGAAACTCCAATTTTGACTCCGCATCCACCAACCACTATTTCGGTTTGGATATCCAACCATTATTGCACCACCTGCATTTAAACATTGCGAAACATAATTAGTACAATCTACTTCAAACTTCTTAAATTGCGGGTTATAACTGTTCCACCATCTCTCCGCATATTTAACTGCCTCTAAGCGGTTATATTTAAATCTAATATCTCTTTCTAAAGGCTCTTCTTCCATTGATGGTAAAAGCTCAATATCATTTCCTTTTCCTTCATCTGATAGTAATATATCTCGATACAATTCCCCTTCAATAATTTCTGCTTTTCTGTGTACTACTTCTTCCTCTAAATAAAGCTTGTTCTTATGATTGATTAAATAAGTAATGTACAGTTCATAGTTTGCAACATGTTTTCCTTCTTCATTTTCAATGGAAGCTATTCGTCCCTTCGCTTTACACTTAACAATTTCAGCCCCTCTAGCCTCATGCATAGCCTTTTTAGCGATAATCGTATCTTCTACCATAATATAGCGTCCAGTTCTATTACTTTTGTATACATAGTTCTCTAATAAACCTTCTATATGATTTCTTAATAGCTCTTTGTACATGAACTTCCCCTCCCAACATACTTCTAATCTTAAATGTATGAAGGAAACATGTATTACATGTGAAACGTATGAGTTTGATGTAAAGAAAAAAGAGATGTTAAATACATCTCTTTGACTTAGTTCATTGCTTATTTTTAATGATAGAAATACCGTTTGTAATTTCTTCTAAGACTTTCTCTTCTTTTTCCACTAGTAATGCTTTTTGAAGATTTTCTATTTCTTCAAAACCACCTATTTTTGCTATTGCCCAAGCAGAGGTTCCACGGATTACTGGCCTAGTATCTTTGAATAGTAGCTCATATAAAATAGGTAAGGCTGATTCATCTTTAAAATGCGCAAGTGCTATAATGGCATTTCGTTGTATTGGTTTTTTTCCTCGCCAAGAACCGGATACATGTCCAAAATTATCTTTAAACTCTCGATTTGAAATAGTTAACAACGGTTTTAACTTTGGTTTTGCTATCTCTGGATTTGGTTCCATTTCTACATGAAGGTGGAAGTCTTTTCCTTTATTTTCAGGACAAACAGTCTGACAAGTGTCACAACCATAGAGTCTATTACCTAACTTTTTACGATATTGCTCAGGAAGAAATCCTTTTGTTTGTGTTAGGAAGGCAATGCACTTATTCGAATCCAATTGTCCACCTTGAACAAGTGCATCAGTAGGACATGCTTCCACACATTTATTACACTCTCCACAATTGTCTTCTATTGGCTTATCCGCTTCAAAAGGTATATTTGTAATAATTTCTCCTAAGTAAACGTAAGAACCAAATTCAGGCGTAATAATCGAACAGTTTTTGGCACTCCATCCTATACCCGCACGCTCAGCAACAGCTCGATCGGATAGTTCTCCAGTATCAACCATAGATTTTAACATTACTTGAGGAACTTTTTCCTTTAAAAAAGATTCTAACTTTTCCATACGATCACGTAATATGTGATGATAATCTTTGCCCCACGATGCTCTACAAAAAATGCCTCTAGGATCCTCTTTTGTACTTCGAGGTGCGTTCTTCATTTTAGAAGGATAAGCTAATGCAATGGCAATGATAGATTTTGCACCTGGAAGTAAAATGTCTGGATTTGATCTTTTCTCTATATCTTCTTCTTCAAAGCCTGATTGAAACTTATTTTCTTGCTGAATTTTTAATCGTTCTTTTAGTTCACTAAATGGCGATGCACTAGCAAACCCAATTTTATCAATTCCAATTTCTTTACTATATTTTACAATCTCGTCTTTTAATATAGAAATATTCATAACCTACACCTCCTTATTTTTAATGTAGTGAAAACTTATGATAAACTTTAAGTGGAGTTAATTTCTTCATTACAATTCGTTTATTGAAACAATTAATTTGAAAGGATGTTTCCATTTGCAATTCAACATAAATTCATCTATAAAAAATATTTTACCTGATTTTAAGATTGGTATCATACATTATGAAGATATCACAATTTCTGATTCTCCCCAAATGCTCAAAGGTAGGATAAGGTTATTTCAGGAATCTTGTCACTTAGACTTGCTTGAGCAAGAAGTTACCTCTATTTCTGGTGTTCAAGAATGGAGAAAGCTTTTCAAACAATTAGGTAAAGACCCGAACCGTTATCGTCCTTCCGTAGAAGCATTATATAGAAGATTGAAAAAGGCGCAATTCTTACCTTCTATAAATTCTTCTGTAGACCTAAATAACTTTTTCTCCCTTAAATATGAAATTCCATTTGGTATTTATGATTTAAATAAAATCATAGGAAATGTTGAATTTAGTATTGGAACCGGAAATGAAACTTACGAGGGGTTGAATGGGAACATAGTTAATCTACAAAACTTAATACATAGCGTTGATCAGGTTGGCCCTTTTGGTAGTCCTTTTATTGATAGTAAAAGAACACCTGTAACTACTGAAACAAGACAAGCTATTCATGTTATATACTTAAAACCTTCTATGAATACTTCTGAAGCCAGAAACATGCTTAATAGCATTGCTAGTATGTTTCAACAAGTTCATGGTGGTACATATGAAGTTAGTATTATTTCATAATCTGTGAAGGAATTACTTCCTTCTCCTTTTTATTTTTCTCTGATCATACTAGTTCTTCAAAGTATTCTTTTACATATGGAAAAACGCAATACTTCGTTTATAAAAACGAAACACTGCGTTGGTTAATATGTATGGAGCGGGTGATGGGAATCGAACCCACGACATCAGCTTGGAAGGCTGAGGTTTTACCATTAAACTACACCCGCATATTTTGTCGAAATTTGTCGACTATTTGACAAAAATATATAACAGGTTTTAGACCTGTTACAATGTTGTTCATGATACCGATGGTCGGGGTCGAACCGACACTCCAGAAGGAACGCGATTTTGAGTCGCGCGCGTCTGCCAATTCCGCCACACCGGCTTGACAGTATCTTATAGTTAAGTAATAAGTTTGTTTTTTAGGATGCTTATTTTCGCTTAGCGAAAAAAGCTTGGTGCCGAGGACCGGAATCGAACCGGTACGGTAGTCACCTACCGCAGGATTTTAAGTCCTGTGCGTCTGCCAGTTCCGCCACCCCGGCAAGGGTTAAGTGTTGGCAATATAGTGGAGGCGGCAACCGGATTCGAACCGGTGGTAAAGGTTTTGCAGACCTCTGCCTTACCACTTGGCTATGCCGCCTAATAAAATAAATGGAGCGGAAGACGGGATTCGAACCCGCGACCCCCACCTTGGCAAGGTGGTGTTCTACCACTGAACTACTTCCGCAAATGGCTGGGCTAGCTGGATTCGAACCAACGCATGTCGCAGTCAAAGTGCGATGCCTTACCGCTTGGCTATAGCCCAATGAAGTATTTCATATATATCTATCTATCTTTATTAGGTTGTTTTATAAATTTTATGGGGCGAATGATGGGAATCGAACCCACGAATGCCTGAACCACAATCAGGTGCGTTAACCACTTCGCCACACCCGCCATATTAAAATTTATTGGCAGGGGCAGTAGGAATCGAACCCACACCGGAGGTTTTGGAGACCTCTGTTCTACCGTTAAACTATGCCCCTATGATTAAAAATGTTACTGTTTTTATAAAAATAAGTGGTGGAGGGGGGCAGATTCGAACTGCCGAACCCAAAGGAGCGGATTTACAGTCCGCCGCGTTTAGCCACTTCGCTACCCCTCCGACTTAATGGTGCCGGCGATAGGAGTCGAACCCACGACCTACTGATTACAAGTCAGTTGCTCTACCAACTGAGCTACACCGGCATTATTATATTAAAATAAGTGGTGGCTCGGGACGGAATCGAACCGCCGACACATGGATTTTCAGTCCATTGCTCTACCAACTGAGCTACCGAGCCAAAATATGGCGGTCCCGACCGGGATCGAACCGGCGATCTCCTGCGTGACAGGCAGGCATGTTAACCGCTACACCACGGGACCTTGGTTGCGGGGGCAGGATTTGAACCTACGACCTTCGGGTTATGAGCCCGACGAGCTACCAGACTGCTCCACCCCGCGATAATATTATAGGTAGTTAATTTCACTAGCGTGAGTAAAGGAAGATTATTTTCACTAGCGTGAAAAAATCTTGGTGGAGGATGACGGGATCGAACCGCCGACCCCCTGCTTGTAAGGCAGGTGCTCTCCCAGCTGAGCTAATCCTCCATATAAAGGCTAGTTCTTTACATTGAAAAAAAGTTTGGTGACCCGTACGGGATTCGAACCCGTGTTACCGCCGTGAAAGGGCGGTGTCTTAACCGCTTGACCAACGGGCCGTTATATTAGATAGAATGGCGGAGAGCAAGGGATTTGAACCCTTGAGACGGCGTTGACCGTCTACACGATTTCCAATCGTGCTCCTTCGGCCACTCGGACAGCTCTCCATAATGGCTCCACCAGTAGGATTCGAACCTACGACCCTTCGGTTAACAGCCGAATGCTCTACCGCTGAGCTATGGTGGAATAAAGGATATATAGCCTGGCAACGTCCTACTCTCGCAGGGGGACAGCCCCCAACTACCATCGGCGCTGAAGAGCTTAACTTCCGTGTTCGGTATGGGAACGGGTGTGGCCTCTTCGCCATCATTACCAGACATTTTTCAAAGACAAATATTATTATAATATATCTTTGAAGAAAATCAAGTGTTTTTTCACACTTTTTTTATATTCCTTCAAAACTAGATAACATATTTTCATATCAAGAAAGTGATTGTATCGTTCTAATTTGGTTAAGTCCTCGATCTATTAGTATTCGTCAGCTACACGTGTCGCCACGCTTCCACCTCGAACCTATCTACCTGCTTATCTTTCAGGGATCTTACTAGCTTGCTCTAAAGGAAATCTCATCTTGAGGGGGGCTTCATGCGTAGATGCTTTCAGCACTTATCCCGTCCGCACGTAGCTACCCAGCTATGCCTTTGGCAAGACAACTGGTACACCAGCGGTGCGTCCATCCCGGTCCTCTCGTACTAAGGACAGCTCCTCTCAAATTTCCTGCGCCCACGACGGATAGGGACCGAACTGTCTCACGACGTTCTGAACCCAGCTCGCGTACCGCTTTAATGGGCGAACAGCCCAACCCTTGGGACCGACTACAGCCCCAGGATGCGATGAGCCGACATCGAGGTGCCAAACCTCCCCGTCGATGTGGACTCTTGGGGGAGCTAAGCCTGTTATCCCCGGGGTAGCTTTTATCCGTTGAGCGATGGCCCTTCCATGCGGAACCACCGGATCACTAAGCCCGACTTTCGTCCCTGCTCGACTTGTAGGTCTCGCAGTCAAGCTCCCTTGTGCCTTTACCCTCTACGAATGATTTCCAACCATTCTGAGGGACCCTTTGGGCGCCTCCGTTACTCTTTAGGAGGCGACCGCCCCAGTCAAACTGCCCACCTGACACTGTCTCCCACCCCGATTAGGGGTGCGGGTTAGAATTTCAATACAGCCAGGGTACTATCCCACCGACGCCTCCACCGAAGCTAGCGCTCCGGCTTCTCAGGCTCCTACCTATCCTGTACAAGCTGTACCAAAATTCAATATCAGGCTACAGTAAAGCTCCACGGGGTCTTTCCGTCCTGTCGCGGGTAACCTGCATCTTCACAGGTACTATAATTTCACCGAGTCTCTGGTTGAGACAGTGCCCAGATCGTTACGCCTTTCGTGCGGGTCGAAACTTACCCGACAAGGAATTTCGCTACCTTAGGACCGTTATAGTTACGGCCGCCGTTTACTGGGGCTTCGGTTCAAAGCTTCGCTTGCGCTAACCTCTCCCCTTAACCTTCCAGCACCGGGCAGGCGTCAGCCCCTATACTTCGCCTTGCGGCTTCGCAGAGACCTGTGTTTTTGCTAAACAGTCGCCTGGGCCTATTCACTGCGGCTCTCTCGGGCTTTAACACCCTAACAGAGCACCCCTTCTCCCGAAGTTACGGGGTCATTTTGCCGAGTTCCTTAACCAGAGTTCTCTCGCTCACCTTAGGATTCTCTCCTCGCCTACCTGTGTCGGTTTGCGGTACAGGCACCATTCTCCTCGCTAGAGGCTTTTCTTGGCAGTGTGAAATCAGGAACTTCGGTACTAAATTTCCCTCGCCATCACAGCTCAGCCTTTATGAGAAGCGGATTTGCCTACTTCTCAGCCTTACTGCTTGGACGCGCATATCCAACAGCGCGCTTACCCTATCCTCCTGCGTCCCCCCATTGCTCAAACGGAGTGAAGGTGGTACAGGAATATCAACCTGTTATCCATCGCCTACGCCTTTCGGCCTCGGCTTAGGTCCTGACTAACCCTGAGCGGACGAGCCTTCCTCAGGAAACCTTAGGCATTCAGTGGATGGGATTCTCACCCATCTTTCGCTACTCATACCGGCATTCTCACTTCTAAGCGCGCCACCAGTCCTTACGGTCTAGCTTCAACGCCCTCAGAACGCTCTCCTACCACTGTTCGTAAGAACAGTCCGCAGCTTCGGTGATACGTTTAGCCCCGGTACATTTTCGGCGCAGAGTCACTCGACCAGTGAGCTATTACGCACTCTTTAAATGGTGGCTGCTTCTAAGCCAACATCCTGGTTGTCTAAGCAACTCCACATCCTTTTCCACTTAACGTATACTTTGGGACCTTAGCTGGCGGTCTGGGCTGTTTCCCTCTTGACTACGGATCTTATCACTCGCAGTCTGACTCCCATGGATAAGTCTTTGGCATTCGGAGTTTGACTGAATTCGGTAACCCGATGAGGGCCCCTAGTCCAATCAGTGCTCTACCTCCAAGACTCTAACACATGAGGCTAGCCCTAAAGCTATTTCGGAGAGAACCAGCTATCTCCAGGGTCGATTGGCATTTCACCCCTACCCACACCTCATCCCCGCACTTTTCAACGTGCGTGGGTTCGGGCCTCCATTCAGTGTTACCTGAACTTCACCCTGGACATGGGTAGATCACCTGGTTTCGGGTCTACGACCACGTACTCATTCGCCCTATTCAGACTCGCTTTCGCTACGGCTCCGTCTCATCGACTTAACCTTGCACGGGATCGTAACTCGCCGGTTCATTCTACAAAAGACACGCTATCACCCAGGTTTTTTCCGAAGAAAAAACATAGGGCTCTACCTACTTGTAGGCACACGGTTTCAGGATCTTTTCACTCCCCTTCCGGGGTGCTTTTCACCTTTCCCTCACGGTACTGGTTCACTATCGGTCACTAGGTAGTATTTAGCCTTGGGAGATGGTCCTCCCTGCTTCCGACGGGATGTCTCGTGTCCCGCCGTACTCAGGATCCACTCAGGAGGGAACGAAGTTTCAACTACAGGGCTTTTACCTTCTACGGCTGACCTTTCCAGGTCGCTTCATTTACCCCGTTCCTTTGTAACTCCATGTTGAGTGTCCTACAACCCCACGAGGCAAGCCTCTTGGTTTGGGCTAATTCCGTTTCGCTCGCCGCTACTCAGGAAATCGCGTTTGCTTTCTCTTCCTCCGGGTACTTAGATGTTTCAGTTCCCCGGGTCTGCCTTCGTTACCCTATGTATTCAGGTAAAGATACTACTCCATTACGAGTAGTGGGTTTCCCCATTCGGAAATCTCTGGATCAAAACTCACTTACAGCTCCCCAAAGCATATCGGTGTTAGTCCCGTCCTTCATCGGCTCCTAGTGCCAAGGCATCCACCGTGCGCCCTTAATAACTTAACCTCGATATCGCGAATAGATATCTAATAAAGAAAATTTACTAAGATGAACGATACTTTTGATGTATCTTGACATTACTTATGTTATCTAGTTTTCAAAGAACATTTTTCGATAGCTTTTAAGCTTCGCATCTCTTCGTCAGCTCCTTCGTTCACATCCTCATTTACCCTTAAGTAAACTCCGGTGCTCACTCAGTCGCTTCCTCGACCTGCTCGCTTCAAACCTATCTCAAAGTTTGAAAGAGGAATGCTCTCTCAAAACTAAACAAAACAACAAGCGTATTATTCCTTAGAAAGGAGGTGATCCAGCCGCACCTTCCGATACGGCTACCTTGTTACGACTTCACCCCAATCATCTGTCCCACCTTAGGCGGCTGGCTCCTAGGCACAACTTAACTTCCTATCATAATTATAAGAGGCTAAGTTGTGCCCAGGTTACCCCACCGACTTCGGGTGTTACAAACTCTCGTGGTGTGACGGGCGGTGTGTACAAGGCCCGGGAACGTATTCACCGCGGCATGCTGATCCGCGATTACTAGCGATTCCAGCTTCATGTAGGCGAGTTGCAGCCTACAATCCGAACTGAGAACGGTTTTATGGGATTGGCTCGACCTCGCGGTTTTGCTGCCCTTTGTACCGTCCATTGTAGCACGTGTGTAGCCCAGGTCATAAGGGGCATGATGATTTGACGTCATCCCCACCTTCCTCCGGTTTGTCACCGGCAGTCATCTTAGAGTGCCCAACTTAATGCTGGCAACTAAGATCAAGGGTTGCGCTCGTTGCGGGACTTAACCCAACATCTCACGACACGAGCTGACGACAACCATGCACCACCTGTCACTTTTGTCCCCCGAAGGGGAACGCCCTATCTCTAGGGAAGGCAAAAGGATGTCAAGACCTGGTAAGGTTCTTCGCGTTGCTTCGAATTAAACCACATGCTCCACCGCTTGTGCGGGCCCCCGTCAATTCCTTTGAGTTTCAGTCTTGCGACCGTACTCCCCAGGCGGAGTGCTTAATGCGTTAGCTGCAGCACTAAGGGGCGGAAACCCCCTAACACTTAGCACTCATCGTTTACGGCGTGGACTACCAGGGTATCTAATCCTGTTTGCTCCCCACGCTTTCGCGCCTCAGCGTCAGTTACAGACCAGAAAGTCGCCTTCGCCACTGGTGTTCCTCCACATCTCTACGCATTTCACCGCTACACGTGGAATTCCACTTTCCTCTTCTGCACTCAAGTTTCCCAGTTTCCAATGACCCTCCACGGTTGAGCCGTGGGCTTTCACATCAGACTTAAGAAACCGCCTGCGCGCGCTTTACGCCCAATAATTCCGGACAACGCTTGCCACCTACGTATTACCGCGGCTGCTGGCACGTAGTTAGCCGTGGCTTTCTGGTTAGGTACCGTCAAGGTACCGGCAGTTACTCCGGTACTTGTTCTTCCCTAACAACAGAGCTTTACGACCCGAAGGCCTTCATCGCTCACGCGGCGTTGCTCCATCAGACTTTCGTCCATTGTGGAAGATTCCCTACTGCTGCCTCCCGTAGGAGTCTGGGCCGTGTCTCAGTCCCAGTGTGGCCGATCACCCTCTCAGGTCGGCTACGCATCGTTGCCTTGGTGAGCCGTTACCTCACCAACTAGCTAATGCGCCGCGGGCCCATCTGTAAGTGATAGCCGAAACCATCTTTCAATAAAGAACCAGGAGGTTCTTTATATTATCCGGTATTAGCTCCGGTTTCCCGAAGTTATCCCAGTCTTACAGGCAGGTTGCCCACGTGTTACTCACCCGTCCGCCGCTAATCTGATAAAAGCAAGCTTTTATCAGATTCGCTCGACTTGCATGTATTAGGCACGCCGCCAGCGTTCGTCCTGAGCCAGGATCAAACTCTCCGAAGAGTGTTTGAGCTTATGCTCATTTTGTTGCTGACTAATGTCAAATTAATTGTTTATTGTTAATCTTAAAGATTAACTTACACGCTGTTGTTTTGTTTAGTTTTCAAAGAACATTTTTTAACTAATCGCTCAGAAGCGACTTTATTAATATAACACACTGATCATTTTTCGTCAACATGTTTTTTCTTTCTATTCACTTTCGATAACTCGTATCTCAGCGACGTTTATTAATATATCATGGAAAAAAAAAAGAGTCAATAACTTTTCTGAAATAATTTTTAAAGTTTTTTATGGATAGAGTTTGATTAATCTCTATCCATATAAAACTTCTATATCACTATATATCTTCTATGATATACTCCTGTACCTTTTGTTTCTATTTTTGCAACTTGAATCATCTTTTTCTCTACTAGGTACTCAAGCATCACACTCAAATCCACTGAGTATTTGGATAGCTCTGGATGGTGAATCATATCATTATAAGACCATACGTCAGTTTTTGTTTTCAAAATCTCTATCATATGTTGTGCGCCTATTTGTGTTCTTGTATGGATTAAGAATTCACTCGCTAAAAATAATAACTCTATTCGTTTGTCTATTGATTCATTACCTTCTATTAATTCTTGATATAACTTATAAATTTGCGGCTCAATTTGTTTGACTTGATTCCATACTGTTAGTTCAGGGTGGAAGCCATGTTCAATAACAGAAAGTCTAGCTAAATGATGCAAAGAATGAACAATGTGATTGTAAGCATCTAGTGAATGCTTTGAATCAAAGAAGTCTTTACCTTCTAAGTATCTTCTAATTAGTTTAGCAAACTCTAAACCAATCTTCATTTTTCTTTCTTCAATTGGAAACTCATCTAATCTTTCTCTAAGGTTATAAATAAATTCATTACGATCAAACAACACTTTACCATTTGTTAACCAATCAATTATTCTACGATTCGTACCTAGCATGACCCATTCGTTTAGCTTTGATTCTTCTACTATGAAGAGAGCCGCTTTTTTGTCTTGAAGCTCATAATGTTTTACAAATAATGAGTCTTCTAACTCCTTTACAATCATCAGTAGGATAACATCAAATTTATCAGTATTAGGACTTATCGGATTTCTTTTCTCTATCATTAATATTCCAAGTGTGTTAGATTGACTTGCACGCTCTTGGTATATTGGACGAAGAAGATCTTCCATTTTATTTATCACTCCAAGAAAACAGTTTATACGATTTTATTCGACACAATTCTATTGAAACCTTTTTTTCATTTGAATTTATTCCATTATTTCGGTTCGGTTAATTAAAACGAATAAAAATAGTAATATATAATAGTAGTAGATTACTATCTAAGTTTAAATGGAATATTCTTTTATTAGTTATACGTTTTCATTATGTACTCAATTATTTTAATATAGATTTGTTTCTTAAGCCATTTTTATTTTTTTATGATATTATATCAAATTAGGAGGGATTATCTTGGCTCGCAAATATTCAAGTAAAATAAATAAGATTAGAACTTTTGCTTTATCATTAATCTTTATAGGTTTCTTCATTATGTACATTGGCATTTTCTTTCAAAGTAACATGTTAGTAATGACAATTTTTATGTTACTTGGTTTATTGGCTATTGTTGCTAGTACGGTTGTTTATTTTTGGATTGGAATGCTATCGACAAAAGCCGTTCAGGTTGTTTGTCCAACATGTGGTAAACCAACGAAAGTTTTAGGTAGAGTTGATATGTGTATGTACTGTAATGAAACACTTACACTTGACCCTAGTCTTGAAGGAAAAGAGTTTGACGAAAAATATAATCAAAAAAAGAAGGATGGCAGGTAATAGATACCTTCCATCCTTTTTAATGCGCACCTTTGTCGCACTCCGGACAAATCCCATATATCTCCATACGATGACGACTAACTTTAAATCCAGTTACGTGAGCAGCTAATGCCTCTACTTCATCTAAACCAGGATAGTGAAAATCGACTATCTTACCACAACTATCACAAATAAGGTGATAATGATCTGTTGTAACATAATCAAAACGACTTGAATTATCTCCATATGTTAATTCTTTTACAAGTCCTACTTCTTTGAAAACTCGCAAGTTATTATACACAGTTGCAACACTCATGTTAGGAAATTTACCTTCAAGTGCTTTATATATATCGTCAGCTGTAGGGTGTGACATAGATTGAATTAAATAATCTAATATCGCATGACGTTGTGGAGTTATGCGAACTCCAGTTTGTTTCAACGTTTCAAGCGCTTCTTTCAATTGTTCGTTTGCCACCGCCATGCACCTCACTTTTCTATAAGATTTCTTACTTTATAATATTTATAAATAGTCTACTATGTTATTCATATTTTTGTCAATTTTTTTACGTGTTGTTAAAGTGCGTTTCATCTTGTATTACCAAACAGAATGTTTAGCAATCCGAAACTCATTTCGCCTTCATTAAAACGCATTTATAACCTACTTTACTCTATGTTTTAATCAAAACAATCAAACCTCAGGACGCAATTCAGGTTCCGCTTTTTTTACTTGAGCATTTACGTACCTACCCGCAACAAATAAATAGTCTGACAACCTATTCAAGTAAGATAAGACGTTAGGGGAAATACCATCATGAATGCTTACTGCACTTCTTTCAGCTCTTCTGACAATCGTCCTTGCACAATGAAGAGTAGCTCCACTTTTGGATCCACCAGGAAGAATGAAGTTTTTTAATGGTGGTAATACCTCACTTAATGTATCCATTTCACTTTCTAATTCTTTAATATGATCATCCGTTAATTTCCACTTCACTTCTTTACCTTGTGGTGTTGCTAATTCTGCTCCAACATGGAATAGAATGGTTTGTATTTTTAATAAACACTGAACAAGCAATTCTTTTTTTTCAAAGTTTTCTTCATCTAAATAGGAGATAGCTAATCCTATCATTGAATTGGCTTCATCACATGTACCGTAAGCTTCTACTCGTTGGTCATTTTTGTTCACTCTCTGACCATATACTAAAGAAGTTTGACCTTTATCTCCTGTTCTAGTGTATATCTTCATCTTAATATCCCCTCTCGACATCAATACGATTTATATAATTATCGTCTTGTTTTAAGTAACATTTTAAATTGTTAGCAAAAATATTCAGCGCTCTTGGTTGGTAATTTTGTGTGATACTTGATATATGAGGTGTTACCGTCACATTATCCATTTTCCAAAGGGGATGACCTTTTGGAAGTGGTTCGGTTTCAAAGACATCTAATACAGCATGAAATATTTCGTTTTTAGTTAGTGACTGTATTAATATATCTTCTTTAACTAAATCTCCTCTTCCAATATTAATAAATATTGCACTTTCTTTCATTATATTAAAATGATGTTTATCTATAATGTACTTCGTTTCGTTTGTACTTGGTAAAACAGAAACAATAAAATCACCCTTTTGTAACGCTTCTTCCAAGTGTGACATTTTATATATTTCGTCGAAATAGTCTACTGGCTTACCACTTCTATTTACCCCAATCGTATTTATATTAAAAGCTTGTGCAAGTTTGGCAATTTCAGTTCCTATCGCACCTGCACCTATAATCGTTATTGTTTTCCCACTTAGTTCTGTTGTAGGAACCTTTCTATTCCATTCCTCTTCCATCTCATACTTTATTAACGTTTTAACTGACCTAGTCACTTGTAAGATCATTGCTAGTGTATATTCAGCCATCGGTACGCCATGAATACCTTTTGCATTTGTTACTAATATATTTCTTTCTTTTATTTCAGCGAACGGTAATTTTTCCACTCCAGCGGATGCAACCATAATCCATTTTAGTTTGCTTGCTGTAGAAATATCCTCGGAAGTTAAGTCTGTTCCATAAGTAAGAATGACTTCAGCTGTTGACATAGAAGTTGCAGGTACTTCTTTTATTGATTTATAAAACTCAAATGTAACATTCGGAAAATCGTTCTTCAAATCTTCTAGTAACTTTTCTTCTCTTATTAAAAAGGTGGAAACAACTAACACTACCTCATCCCCTTTGCGATGTTTCGTTCTTCATTTTTATACGTTTGTTTATAACATCATATAAAAAAAACCGCCTACCTGTCCAAAAACAAGCGGGCGGTTTTTTAATAAATTTATTATCCAGGATAGTTTATCGGTGCACCAGGTCCTAGTGGAACCCCCGTCAACATCCATACAATCAACATTACCATCCATACAATCGAGAAGAAGATCGAATATGGAAGCATTGTAGAAATTAATGTACCGATACCTACTTTTTTATCGTACTTTTGCGCAAAGGCAATTACGATAGCAAAGTATGGCATTAACGGTGAAATTACGTTTGTTGTAGAATCAGCTAGACGGTAAGCTAACTGTGTTAATTCAGGTGAGTATCCTAAGTTCATCATCATTGGTACGAAAACAGGTGCCATAATAGCCCACTTCGCAGACGCACTACCGATGAATAAGTTGATAAAACCAGCTACGACAATAAAGACTAAGATTAGCATAATGCTACTAAACATATTTTCGCCTTGGAAACCTACACCTTGAATAAATTCCGCGCCATTAACAGCCATAACTGTTCCTAGTTTTGTTTCATTAAAGTAAGCAACGAACTGACCAGCTACGAATGCTAATACGATGTACGCACCCATAGTAGCCATTGTTTCTGACATTTGGTTCGCAACGTCTTTGTCGCTCTTAATGGACTTAGTGATAATTCCATAAACTAAACCAGGTACGAAGAACATTATTAAAATAATCGGTACTAACGTTTGGAAGAATGGAGCTTCTAAAATTGTACCTTCTCCACGTAATGGTCCCCATGAAGGAACTACTAATAACGCTAATACTGCAATTGTGCCAATGAATGCAAATAAAGCAGCCCATAAACCTTTTTTCTCTTCAGGTTTTAAGTAACTTACTTCGTGTTCATTAAATGAACCTTTGTACGTACCTAAACGTGGTTCAACGATTCTATCTGTAACGAATGTACCCACTATTGTTAAAACAAATACGGAAGCTACCATGAAATAATAGTTCATCATGTAGTTCATTCCAGCAGCATATTCTGGGTTAACCGTTTCAGCAGCTTGGATGGTTAGCCCACCTAGTAGTGGATCTAATGATGTTAGTAAAAGGTTAGCACTGAATCCAGCTGATACACCAGCAAAAGCTGCAGCTAGTCCAGCTAAAGGATGACGACCAAGTCCTGCAAATAATACAGCACCAAGTGGTACTAATACTACATAACCAGCATCGGCAGCCATACTTGACATAATACCACCAAATACTAGAGCAGCTGTCATTAACTGCTTTGGTACAGAGGTTACTAAGCCACGTAACGCGGCACTTATTAAGCCAGAACGCTCAGCGATACCAATACCGATCATCGTTACAAGTACTGTTCCTAGTGGAGCAAATCCTGTGAAGTTCTTTACAGCACTTTCAAAGATATATTGTATACCTTCTTTACTCATTAAGCTTTTAACTTGAAGCATTTCACCTTCATTAATTGGGTCTTCCACTTGCACACCCAGTTTTGCGAATACTCCTGATAAAATAATTACTAATAGTGCAAAAATTGCAAACAACGTAACGGGATGTGGAAGCTTGTTACCAACACGTTCGATACCATCTAAAGAACGCATTAATATACCACGCTTCTTATTCTGCGTTGTATCCATTAGGTTTACCCCTTTCTCAATCTCGCCAATTTTCAAAAAATATATTTAAAAAACCAGTTTTCAGTATAATGTATAACAGTTTCTCGCGGAAGGGGTCTGTTAAAATACAGAATTGGTCTTTTTTTCGAAAAATTAACCCTTTTTTGTTAATAGTACATAGAAGGCTTTCCACACAAGGGTTTACCCAAACTTATTCTTTTAAGTAAATTTAGTTATGCGCACAATAGTTTCTAAAGAAATGAAAACACAAAAAGAGTGCAAGCTTGTGTGCTTGCACTTAAAATAACTTTCGAGGAGGTATGCCCTACACTATAAAGTACTCCCGATTGTCTATATTTGTTTTAGACGTTTGACCTCATTTTTGAAAAATAGGCAACTATAAATTCTCTTTTATAAACTGAAGTGCTTCTTCTACATGATCCTTGACTCGTACTTTTCTCCATTCTTTCACAAGCTCGCCATCTTTATTAATAATAAACGTGGATCTTTCGATGCCCATATATTCTTTCCCGAAGTTCTTTTTTAGTTTCCAAACATCGTATAGTTCTGCTACTTTATGATCTTCATCCACTAATAAAGAAAATGGTAAGCCGTGTTTTTCAATAAACTTTTGGTGTTTATCCATTGGGTCTGGACTTACTCCTAAAATCACTGTATCTAGTTCGGAGAAATCTTCATGATTATCACGGAAGTCGCATGCCTGTGTCGTACATCCAGGTGTCATGTCTTTTGGATAAAAGTATAATACAACGTTTTTCCCTTTATAATCAGACAGTTTTACACTTTCACCTTTTTCGGTTTGTAGTTCAAAATCAGGTGCTTTATTTCCAATTTCAATTGTCATCGTTTATTCCTCCTATAAAATCTTGTTATGTATAAGGGTATCGTATGCGTTAGGACAATTCAAATTAAAAGGTTGCATGCTAGAACTAGTTTTTGCTTAAACTAGGGGAAATTATAACTGGAGGCGAATAGGATGCGAAACGAAGAACACCGTCAACCTGTTACACAACCTAAAGAACCTAACATAAGTGCAATAGCGAGAGAAAGCGCTACTCAGCCATTGGAGAGCATGGAGAATAAATATCCTGATTCAGTGAATGAACATAAAGCTTTAGAAGCGACGAACAATTTCTTAAATGAAGGGGAAATTAAACAGCAAAATGAGAATTTGTAGTTTTTAATCACTCAAAGACAAAAAGAGGTATTAATATAGGTGTAAAAATGTAAAAAGGGCATCCGAAATGTCGTCGTCGACTGTTGGAATGCCCCATAATATTTTATATAACTCCCGTCTACTCTTCTCGGTGTTCCATATCTAATACAATCCTCACAACAAACGCTGCTGGCATGATATATCCTATTAAAGCTTGAAAGGACGCAATGGCTCTTCCAATTCCTATTGGGGTTATATCTCCATATCCGACCGTTAACATTGTCACTGCACTAAAGTATATAGAAGAAAGGACAACACTTGGGAACTCTGCAGAGATCACTTTTCCCCCTTCAATTAAAATAGGAAAGCTGTTCATATGAAGGATACTATAAATTAATCCAAAAGAAACAACTAACGTCGCATACACAAGTAATAATAAAATTAACGTCTCTTTTGATATAAACAGCACACTCTTCTTTTTATCTCTAGGTGAAAACATATGAACTAAACTCATTACAATAGATAAAATAATGATGCCAAATAACACAACCCACAACACCATATGCCACTTCCTTACTATCGGACATGCTTATCAATAAAATATACGCCCGTCTAAGATGACATATGACTAGTTTCCTGCACCACGATATTTTGTAACTCCTTTGTTCCAGATTAAAACAGATAAGATAAAAAATACAGTCCCAACTACTGGTGTTAAGAATGCATATGAATACCATTCTGATCTACCAAGAAAATAGGCAGAAGGATACACCCCTACAAATGCAAAAGGTAAAATCCACGTTAACACATAACGAATCACTCGATTATATATGTCTACCGGATAACGCCCATAATTTCCGATATTGTACATCATTGGCATGATAGATGTTCTCGCATCAGACCAAAATCCTATGCTAGCTAACATAACAAAAATCCCAGCGTAAACTAAAGTTCCACCAATAACGAACAAGAAGAAAATAAAAATATCATACCAAGCAAAAGAAAGACCTAAAATACTCCCCGCATAAAACATAATCGCTATCCCAGTTATAGCTCCAAATAAAGACTCTAATTCCATTCGCTCTAAAATAACTTGAAAGAGACTATGGATGGGCCTAGTTAAAATACGGTCCATTTCTCCCCTTACAATGTACCTCTCATTAAAATCCCATATATTAAAAAATGCCGAAAATAAAGCGTAAGGAACTAAGAAAAAACCATAGATAAAAATGATTTCTTCCCTACTCCACCCTCCAAGTAATTGAGTATGGCCGAACACAACTAATATAAATACTAAGTTTACTGCTTGAAAGAGCAAGTCAGAAAAGAGTTCTACTACAAGGTCCGCTCTATACTGAAACCTTGTTTTTGTGTATTGCCCTATATATTGAAAAAACATAGATACATAAAACACTTTCTCACCCTCCTTGCACGATCAACTGTTTTTTCGCTAATCTCCAAAGCATTTGTATTGGCAAGATTAAGATAATCGCCCAAACAGCTTGTAAGAAAATCGCATTCCACATCTCAGAACCTTCAAAACCACCAGTAAAAATCATACTCGGAATATAGCTAATCGCTTGGAAAGGCAAAAACCCCATAACATCTTGCGCCCATAATGGATAAAAGCTGATTGGTAGTAAAAGTCCAGAGAATAAATCAATGACAACCCGTTTTGCACGAATTAATCCATCATTATTAAATAAGAAAAACGTCATCATACCAGTTAGCAAGTTTATCTGTGTGTTAATGATAAAACTAAAGATTAACGAGAGAGCGAAAAATCCCCAAGTTGATAGGTTACTAGATAATTGCAACGGGAATATTAAGCCAACAATGACCATACCTGGTAGGGAGAAAAATACTAACCTAAATATTCCTTCACCCAATCCTTGCATCGTTTTCATTCCAAGGTAGTTGTACGGCCTAATCAATTCTACCGCTACTTTACCTTCTTTTATCTCTTGTGCTATCTCCCGATCAATATTATTAAAATAAAACGCACGAGCCATCCAAGCGACAGCTACATATGTTGTCATTTGCAGTGCACTTAAACCTTCTATTTCTTCTTTTCCGCCATAAATAGCCGTCCATAAGAAATAATAAGCACCAATATTAATACTATAAATTAAAATTCCACTATAATAATTCGTTCGATACGCTAGCATCATTAAGAAACGAATTCGTATCATTTCTATATACTTGTCCATCTTTTCTCACCTTCCTTACTACGAATGAACAAGCATTCCTTTATCGTATATGTTTCTAATAATCTCTTCTGTAGAGATTTCTTGAATGCTTACGTCCGTAATGGAATATTTCCCTACTACACTACTAATTAGAGCTGAAACTTGGTCACTTTCTTTACTAACATAAGCAATCCACGTGTTAGGTTTTTCTCCTTCTTTCCACTCCACATCAAGATAGCTTGTCATAATTTGAAGTGCTTGGACCGTTACCGGGTCTTTGAACTGGAACTGAATCTGTTTGCCATCTCCCCAGTTTCTTCGTAAATCTTGCAAACCTCCGTCATATATTATTTTTCCTTCATCTAACATGATTACTCGATCGCAAAGTGCTTCAATGTCTGCCATATCATGCGTAGTTAACAGAATGGTAGTTTTATATTTTTCATTTATCTCTTTTAAAAACTGACGAATTTTCAACTTAACTAACACGTCTAATCCAATTGTTGGTTCGTCTAAAAACAATAGAGGTGGATTATGAATGAGTGCTGCTGCTAATTCACAACGCATTCGTTGACCAAGTGAAAGCTTTCGAACTGGCTTATCTAATAAAGGTCCTAGATCCAATGTGCGAATAACATGGTCCATATGGGAGTTATAATCCGCATCCGAAACTTTATATACTTTTTTAAGTAAGCGAAATGATTCTTGAACGGCAATATCCCACCAAAGTTGAGAACGTTGACCAAAAACAACTCCAATGGTCTGCACAAATCTTTCCCTTTCTTTATGGGGATCCATACCGTTTACACGTACCATTCCAGATGTTGGAGTGAGGATACCTGTCAACATTTTTATTGTCGTCGACTTTCCAGCACCATTTTCACCGATATAACCGACCATTTCTCCTTGGCGAACTTCAAACGAAATATCATTTACAGCTGGGAGAACTTTATAGTTTCTCGTAAATAAATCTCTAAATGCCCCCTTCAATCCAGGGCGACTAGAATATGCTTTAAACTCTTTCCGCAATAATTCTACTTCCATCACTTTTTTCGTCATATCTATTTCCTCCTAACAACCTACTGGCTGAAAGTAATCATTTTTCATCACAATATACTAGTCTACTCAAAAAGAGCTCAACCTACAAATGGTAAGTGTTTGGTATTACTAGTTTCTAATTGCTAATGTATATCTTCCTTTTTCTATTTTTTGTGTTCGTTTTGTTCTTGAAAAATGGGTTTATGACCAATTCGCGCTATTTTAATACACTTTCCTAGATGTTTGTAACTATCAAAAGTATGATAAAATGATGAATTGAATATAATCGATTCCGCTTAGGAGGATACATAAATGAATTTCAATAAATCTGAACAAATTTACGCTGAAGCATTAGAACATATTGTTGGTGGGGTAAACAGCCCATCTAGGTCATATAAAGCTGTTGGCGGTGGATCGCCCGTTGTCATGGAACGTGGACAAGGTGCTTATTTTTGGGATGTAGACGGAAACAAGTATATTGATTATTTAGCAGCATACGGTCCAATTATTACAGGGCATGCACACCCACATATTACCAAAGCTATTCAACATGCTGCCCAAACAGGTGTTTTATACGGCACACCTACTCCTCATGAAGTGAAGTTTGCGAAAATGTTAAAAGAAGCAATGCCTGCTATGGATAAAGTACGTTTCGTGAACTCTGGTACAGAAGCAGTTATGACGACTATCCGCGTGGCTCGTGCCTATACTGGACGTGATAAAATTATCAAGTTTGCTGGTTGCTACCATGGCCACTCCGACTTAGTGCTTGTAGCCGCAGGTTCTGGTCCAGCAACATTAGGTACACCTGACTCAGCTGGAGTTCCAAAAAGTATCGCAAAAGAAGTAATCACTGTGCCCTTTAACGACATCGAGCCTTTTAAAGAAGCTTTAGAAAAATGGGGAGATGAAATTGCGTGCGTTCTCGTTGAACCTATCGTTGGGAATTTTGGTATTGTTGAACCTAAACCTGGTTTCTTACAACAAGTGAACGACCTTACTCATGAAGCAGGAGCACTTGTTATATACGATGAAGTAATTACTGCATTCCGCTTTATGTATGGTGGAGCTCAAGATATGCTTGGAGTAAAGCCTGACTTAACTGCATTAGGAAAAATAATTGGCGGCGGACTACCAATCGGTGCATATGGTGGTAAAAAAGAAATCATGGAAAAAGTTGCTCCTCTCGGCCCAGCATATCAAGCAGGTACTATGGCTGGAAATCCAGCGTCCATTCTTTCTGGAATCGCATGCCTAGAAGTGTTACAACAAGAAGGTGTATATGAGCATTTAGATCACATTGGTGCAATGTTAGAAAAAGGTATTTTAAAGCATGCGAAAACGTACGGCATACAAATTACGATTAACCGTCTTAAAGGAGCTTTAACCATTTACTTCACAGACGAAATCGTCGTAAACTACGAGCAAGCTGAAAATACAAATGGAGAACAATTTGCTAAATTCTTTAAGCTTATGTTACACCAAGGAATAAACTTAGCTCCTTCGAAATATGAAGCTTGGTTCGTGACAATCGCTCATACAAAAGAGGATGTTGCTACCACGCTTACAGCTGTTGAAAATGCATTTAAACAATTAGCAAATGAATAATTATACAAAAAGAGTGTCTAGCAGGCACTCTTTTCCTTTACAAAACAATGAAAACGCTTACAACCACAAGTCTTACATCGCATAATTACATCATTTTTATGTATTAAAATTGATTTTGTAGAATAGAAATGTTATGATGGTTTTTAAAGTCTGAAAATTCGTTTTATTTTAAAGATAAGAAAGGTTATACCCTTCGCAAAAATTCCTAACATTATATCTACCCGTTTTGGAATTCCATTTCTTATCTACCCTCAAGTTTTTCTACCAAAATATCATACAGGAGGTGAATGGCTAGTTAGGGGCCTCTTACAATCCCTATTCCTTTAGCCACACAATATGAAAAAATGGAGTCCTAGTACATTTAAAGATTTCCATCATCAAGAACATGATGCATGTGGAATCGTTTCCGCTATTGAAAAAAGAAAAATCCCTACAAAGAATAACATTGATGACTGTATAAATGCATTAGTAAAAATGAATCACCGCGCTGGTTTTATTAATGGTGAAGGGGATGGAGTTGGGCTACACGTTGATATCCCTCGTGCATTATGGAAAGAAAAATTAGACAGTATCGGGGAAGATACTTCTATAGTTGATCGTCCTGATTTTACGGTAGGACACCTATTTATTAATAGAACAATAGACTTCTCGGAAGTGAAAACAGAGATTACTAGCCTTCTAAAAGCTTATCATTTTGAAGTTATATTTGAAACAAATAAAGTGACGAACGAAGGAGCACTCGGTCCTATTGCTTTAAGGCAAAATCCAATCTTTTGGCAGTTCGCAATTGTTTCAACAAACGGCAAATGTGAAGCGAATGACTTATTTCATTTAACGATTGACATAGAAAAGAATGTGGAAGTTCATGTTGCTTCCCTCTCTAACTTCCACGCCGTTTATAAAGTAATGGGAGCTGGAGATATATTACCAAAATACTACCATGATTTAGCTCATCCTCTTGTAGCGTCTACTATGACACTTGGGCATAACAGATACTCAACAAACACACTTTCTAACTTCTTCAGAGTTCAACCTTTTAGTGTGTTAGGTCATAATGGTGAAATTAATACAATCGCGAAACTTCGAGATGAAGCTCGTATGTTAGGCGTTCCCTTAACAGATGGAGGTAGTGACTCACAAGACCTAAATAGAACGATAGATACTCTAATTAGTAGAGAGGGCTATTCACTTTTTGAAGCGTTAGATATTATTTTCCCTCCTATCATAAATGAGATTAAAAGTTACCCTGAACACTTGCAAGATTTATATGCTTATATCCGTGAAAGTTGGGGGCATTTTGCTCAAGGACCTGCTGGAATTATTTCTCGTTACAATGATGAGGCCGTGTTTAGCTTAGATTCGCTTGGGTTACGCCCACTTTGGATGCTGCAAACAGAATCATCGTATTATTTTTCTTCCGAACCTGGAATCATACCTACGAATGAATATACAGCAGAACCAAAGCCTTTCTCACCTGGAGAAAAAGTTGGATTGAAGTGGGATGGAGATACGATAAAAATATTTGAATATCATTCCTTCCAAGAAGAAGTTTATAACCGCTTTTCGAAAAAAGTGAATGTGGGTGGTTTTTCAAGTCGATTAAAGCCACCAACATTAGAAAAAGTGGTTTCCGTATCACCTTTACCAAAAGTACACAATGGGCAATACGCTGCTTTCGGTTGGGATCGTGAGCATATTCAACTTGTTGAACAAATGGCGGAAAAAGGTGTCGAACCTATTCGCTCATTAGGCCATGACGTTCCACTAGCAGCAATTGCTGATGGTAGAAAAAATATTGCTGATTTTATAAAAGAAAGCGTTGCGGTTGTGACAAACCCTGCTATTGACCGTGATCGTGAAACAGAACATTTTTCGACGCGGGCCGTAATAGGAGCTAGACCAGTGTTAGCGAATTGGGGAAAAGAAACCGAACAGCCATTAACAATAGAATTGTACGCTCCTCTTTTAATCGAAGGTCAGAATGGGCACGACTGTGCTTCTACATTAGAGCAGCCATCTTATGATGAAGTTATTAATCTTTTCATTGAACAACAATTAGTTTATTTCTTACCGACTGTTTTTCATGAAAATGATTCTTTAGGCGAAGCATTAATTCGAATTAAAGATGAAGCCGTTCAAGCGGTTCAGAGTGGAAAAACTCTCTTAATTTTAGATGATTCTTCCGCACACAGGAACGGTAATTATTGGATTGATCCTCATCTTGTTACTTCTATTGTGGATCAAGCTTTAGTAGAGAAGCAAATTAGACGTAACTGCTCTCTTGTCCTTCGTTCTGGTGCAATCCGATCGTTACACGATTGTATCGTAGCACTCGGTTTAGGCGCTAACGTCATCAGTCCATATTTACTATTTGGAACAGTAAGTGACGAATCGACAAAGCCCACTATTCACTTGTTCCAAGCATTAACAAAAGGATTAGAAAAAGTCATTTCTACTATCGGCATCCATGAACTAAGAGGGTACGGTAGATTATTTTCATCTATTGGTTTAAATGAAGAAATCGCTGAGTACTTAGGCATTGTTAACTTCTTGGGCGCAAATGACCTCTCTTACAGCCTTGAATTTCTTGAAAAAGATGCAAAGGAACGCGCTATTGACTTTGAAGATGAAACATCTCGTCCTGGAAAGTCATTCCACCTCTTCCCTCGCATTTGGAAAGCGATTGGGGATGTTGCAAAAACTGGTGACTATGCGGACTACAGGGAAAAACTTTCCGAACAAGAAACGAAGAATCCAATTACGATAAGACATTTAACAGATTTGAAGAAAAGTAGTCAACCTGTTGATGAAAAGAAAGTTAGCTTATCTGTTGGCGAGCACAGCCTTCCGTTTCTCATTGCGTCCATGTCGTTTGGATCGCAAAACGAAATTGCATTTCGGGCATATGCAGAAGCTGCTGATCGATTAAACATGGTTAGTTTAAACGGTGAAGGCGGAGAAATAAAAGATATGCTTGGAAAATACCCGAAAACACGAGGCCAACAAGTGGCTTCAGGTCGTTTCGGAGTGAATACTGAGTTACTAAACTCTTCCAATTTATTAGAGATAAAAATTGGCCAAGGAGCTAAGCCTGGTGAAGGTGGCCATTTACCAGGTTCTAAAGTTACAGCTAAAATTGCAGAAGCGAGAAATGCTACAATTGGTTCTGACTTAATTTCTCCTTCTAATAATCATGATATATATTCTATTGAAGACTTGGCACAAATGATTGCTGAATTAAAAACAGCAAATGACCAAGCGAAAGTTGCCGTAAAAGTTCCTGTTGTACCAAACATAGGCACAATTGCTGTTGGTATTGCCAAAGCAGGTGCTGACATCATTACAATTAGCGGATTTGACGGCGGAACAGGAGCTGCTCGTATCCACGC
This sequence comes from Bacillus alkalisoli, assembly GCF_002797415.1. GTDB lineage: Bacteria > Bacillota > Bacilli > Bacillales > Bacillaceae_I > Bacillus_CD > Bacillus_CD alkalisoli. The sequence goes on from NZ_KZ454944.1 coordinate 3,263,344, forward strand.
ATTACAATATGTAGGATTACCTGTAGAAATTGGCGTAAAAGCAGCACATAATGCTTTACTAGAATCCGGACTACGCAATAAAGTCGAAATCTGGGCAGATGGTGGAATTAAGAGTGCATTAGATTGTATGAAGGTGATGCTTCTTGGCGCTAACCGTATTGGATTCGGAACATTATCAATGATAGCTATTGGTTGTACAACATGTCGTGGCTGCCATTTAGACACTTGTCATGTTGGTATTGCGACTCAAATCGAATCGGAAGCTCAAGCAAAAGACCATGGCTTACGTAGATTCGTACCTCGTCAATCTGACTTAGCTGTTCAAGGGTTAATGAATTTGTTCACTGCGTTTGGAAGTGAACTGAAAGCATTAACTGGTTCTCTAGGTTTTGACAATTTACAGTCTATTGTTGGCCGTTCTGATCTTTTAGAGCAAGCTCGCGGGTTAGATCAAATGGATTTAACTGGCCTACTAGCTGCTTTAGATGTCCCGCAACTAGCACAAAAAGAAGTGGCCGCAAGTGTGGAAGAAAATGAGTTATTAGTTGCTGCTGGTGCGGAGTATTTAGATTATCATATAGACCAATTACAACAATCTCGTAGCTTCTCAAGTGTTTCTGCTGAGCAACGTGTTCTTGGTAGTCGAGTTTCCTGCCATCGTGTACGAAATCGTTTAGATGGAACTTACAACCAGTTACCAGAAGTGGAGCTAACATATGAATCTTCTATTCCTGGTAATGGATTAGCCGCTTACAATGCAAACGGAGTAAATATTACCGTAGCTGGTGGGGCTCAAGATGGTGTTGGGAAAACTAGTTTTGGTGGAAAAGTGGTTATTCTAAAAGATCGTGGGAAAGATGGAGTGTTTTATAATGGGTCTGTCGGTAAAGGATTCGGTTATGGTGCACAAAAAGGAACATTAATTGCACAAGGTAACGCAGATGCTCGTGCTGGAATACGTTTATCTGGAGCGGATATTATTATCGGTGGCCGTTTAGTTCATGCTATCCCGGAAAAAGAACACGGAAACCTTGGGGTAAAGGCAAACATAAAAGGTTTTGCCTTTGAATATATGACAAATGGTCGTGGCTTAGTTTTAGGAGATCCTGGTCCATGGATTTGTGCAGGGATGACCGGTGGCGTTGTATATTTGCGCCATCAACCTGAGTTAGGCTTAACAAAAGAAGCAATACAAAGACGTATTGCAAAAGGCGCTAAAGTAAGCTTACAAACGTTAAGTGAGAAAGGCAAGAAAGAAATTTGTGAGCTTTTAAACACTTATATAGAAGCACTTAATGTGCAAGGTCAAGTGGATGAAGTTGCTTATTTGGAGAGATTAAAAGAAAACCTAGAAGAAAATTTCGTTCAAGTCATTCCAGTTAAAGAACAAGCAGATCCAGCTGTTTCGACGGAATGATTTAGTGGTTAGTGGTTAGCTAAGAGCTTAAAGCTAATAGCTAATAGCTAACTGCTAAGCTAAATTTGAATCCAGTTTCTAGCGCGAGATAGCGTTTAGATCTGGATTTTTTATTGTTAGCTATTAGCTATTTGATATTACAAATCAAGCAGTTGATTGGAGCGCAAGTCGGAGACTCCTGCGGGAGAAGCGAGAGACGGGAGACCCCACAGACGCAGAGCGTCGAGGAGGCTCCCGCCTCGCCCGCGGAAAGCGGAGACTTGCGCTCCAATCAACAGCGTTTTTTAACAAGAAAAAATATACATATTCCTTATTGCTATACAATAGTAATCATTGTATAGTACATTAGTGTTTAATTATTGGAATATGTGGAAATTTAGACGTAGGTGATGATGTACTTTAAATTTCCGTAGTACGAAAGGAATTTGATATTGAAATGAAACTTGGTGCCCGAATATTGAAAACGGGAATCGCGATTACGTTGGCGTTGTTTGTCGCTCGTTGGCTTGATCTACCCTCCCCGTTGTTTGCCGGTATCGCAGCTATTTTTGCCATACAACCATCTATATATAAATCGTACCAGTCTATTATTGAACAAGTACAGGCAAATGTTATAGGAGCAATTCTGGCGATTGTATTTGGCTTATTGTTCGGAAACGATCCTTTTATCATTGGCTTAACAGCTATTTTTGTAATCGCCATTAATTTAAAGCTTAAAATCGAAAACACAATACCATTAGCACTTGTAACAGTAATAGCGATTATGGAAAGTCCTGGTGAAAATTTTTTAGAGTTTTCATTAATAAGATTTTCTACCGTTTTAATTGGTATTTTAAGTGCGTTTTTAGTCAACTTAATATTCCTACCACCGAAATATGAAACGAGACTGTATTACAAAGTGAGAGAAACAACAGAAGATATTTTAAAATGGATACGAATTAACATGCGACACGCATCCGAACACCATTTATTGAAAAATGACATTGAATCATTACGTCAACGGTTATTAAAATTAGAGCAATTGTTCCTTTTATATAAAGAGGAGCGAACGTATTTTAAAGCAAATTCATTAGCTAAAGCGAGAAAGCTCGTTATTTTTAGGCAGCTTATTTTAACGAGCAATCGGGCACTTTTCACACTTAAGATGCTTCATCGCTTAGAGAATGAACTGCATCACATGCCGAGTGAATTTCAGCACTACTTAAAGGCAGAATTAGACCACTTAGTTAACTATCATGAACAAATTTTGCTTAAATTTGTAGGGAAAATAAAGAAGCATAATACTTCGGAAATGTATGAAGAAGAACGTTTTAACAAGAAGCAATTCATTGACGAATTCATGTTGCAAAAAGACGAATGGAGTTGTGAAGAATATTGTAGTGAGGAAATATGGTATCACCTATTCCCTCTCATTTCTCGAATTATTGATTATAGTGAACAACTGGATCACTTGAATAAGCTTATAGATAGTTTTCAAAACTACCACAAGGATGATAATGAATTTAATATCCATCAACAGATTGAAGAGTAAAAAATGGTGTTACAGGCGGCAACAAATCCTCCTGTAACACCATTTTTCTATTAATGCAGCTCTTGAATGCTGTAAAGATTATAGTAACTACCTTGTTTTTTCATTAATTCTACATGTGAACCTTCTTCCACTATTTCACCGTTTTCCAATAATATAATTCGATCTGCATGTGTTATGGTTGAAAGTCTATGTGCGACAATGAATGTTGTTCGATCCGCAGCAAGAAGCTCTAATGATTCTTGAATGAGATGTTCGCTTTCTAAATCTAAAGCCGATGTAGCTTCATCCATAATTAAAATTGGTGGGTTTTTCAAAAATACTCTTGCAATAGAGACACGTTGTTTTTGACCACCTGACAGCTTAACGCCTCTTTCCCCTACTTTTGTTTCATATTGTTTTGGCAAGTTCATGATAAAATCGTGGGCATTGGCCGCTTTTGCAGCTTCAATAATTTCTTCCATCGTTGCATCTGGTCTACCTAGCGCAATATTTTCACGAATGGAATCACTAAATAAAATACTATCTTGTAAAACCATCCCGATGTTTTTTCGTAACTGTCTTACTTTTACGTCCTTAATATCTACTCCATCCAGACGAATTTTACCTTTTGTTACATCGTAAAATCGAGGGAGCAAGCTTACTAAAGTAGATTTACCTCCACCACTCATACCTACTAATGCGACGGTCTCTCCTTGACGCACATTTAATGATAGATTTTTAAGAACATACTCTTCTTTCTCCTCATAGCGGAAAGAAACATTTTCAAAAGATACTTCACCTAGTACAGCCTTCATAGGTTTAGCATTTTCTTTATCCGTTATATCGTATTTTTCATCTACAAATTCGAATACACGGTCCATTGACGCTAAAGATTGGGTTAATGTCGTCGAAGAGTTTATTAACCTTCTTAGCGGCGCGTATAGTCTATCAATATAGGCGATAAACATTACCATTTCCCCGATGGAAAGCGTTCCTTGAACAACGGAGTAACCCGCATAAAAAATAACTAAAAGCGGTGCAACATCTGTAATCGTATTTACTACAGCAAATGTTTTTGCATTCCAACTAGTATGTACGAGCGCTTTGCTTAAAAAGTTTTTATTTTGCTTTTGGAACTGCTCTTGCTCATAATCTTCAATTGCCATACTTTGAATGACAGGCATTCCTTGAACTCGTTCGTGCAAGTGACCTTGTACTTCTGCTAACGCTTGTGATCGTTTTCTCGTTAAATCACGTAGTCGGCTGTAAAAATATTTAACACTTATCCCATAAAGCGGGAACAGAATGATGGAAACGATTGTTAACATGAAGTCAACTTGGAACATTATGATAATAACAATTAATATAGTTGCTAAATCGAGCCAAATATTCATTAAGCCTGTTATAACAAAGTTCTTCGTTTGTTCTACATCATGAATGACCCTTGAAATGACTTCGCCTGCTCGATTGTTTGCATAAAACCTTAAGCTTAATCTTTGAATATGTTCAAACAAGCTATCACGAATATCGTATAATACTTTACTTCCGGTCCACTGTGCTAAATATTGACGATAATATTCAATTGGCGGTCGTAATAAAATGAAGACCGCAATAACCACTCCCATGATTAACATTAATTCGCTTGATTTTTCCTCACTAGACATATCTTGCGTAAGCAAAATGTCGTCCACTACATATTTCAGCAATAGTGGTACTAGTAACGGCAATCCAAATTTAAAAACTCCTATGATGACTGTTCCAACAATTTGCCATGTGTAAGGCTTAACAAATTGTAAGTAGCGTCTAATACTACCCAAAGGATTCCCCCCAATATATAACCATTTCCTTCTTGCGTATTTTACCCCATTCATAAAAACATATAAAATACCACAGTCAAAAACTGTGGTAAGTAGTTTCATCCTAGTATAAACTTTTACTACTTGTCCATTTAAAAGCTTTCGTGTTGCTTTATCCGCGATATGTTAAATATCTTTCATACCAGATGTCAATGAAATCAGGAGCGAATGGTCCTTTTCGTTGGCGGATCCATGAAATTAATGTTTCGACATTGCTTTTTAAAATTTTATCAATTACTTCTGGATAGTTCATCTCTTTACGATGTCGTTCATATTCATCTTCATCTAGCAAAATAAATGTCATATCAGGAAAGACTTTAATATCTAAGTCATAATCAATATATTTTAATGCTTCATCGTCTGCAATAAACGGAGAGCTAATGTTGCAATAATAATAAACTCCATCTTCACGAATCATTCCGATCACATTAAACCAATATTTAGAATGAAAATAACAAATAGCTGGCTCACGAGTAATCCAAGTCCGACCATCTGATTCGGTCACAATTGTTTTGTCATTTCCGCCGATCACTAAGTTTTGAGAACCTTTTAGAACGGTTGTCTCTTCCCATACTCTGTGAATTAAGCCGTTATGTTTATAACTATGTATTTGTATTGTTTCTCCTTCCATGGGACTGCCCATCTTTCTCCCCTACTTTCCTTCCTGGAAACTAAATTTCTTCAAGAACCGTTTTATCCTATTATAACGGTTGTAACTAGATTTTAAAACAAAGAAGCCATCTTTCTTGAAAAAAGATGGCAGAAATATTAAGAAATTCATATTAAGCACTCGTAATCCCCATTGTTTGATAAGATTGGATCGCTTCTTCTGTCTGTTTTTCAAAAATTAATTGAATTTCTTTTAATTCTATATTCATTCTCTCTATCTCTTGCTGAATGGATTCTAATTTTTGTTCATTTTTTAATTGTATAAGTTCTTTTTCGAGTTGTTGACATCGTTCTATTTCTGATTGTAAAAAGAGAAGTTCATCCATTGTTTTTAGTTGTTTTGCTACTGCTAAATCAAAACTTTCCATTATGTAGTTCCTCCTCGTACACGAAGTATCTCCCTAATTAATTTCTATTTGAGTGTGCTAATCCCTTTGACTATGATTGTTGACTTATTAGAAGTTTTGTCGAGTGCTTCACTTATATTATTACTTTAATTTACAACGAGTTTTAACTGTTGATGATAGCACGAGGCACTAGCTTTCCGCGGGCGGGGCAGGGAGCCTCGCAACTCGCGTTATCATACTTCTTTAATTGATTTATAATCAAAAGTAATTTACTAACTTCCATTAGCAAATAACCATTATCCAAATGTAATAAAAACACTCCTTATCTGTTTGGATAAGGAGTGTTTTTGTTGAATATTAAGAGTTTTGATTCTTCTGAGCTGCAGATTGTGCGTTGCGCTCTCTCACTTCTTGAACATCTGTTTCGCTAGCGAACTCAGCACCGTATTGTTGCTGACCAGCTTGAGCGTTTTGTTGTTTTACTTGTTGAACATTTGTACCAGAAGCAGTTTTACCAGCTTGTTGATTGAATTTGTTTGCCATTTGAAATCACCTCCACGAAATTTAAGATGTCCCGTTGGAGGTGATTATATGTTAAAAAAAATAATATTTTTTAGGAATATTTTACACAAGTAATGACCTTCCACCATCAACAATGATTGTTTGCCCACAAATCATACTTGCATCATCAGAAGTTAAGAACATAACTGTTTTCACTAAGTCATCTGGCTCGACCATGCGTCCAGCAGGTGTGTTTTTCTTTGCATCCTCTAGCAGTTCTTCGCGATTCGGGAAGTGTTTCAACGCATCCGTATCAACCGCTCCACCCGATACAGCATTTACTACGATATTCATCGGTGCAAGCTCCACAGCTAAATAACGTGTTAATGCTTCAATGGCAGCTTTTGAAACTCCAACCGTTGTGTAGTTTTCTAAATAACGGATAGATCCTAGTGAGCTAATACTTACAATTTTTCCTCCGCCTACTTTTTCCATTCTTTTCGCAGCTTCTTGAGCTAAAAATAGAAGTGCTTTACTGTTAATGTTCATTGTCCAATCCCAATGAGATTCTTCTAGCTCCATGACTGGACGTAAAACACCTGATGCAGCATTACTTACTAATACGTCCATTCTGCCAAAATGCTCATCAATTAATTGAAACATTTCTTTAATTTTTTCTGGCTGACCAACGTTTGCTTTAACTATTAGTGTTTTTTGACCTAATTGTTCAATTTCAGCTGCTGTTTCTTGTGCAGCACTTTTACTACGGTTATAGTTTATTACAATGTCATAACCTTTTTTTGCTAGTTCAATCGCTATCTTTTTACCAATTCCTCGACTACTTCCTGTTACTAACGCTACCTTGTTTTCCATCTCATCCACCTCATGTATGTATTATTGCAATGAAAAGTTATCTGCTTTCAGTATAGACTTATTTCTTTATTCAAACAATAAAAGCAGTAAAATTCATGGAGGTTGATATAATGTATGTAGGCAGAGATATGACTGAACTTACAATGATGGCAAAACAAGACTGGAAAGATAGTGAATTAGCTTATTTTCATCATTCTTTACAACAGATGGTTCCTTATTTAAATGTAGAGGGGCAAAGTATACATCGTGAAATTATAGAGGAAATTGAAGCAAGAGGTGGCTTAAAACGTCAAGAAGCAGATTGGACACATGGAACAAGAGTAACTTTTGATTGAGTTAGTCAATTGTGGTTAGGAATGTAATATAAAATAAAAACCTTCAAAGCATTTTAGCCTTGAAGGTTTTCTTTGTATGCTTTCCATATTTTTTGATGCGACACCGGGAAAGGTAATTCGAATTGCTGTTCCTCGGAAACTTCTGTAATTCCTGGTATCATCGCTTTAGAATGCTTGTACTTCCCTTTATAAACCGTTATATTCCATACTAAATGGGAGAATACATGTTGGATGGAGCATAGATAATCGTCGATCTCGACATCAATTTTATATGTTTCTTTCATTTCCATTTCAAGTTGCTTTTTCGATGTCGTTACATCTGACACTTTTTCAAAGGTTGGATACTCCCAAAGATTCGCTAAAAGTCCTTTACTGTCCCTTTTACGTACTAAGTAATTACCATTGTCATCCACAAAAACCCCCGCTACTAGATGAACTTCTTTTGTTGATTTTTTCTTCGTTTTAATTGGGAGCTCACGTTGAACTCCTTTATGAAACGCTCGACAATGAGATTGAACAGGACATAATAAGCAAGACGGGGATGAAGGCGTACAAATTAGTGCACCTAATTCCATTAATCCTTGATTAAAGTAGGACGGATTATCTATAGAGATAATTTCTTTAATTGCTTCTTCAAATATTTTTCTCGTTTTTGGTTTAGCGATGTCTTCTTCTATTAATAATATCCTTGATAGTACTCTCATGACATTTCCATCTACAGCAGGCTGAGGTATACCATATGCAATGCTTAAGATTGCTCCTGTTGTATATGGTCCTACACCTTTTAGGGATGAAATTTCTTTCACCTCTTTTGGTACGACACCATTGTATTTTTCATGCACTTCCTTTACAGCAGCTTGTAAATTACGAGCTCTTGAGTAGTAACCAAGGCCTTCCCAAGCTTTTAGAACCCTTTCCTCTTCTGCAAAGGCTAATGCTTCAATGTTTGGAAATTGGTCAATAAAGGAATGAAAGTAAGGTATAACTGTATCTACTTTTGTTTGTTGTAGCATTATTTCAGAAACCCATACTTTATAAGGATCTTGATCTTTTCGCCACGGCAAATCTCTTTGCTCTATTTCAAACCAACCTATTAAATCATGTTGAAACTTTATTTTATCAAAATTATTAAGGATATCTTGTTGTTTAGTCAATACTTGTACCTCCGTAAATATTGAAAGCATACTAGTATAGTACCATACTTCAGTATGGAGTAATTATACAGTAATGTGTTGCATAGAGTATGAACTGTGTTTTATTGTATCTTCTTCATATTTTAGCGCAACATAATATATTTTACTTTCACCAATTAATGAATTAAGCTTACTAAAAGTTGAATGAGATGGTGTATTTCTGATATGTTTTAAAGCATGGAAATGTGCTTCACTTGGAAAACGGAAAGTTTCTACACACATTACTTTATTTTTAGATTCCAAAAATTGTTCTACTGCGAAGTTTTCAGCACCAAGATCTATCATGATGTTTTGGATATCTATTAATAAGTTTTTATACTGACTCACGTCTTTAATTTGAATGGCATATTGAATAGCAATATTTATTTGGTCATTACACATGTTTTAAATTCTCCTTTTTGCATCATGATATAGAAAGAAGCTTTTAAATCTATTGAACAAGGAGGCCCATCATTGGATACTGGAACACATATTGTCATGGGCATTGCAATTGGTTCCATTGCAACGATTGATCCTAGTATTGCAAGCAGCCCAGAAACAGCTAAAGCCATTATGGTTGGAGCCATACTTGGATCACAAGCTCCTGACTTAGATACAGTATTAAAATTAAGAAATAATGCAAAATATATTAAAAATCATCGTGGACTTACACACTCTCTTCCAGCCGTTGCATTATGGCCGGTACTTATAACCGGAAGTATTTATTTGTTTATTCCAGAGGCAAGTCTGTTCCATTTATGGATTTGGACATTTCTTGCGGTAATCCTTCATGTTTTTGTCGACATTTTTAACGCTTATGGTACACAAGCACTTCGTCCTATCAGCAATAAATGGATTGCTTTAGGCATTATTAACACGTTTGACCCTTATATTTTGGGCGCACATATTGTCGGAATTATTTTTTGGGTGTTCGGAGGATTTCATCCTGGTTGGACATTCCTGTTTATTTATTTCTTGTTAATTTTTTATTATATATTCCGCTATCAAATGCAACAAAAGGTTATAAAGCAAGTGAAAATTGTTATTCCTAATGCAAAGTCCATTATTATATCCCCTACCATTTCATTCAATCAATGGCATTTAGCCATTACTGCTGGGGAAAACTTTTATGTGGCTCGGGCGGTTAATTACCAAATCATTATTCATGATAAGTTTGAACGAGTACCCTTACCTGAAAATGCTGTTATTGAAGCAGCAAAATTGGATGAAAATGTAGAAGCCTTTCTATCCTTCTCACCTGTATATCGTTGGGAGATGGAAGAATATACCGACCACTATGAGGTAAGATTTATTGATTTAAGGTACCGAAGCAAAGATTATTATCCTTTCGTTGCTGTCGTACAGCTAGACCTCGATTTAAATATTGTTAGCTCTTATACTGGCTGGATTTTTAGCGAGGAAAAATTGCGTAGTAAATTAGAGTTAATTCCTGACTAAAGCTATCGCTTAAAGCGAATAGCTTTTTTTCATAATGTATACAAGCCTCTCATATATTTAGAAAAAGGGGGGGCTTTTTATGTTGCGAAAAATTTTCTATTTGGTTCATATTTTTGCTCCTGGAATAATGATTATATTATTAGCAAATATCGCATTCTCTTCTAATATAGACGACCTTGTAGGAAAAAATTTAATCATGAATTCTATCGTATTTATCTTTCCTGCTCTTTATTTTTTACAAGGTTTATCAAATGGGCTACTTAATCAAAACCTTCTACTAGCGCTAGGTGTTTCCACTTTAGCTTTTATCATTACAACCTTTGTTTGGCTTAATTCGACTGCAATAAGTTTTATATTAATTTATCCTATATTCTTTTTTATTGGCTATTGGCTAGCTAGATTTATTTTAAAAAAAGGTATAAAAAAAGTGTAAAAATCCGATTTCTCCGGTTTTTACACTTTTTTTACTATTAATGATGTAAGCTGTCGTTCTTGTCATTGTTAAGAATATGTTTGTATTTAGGATTTTGAGCAACAAACTCGTGTAATGATTCACCGTGGCGTTCAATCCATTCTGAAACGATTCTTTCAGTAACGTCTTTTCCTTTGTAGTTATAGCCGGCTTTGGCGTAAGTGGCTTCAAAATCTTCCCATAATAACTCTACCCATGTTCTTGCTTGGTTATAAGAAAAATGTTTGTTTTTTTCTAATAGCCTTTCTGCGAGTCGATCAAAATATTCATTCATTTTTTCTCACCTCAATTGGTTCTATTTCCTATATTCTTTTTACATAAGGTTAGCTGTTCTATCAAATATTATATATGTGCAGAAAGAAGATTGCACATTTTATATAACTTGACGATGGAGGGGATTCGATTGAGAAACAAAGCAAAAGACTTCCCGATTCTGCATAGCAATAAGTTGGAAGGTGAACCACGCGCAAAAGCAGAATATGCTTCGAAGCGAGCGAACGGCACGATTAACACCCACCCCCAAGAGCGCATGCGTGCTTCTGGTGAAAGACAGGATAATACGTATTAATTGTTGTTGTTAAACGACAAAAACCCTAATAATATTGGAGGGTTTGTCATAGCAACTAAACAAAATCATAAGCCATCACGCAGTAATCGATTTGGTAACCCGTTCCCACAACCATGGGCTAATTCAAAACATGCTTTTCGTCAAGTAAACGGGGAAACACGCCATGCATAGGATATGCAGATTGTTGAGATTTAGACTAGAAAGCGTTCGTAATTGTAATTAGTTATGTAAGGATGCCGAGTTAACTGTTTGGGTTAACTCGGTTTTTTTTGAAGGAGTTTTTAACAATAAGCTGTGTTAAAGTTCTCTGTTAATTTCCGTGCAAGGCTTCGCTTTCCGCGGGCGGTAAAAAGGAAGGTTATTTTCACTGTCGTGAAAAAACCTACTCCTCGGCGCAGGCGCCTGTGGGGTCTCCCGTTCCCCGCTTCTCCCGCAGGAGTCTCAGCCTTGCACGGAAATCAACAGGTATTATTTATCAGCACTAAAGCTTTAAACATAGCTTAAAATAAACAAGTAAGAAGGCCATGTACTAAACATACAGACTTTCTTACTTTTAAGCAAAAATCATTCCACTTTCGTACGTAACATAGAAATTGGTAAACCTTCTTCTTCTTTATTTTCAACACCATTATGAATTCGGTGTCCCCATGCAAAAATGCCATTCATATAGGTGATAATGAAGTGAACACCAGGATCTCCTTCAATTTCATATACTTCCCCACTATTATAATCTTCTGGGTTCATTAAATAAGATTGAGCCATAGTTATTTTACGCTCCAACACAGCGTACTCATTAACAATTCCTAGCTGTTCTGCTTTTCTTGCTTTTTCCTTCAACATCCCTATTTCTTGATTTAATTCATACGGAGTCAATTCACTATATCTTTTTTCCACTGACGTTGTTCCTCCTAATGCGTATTTCCTATTAAATTCAGCATATCATGCATCAAGAAATTAGCAAATGATTATAGTAGGAAAATAAAAACTGTGCCGACTAACCCAGCCATTAGCGCGTAGTAAAGCATGGGAACTACTGTAAAACGAATAATTGTTCCTTCCTTTCCTAACAGTCCCACAACAGATGCAGCTGCGACAACATTTAATACGCAAATCATGTTACCTGCATTTGCCCCTAACACTTGTAAGGCGACAACTGTACTAATATCCATTCCTAGCTGTTCTGCGATACTAAATTGAAATAAAGAAAACATCATATTACTAAACGTTGCACTTCCAGAAATAAATGAACCTAGACTTCCGATTAAAGGTGCTACAGTTGGCCAGCCATTGCCTAATGCACTACTAAATGTATCTGCAAGTTCTAGCGGCATGCTCATTAGCCCTGCCTCATTTGTAGTAGAGTTAATAAAAATTCTAACCATTGGAACAGCTGTACAAAGTGCAATAAAACTTCCACCCAACATACCAGTTGCATTTTTCCATACTTTTTTTACATCTTGCTTTGGCATTTTATGAATAAAATGCGTGAGTATAACGACGATGATAAACACAGTTCCAGGTAAATATAACGGCTCTAATGTTACGCCAATATTCGTTCCGATAATGTTGTTCCAAGTAACCTTTGCTGATTTGAGTAAGCTCTTAAAAGGTAACTGATCTACTCTTGTTATGACTAGTAGGGCAGCAACTAAGATATATGGCACCCAAGCTTTGCGTAAGCTCATTTTTGATATAACATCTTCTGTTTCTCTTTGTTCTAATACCCAGTCTTCTTTTGGTAATAGCCACTTCTTCTTTGCAGCAGGAATCATGATGACTAAACCGAATAGTCCACCTAACATTGCCGGGAATTCTGGTCCAAGAATGTTCGCCACAATAAAAGCTGGGAAAGTAAACGCAAATCCGGCTAGAATGGCAAATTTCCATACAGCAAAGCCATCACGCCATGATTTTTTTTCACTAAAAAATCTTGTTAAAAAAACAACCAATATTAATGGAATAAATGTCCCTATAAAAAATTCCATTAAGGAAATCTTTATGGCTAATTGTTGTAAAAATAAACTTAAATCAGCCGTTCCTAATGATGCAATTACTTCTTCTGCAACAGAGTCACCTTGCATAAGCCCTTGTTCTACTCCAACGATAATGGGGGTTCCAACCGCTCCATATGAAACCGGGGAACTCGCTGCAATCAACATTAGAACAGCTGCTGCTAATGGTGGAAATCCTAGTGCTACTAGTATTGGAGCTCCAATAGCTGCGGAAGTACCAAAACCTGCAGCTCCTTCAATGAAAGCACCGAACAGCCATGCGACAATGATTAACTGTACTCTCATATCATGTGTAATCTTTGTGAAACCAACTTTTATCGTATTTAATGCACCACTTGTTTTTAACGTATTTAAGAGCAGGATAGCTCCAAAAATAATCCAAAGAATAGATAATGCAATCATTACCCCTTCAAAAAACGAAGCCATTATCGTAATCATTGGTACTTTCCACACAATTAATGCTGCCAATGCAGAAACAATTAAACTAATTGGCATCGCTTTCGTTGCCGGTAAACGTAATAATACTAAAAATATAAAAACAGTTAAAATGGGAGTTAATGCTGTAATGAACTGCAGAATTGTCATGAATATCACCTTTTTCAATAAACTTACCTTTATTATAATACAAAGATTGTGAAATATTGAACAAACTTTATGACGAAGTAATGAACGATAATAAGTTCCTAGATAGTGTTTTACCTTTTGCTCGTTTATTATTAATAAATATTATATTAACTGGTAGGGGGAAAAAATAGTGACAACAGTATTAATTACTGGGGCTGGTACTGGCCTTGGGCGGGAACTTTCTTTAGAATATGCTCGAATAGGATATACAGTTATCCTATCCGGTAGAAATGAAGAGACACTGCTTCGAGTACAAAAAGAAATTCAATCCAATGGCAAAAAAGCGTATGCTTTTTCACTAGACATTACAAATTACGACGAGCTAAATAGTAAAGTAAAACATATAGTGGAAGAACATAATGTGCAAATTTTAATAAATAACGCTGGGGTTGGCTGTTTCGGTTCTTTGACTGCTCTTCAAGTAGATGATATTAATCAATGTTTAATGACAAACGTTAACGGCACTATTTATATGACAAAGGTTTTCCTCCCATATTTATTAAGCGTGCCGAACGCTAAAGTGTTAAACATTATTTCTACGGCAGGTTTAAAAGGAAAAGTAGATGAAAGTGTTTATGTTGCTTCAAAATATGCTATTCGAGGTTTTACTGAAAGCCTCCAAAAAGAATGGGAAGGCTCTATTGTTTTTAAAGCAGTATACATGGGGGGCATGGACACACCATTTTGGAACCATTCAGACCACATAACAGACAAAACACGATTAAAAGATCCAAAAACAATTGCTGAGAAAATTGTACAGCTTGATCAGGAAGGTGTTATGGAGATTGTATTGTAAAAGGAGAGGCTATTCCTCCTCTCCTTCTAAATATCGATCAATCAACTCAATAGAAAACCCTTTTCGATAGAGAGCTGACTTCATTTTCATTACATATTCATAGCCTGAATAAGCAGAGTATTTACGTTTAAACTTTTCAGCTTGTAACTTTAAAGATTCCATTTCTTCATCTAAATCTTTTTCGACGTTCATTTCATTCCATGCTTGTTGTATCGTTGAGAAACGGTAACCTTTCCGCTTTAATGCCATTTCAATTTTTTGTTTTTTTATCGTGAAGGAATCTTTCTTGTATTTTGTTTCCGCTTTTTCTATCAACTTCATTGCATGATCTAGTTCTTTTTCAAAAGAATACTCTAAAATTGCTTCTTCTATTAATTTTTGTTCTATCCCTTTTTCGTACAGTTCTTGGACTACTACTTCTGGGCCCTTTAACGTTGTATTTACTTGAGTCCTTACATAGCTTAATGCAAATGCTAAATCATTTATATAACCTTGTTTATCAAGTTTTGTTAGTATCTCAGTTATAACAAATGCCTCTATTTCTTTTTCCCGTAAATGTTGGCTTATCTCTTTTTTCGAACGCATTCGGTAAGATAAATAATTAATGGCAGATTGGTATGCTTTACTTATCTGGTCGGATAAAATAATTTCTTCTATATCTAATTCATCTAGTTCTTTTCCTTTTGCGAGTTGAAACTTTAAAAGTGTTTCCTCGTAAACAGCAAAAGCATATTCTTCACCTTGGCCTTTATCCATAAATATGTTAAAGCGAGATGTATTCTTTTTTTGTACAGATATTTTCGTAACGACATTCATTTTGAGATAACCTCCTCTATTACTAAATGTAACATATGACTACGTTAAATACTTACAAAACACATTGATTAGAAGGATGTAAGAATAGGGTAAAGAATATATAAATAGAACTTGAACTTCAGAAAGGGTGACATTCATGGATATTGCAATTGCAGGAGGCACTGGTCTAGTCGGGCAAGATTTAACGGAATATCTTATTAATAACGGACATAGAGTATACATTTTAACGAGAGATACTTCCAATAAAGAAAATACAGAGCAGATTAAATATGTAGAATGGTTAACCGGAAGCGCTACACCAGAAGTAGAGTTACATTCCGTTGATGCTTTTGTTAACTTAGCCGGTGAATCTATTAATAGTGGACGTTGGACGGAAGAAAGAAAACACCGCATTTTAGAAAGTAGAATTGCTTCAACGAAAGAAATCGTTAGAATTATGTCTGAAATGGTAAACAAACCTTCCGTGTTAATTAACGCAAGTGCAATTGGTTACTACGGTACATCTGAATCAGCTGTTTTTACAGAGAATGATAAAAAGGCTGGGAATGACTTTTTAGCTAGTACTGTCTCTCAATGGGAAGAAGAGGCGTTGCACGCAGAATCACATGGTATTAGAACAGTTCTTACACGTTTTGGAATTATTTTAGATAAACAAGAAGGCGCTCTTCCCCGCATGATTTTGCCTTATAAGTTTTTTGCTGGTGGACCGGTTGGAAGTGGACAACAATGGATGTCATGGATACACATTAAAGATGTGGTTCACATTATTGACTATTGTATCCAAAATAAAAATATACAAGGTGCTGTTAATGTAACTGCTCCGCATCCTAAAAAAATGAACGAGTTTGGGAAAACGATTGGAAAAGTGATGAACAGACCGCATTGGATTCCAGCTCCATCCTTTGCATTAAAAATGGCCCTTGGGGAAATGAGTGACCTTGTTTTAAAAGGGCAAAAAGTGATGCCTGCCAAACTAGAAAGATCGGGCTTCGAATTTTCTTTTACACAACTTGAAGATGCTTTAAATGACATATTAAAATAGTATTATGAGCTATGTCCATGGGCACTTTTTCTGAGGACACTTAATATACTATGGTACAAATCATTTGTATCACATTCAAGATAGGAGCTTGTTATGAACATTTTGTTGTTAAGGAATGCAACAGTATATCCGGTTACCTCAGAGCCGATCCGTTGTGGGGATGTACTTATAAAAAATGGGAAAATAGATAAAATTGCACCTTCTATTACAAACAATGGTGACTGGCCTGAAATAGATTGTAATGGAAAATATTTATTTCCAGGTTTTATAGATGTTCACACACATCTAGGATTGTATGACGAAGGTACTGGGTGGGCTGGTAATGACGCCAATGAAACAATTGAACCTCTCACTCCTCATATAAGAGCAATTGACGGAGTGCATCCTTTGGATCAAGGATTTCAAGATGCACTTATGTACGGGGTTACAACAGTACACATTATGCCTGGTAGTGCAAACGTAATTGGCGGTACTACTTCTGTCATAAAAACCGCAGGAGTCAATATTACAGCCATGTGTGTAAAAGAAACGGCTGGCTTAAAAATAGCTCTTGGTGAAAATCCAAAGCGAATGCATAGCCAAGGGAATAAAGACTCAATCACTCGAATGGGAATTATGGGGATGTTACGCGAGGCTTTTTATGAGGCTAAATATTGTGATAGCATAGACAGTTTGCGTGTTAGACCTATTATCCAAGCTTTAAAAAGAGAAATCCCAGTTAGAATACATGCTCATCGTGCCGATGACATTTTATCTGCTATTCGATTTGGGGATGAGTTTGATTTAGACATTCGAATTGAACATTGTACAGAAGGTCATTTAATTGCCAGTCATTTAAAAAATCGAAACTTAAAAGTTGCTGTCGGCCCGACAATGACTCGTAAGTCTAAAATTGAGTTGAAAAATAAAAGTTGGAAAACATATCAAGCCTTAACAGACCATGGTGTCGAGGTTTCGATCACAACAGACCATCCATATACTCCTATTCAATATTTAAATGTGTGTGCTGCCATAGCTGTTCGAGAAGGTCTAAATGCTCAAAAAGCACTAGAAGGAATAACGATTACCGCAGCCCGAAATCTACAAGTGGAGAATAGAGTTGGGAGTATCGAAACAGGTAAAGATGCCGACTTAGTTCTATGGTCACATCACCCGTTCGATTTCCTTGCAAAGCCTTTGTGGACAATGGTTGAAGGTGAAATAATTTACCAGAAATTTTGACAAAAAAAGTTGTTTCTTTTTTAGAAAAAATGAAGTATGATAACAAAAGCAAATCATAAATATCACAAAATCATAACTGACACTTTGTATTTAAGCGTTAGGGAAGGCAAATGGTGCGCCACCAGTTAAGCTGGTTCTAGTGGGTTCGATTCCCACCCCGAAATTTTTTGCAAGCTAAAAAATTTCGAGGGTGGGCTACGTAACACTTCTGCCCTCAATTGGAGGGATAGACATGCTTAAAAAACGTGATCTTCAGGAGACTCATACTCTTTTTGAACTCATGGTGCATCCTGAAGTCTTCCCTTTTGTGCGTCAAAAAGCATACTCATACGAGGAATTTCTATTTGTCACAAAACAGACGATGGAAGCAGAAGAGCGTGGAGAGATTATCTCTCGAACTATCCTCGATGAGTGGGGCACTCCAATTGGAACCATAAACTTATTTGATGTGCAAGATGGGGCTGGATTTTTAGGTACATGGCTAGGTAAGCCATACCATGGAAATGGATATAATCAAATTGCGAAAACACAATTTTTCGATGAATTATTTTATGAATTAGATATTCAATCTATCTTCATGCGGATTCGTAAAGTAAATGTACGTTCGACTAAAGCTGCAGAAAAGTTACCTTACGTTATGTTAGCGAATGAGTCAAGAAAATCATTACTAGACGAAATTAACGCAGGTGAAGATATTTACAATCTCTATGAAATTTCTAAAGATTTATATACTTTACACAGACTTCGTGTCCAAGAGCCTGTGGAAGAGCATCATCAGTTAAAAGAAGCATAATTTTCACGTGTCAGTGATGGGTATAGAGAAAAGCAATAGTTTGTGGCGAATTGGCCATGCTATTGCTTTTTTGTTTTTTATAAGTATAGATGTTGGAAAAATGGAAAAAATTAATAATGGTTTGTTAGTTATTGCAAACAACCATACATAAGGAGGGTTTCCGATGTCTGATAAGAAGAAAAGAGATAAAACGAAGCGTACTTTAAGTAGTGCACAAGAGGTTTCTTATTCTAGAGATTTTAAAATGGCGGACCAAGCTGGTGGATACACTCCAAAACAAGCAAGGCACTGATTTGATTTGATATAGTGTTTTTGCTGACCCTCGACATTTGTTGTTGAGGGTTATTTCAATTTGTAGTTATATTTTTTTCCTGTATGGAGACATTGTTTTATCGATTTATTGACCTATTCTTTCTGAAGTGATATCAGTCCTGGGGAGACTTCCCATGAACGTTTTCCCTCTTTCCAGTAATCATATCGGTCTTGGAGACTTCCCATGGACGTTTTCCCTCTTTTCAGTAACCATATCGGTCTTGGGGAGACTTCCCATGGACGTTTTCCCTCTTTTCAGTAACCATATCGGTCTTGGGGAGACTTCCCATGAACGTTTTCCCTCTTTTCAGTAACCATATCGGTCTTGGGGAGACTTCCCATGGACGTTTTCCCTCTTTTCAGTAACCATATCGGTCTTGGGAAGACTTCCCATGAACGTTTTCCCTCTTTCCAGTAACCATATCGGTCTTGGGGGGCTTTTACTTCGTTCTTTAACGAAAAATATTCCATCTTAAATATCTTACATTTTGGTTATGTTAACAAGTGAGGGTTTCCTCATTAACATTAACCATTGGGAGGTTTTACGAATGGGCAGATCTAATCACGGTCATAAGAAACGCGATAAAAATAAACAATCGTTACCTCAAGTTCCAGATTCCTTGAAAAAGACTAACCATCAAGACGTTGAGTTTGCAGATAGTAATCATGCAGATGGCGAAATTTTAGAAGCTCAAGCTCGTGCCTCTGCAGCAGGAATACACCGCAACAGCAAAAAGGATAATTTTAAATAAAAGAACAAAAGCGCAAGGCGCATGCTTATCGACGTAAAAACTGGACTGCTCCTGAGTAAGATATAGAAAACACAATTTGTGACACAAGGAACAAATCGATGTTGACTTATCGACCGGAGGAGCAGGAAGTTTTTTAGTCGATGGCGCCTGGAGCTAGATGTAACCTACCCAAAGTTCAAAGTTATAAATAAAATACTATAGTTTCCTAAGCAACGAAAAAAGGTCACCCAGTTTCAGGTGACCTTTACAATTTTAGTGAGCTGTAGTTGGACGATTGCTTACATTCATATGCTTGTTGTTGTTTTTTTCTGCTTTTTTATTGTTCCAGAATTTGATAGCATATCTGTCTACACCGTAATAGTAAGCTGCTCCACCAGCGAATAATAGAATCATCGCTACTGTGTAAAGCATTGGGTTAGTGCTTAACGTACCAGCTAGTAAGAAGTTTAAGTTCATAAACGCTGCTGCAATTAATGCTGGAATTGTTGCTGCTCCTAAGATTAAGCCAATACCTACTAATACTTCACCCCAAGGAATTAAGATGTTGAATAATCCAACGTTAGGGATTGCGAAAGTCTCTAGGAAAGTTGCGTACCAACCATGTACAGTTGGGTTTTCTCCACCTGCTTTTGCTAGTGCTCCATTTAAATAACCACTTGCATCGAAGTTACTAATTTTAGGTAATCCAACTTTTAACCATTGTACACCTAACCATATTCTTAACACAGTCCATAAAACCGCTACTTTAGGTCCTTTTAAAAAGTTCATCATTTTTAGTTCCCCCTTATATAGGATAATATTATAGTTTGTGAATGTTTTCACAAATTAGTGTAAAAAAATTTAATTGTTTTCATTTTACTTACAAGAGTGATCAAACTACTCTGTGAAGTTTTTCACATGTATTATTTAAAAAAATATGTGGATGAGTGATAGTATGATAGCTTCACTTTTACTTTAGCCGGCTTTTGATCGATTAGAAAGTTTGTGAAGTTTTTCACTTACTTTCTATCTTTAGTATACAACTAGTTTAATGTATTTACAATAGGCGTCACAAGCTGTACATAAATTATGTTTCTTGTTTGATTAACTTAACTTCCTACCTTTTTTTGTTGTTAAACGTTGAGTTGTTAACATACGTTATCCACACTCCTGTGGATAATGTGCATAAACACTATGAAGCGTTGTCAGACAACAGGTTCAAAAAACCTAGTTTTGTGAATAAATACCTGTTAATAACTTTTGTCTCGGTTGTGGATAATGTTAATAAGTCTGTGTATAATTGAAATACCAACTATTATACTGTTAATAAACTAGTGGATAAATTGAGAAAAGCATAGAATAATATTATATCGAAAGAACAGTTAATTACCACACCTTTTTTCCTAAAAAATCTCTGTCTTGAGAAGACAGAACCTTTGTACCATACTTTATCACCCGCATTCATTGCTGCTTTATATGTTTGTTTATCCACAACCATTTTATGCTCGGAAATAACTTGAGCTATATTTTAGAAAAAATTTGCTCATTTGTACTACGGCTTATATTATTAAGGAACAAAGAGATATATGAAAACAATTTCTTATTTTGAGAAAACGGTGGAGTGAATGATGAAACAGTATATTGTTAGCATCGATATCGGCACTACGAGTGCTAAAGCAGTTATTTTTTCTGAACAAGGTGACGTTTTAAGTGAGTTTGAAAGCTTCTATTCTATCTATCATCCGAAGCAGAATTGGGCGGAACAAAACCCAGAAGAGATTGAGCGAGCAGCTAGAATTGCTATATCTACTGCTATTTTGCAAAAAGGAATTAAACCGGAGGAAGTTATTGCTCTGAGCTTCTCAACCGCTATGCATTCATTAATCTGTATGGAAAAAGATCAAGCAATATCACCGATGATTATTTGGGCAGATGGACGAAGCTACTCGCAAGCAGAGATTATGAAAAGCTCGTACGGTAAAGAAATTTATAGGAATACTGGGACTCCTATTCATCCGATGTCTCCTTTTCTAAAACTTATTTGGATGAAAGAAAACCGGTATGAACCATACTTGAGGGCATCTATGTTTGTGTCCATAAAAGAATACATTTTGTATAAATGGACTGGAGAATGGGTTGTTGATTATTCTATCGCCTCCGCTTCCGGACTTATGAATTTACATACACTTGATTGGGATGAACAAACTTTAGAAATAGCAGGGGTTCAAAATAGCCAGCTTTCTAAAATTGTTCCATGCACCGAAAGTATTGGACCGTTGAAGCGTGAAGTTGCTAATGACTTATTTTTAAGTGAGTATGTTCCCGTTATTATTGGGTCAAGTGACGGAGTTTTAGCTAACATTGGAGTTGGGGCAATAAAAAATGGAGAAACGGCACTAACAATTGGAACTAGCGGAGCTATAAGACGCTTTTCTAGTGACAACAACGTGGATATAGACCAACGTACTTTTACATATCGATTTTCAAAGGAAGCATGTATTATTGGTGGGGCTTCGAACAATGGAGCTGTTTTGTTACAATGGCTTGCGACGCAATTTTCCAATTTGACAAAAAAAGAATCTATCTCCATTTCCGATTTAGAAAAAATTGCTTTCACTTCGCCACCTGGAGCAAATGGATTATTTTTTATGCCTTATTTATCGGGGGAACGTGCACCTAAATGGAATGCAAAAGCAAAAGGCGGATGGATTGGCCTTACTTTAGCACATTCAAGTGCAGATATGGTTCGCTCCGTCATGGAAAGTGTTATTTATAATATGTATGAAATTCATGATTCGCTAGAAGGACAGGCTGGAGAAACAAATAAATTATTAGTAAGTGGTGGGTTTGCTCGTTCTGAATTATGGTTACAAATGACAGCTGATATTTTTCAAAAACAAGTACATGTCCCGTCAACACACCAATCTTCCGCATGGGGTGCTGCCTGGCTTGCTTTATATAGTCTTGGAAAAGTAAATTCAATTGAAGAAATAAAAAATTATATTCCAATCACCCAAACAATAGAACCGGTCATGCTAAATGCTGAACTATACGAAGAAAAATTCGCTATCTTTAAAGAGGTTTATCGATTGAATAAGCCATTATTCAAAGACATAGATATATTACAGCAATAACTATGTATCATGATTTAGTACTAAGCTGAGTAAGTTAATGAATGGTCATACACTCACGAGGAGGAACTCATGTTGAAGAAATGGGCGTTTGTATCAGACTTTGATGGAACTATTTCTAAAAAGGATTTTTATCAACTTGTTATGGAAAAGTACTTTCCTGAAGGGCAAAAACTTTTTAAGCAATGGAAGGACGGATTTATAAAAGATATTGAATTTTTAGCTAAAGTATTTTCGTCCATCAACCAAGACGAAGAGCAAATAATAGAAGAAATCTTGTCCATTGAAATAGACGAATATGTACCAACATTCATTCGAGAAGTTCAACGACATGGCGGTAATTTTTACGTATTAAGTGCAGGGACTGACTATTACATTAAGCACATTTTAAGGAAGCATGATGTAGAGAATGTCGTTATTTTTTCAAATGAAGGTGAATTTCGTGAAAAGAATGTTTTTATGAACATTGATCAAAACGATTGGAAGTATTCGGAGCGTTATGGCATTGATAAATCAAAAGTTATTCAAAAACTAAAAGGAAAATATGAAACGGTTCATTTCATTGGGGATAGCGAGCCTGATTCTCACCCGGCAGCATTTGCTGATTTAACATTTGCAATTGGACCTCTTCAAAGATTGCTAAAGGAAAAAGGAATTTCTTTCGTTCCTGTTCAGGATTTTTCTGAAGTGGCTACGTTTCTTCAAAAAGAGGGGTTTTTAGAATGACCCATTCCCCCTCAAGTATATCCATCCCGACTATTTTAGAGATTCGTCCAGGAATTATTAAAAACTTAGAACCTATTTGGAAGAAATTCGACTTTAAGGATATTGTTTTCCTTGTGGATGACTATACATATGAGACTTTTTCTTCCTTAATATCCACTTCTATGAAAGAAACAGAAATTGATATTATAAATTTTTCCGGCCATTATGATATAAATGACTTAATTTCCATTGCTTTTAAGCTCAGAAATTTTGACGTTGTTGTCGCAATGGGTGGAGGAGCTGTTGTCGATTACGGAAAATACATCGCATGGAGCAGAAAATTACCTTTTATCAGCATACCAACTTCTGCATCGAATGATGGTTTTGCAAGCAGCAACTGCTCGTTAATGGTAAATGGTAAAAAGACCACCGTTCCAGCAAAAGTACCTTTTGGAATCATAGTAGATTTGTCCATAATAGAGCAGGCTCCTGAAAAGTTTATTTTATCTGGTATCGGAGATTTAATGTCTAATATGACAGCACTAGTTGATTGGGAGTTTGAAGAGAAGAATGGTGTTGGTTCTGTTAATGCCTTCGCCGCCATGTTAAGCAAAAAAGCACTGAACAGCTTTGTTCGGACACCGTTGACAGATATAAGACACCCAATTTTTTTGAAAGAATTAGTTAGTTCCATGACAATGGGGGGAATTGCTACTGATATTAGTGGAAATAGTAATCCGATTAGTGGGTCTGAACATTTGATTTCACACGCACTTGACAAGATATCTCCTCAACCGAATATGCACGGTATCCAAGTTGGAGTAGCAACCTATATAATGGCCAATATTCAAGGACATCGACAAGAGCGAGTTAGAAAAGTTTTGGAGAGAACAGTTTTTTTTGAATATGCGAAAACACTTAATCTAGTTAAAGAGGAATTTATAGAAGCTATTCATCTAGCTCCTGACATTAAACCTACTCGTTATACGTACTTACATGAAAAGAAATATCGAGATAATGCAATACATTTTATACAAGATGACTTCCTTTTACAAGGTATATTAAAATAAAATAAGTCTACTTCTCTTTATTGTGGAAGTAGACTTTAATGTATTTAGCACCCTTACTTAATTAAGTAATCTTTAATAGATTTTAAAACAAAGTGATAATACGCTGTTTCATGTGGGACAAAACTTGATTTGGTTACTTGTTGGTGAATAGGGACTCTCCCATTTTTTATAGTTTTGAACCCTTTAACTTCTATTTGCGTGCTTTGTCCATGATATAACTTATACAAACTATCAAAGTCTACTTCTATCATCCCAGCTACTTCCTCTTCTTGTAACGTGAAGTCTTCCATGTGATAGTTTGAATCATATAAAAATACATGAGCGAACTCATTATCAATATAGTCGTCTTTCACTACACGATATGTAAACATCCCCATAGGAATAAGTTTTTCTAAAGAAAGTGATACTCCAATTTCCTCTTCAATTTCCCTTACACCATCTTCTACAGTTTCACTTGCAAGAAGGTGCCCTGCAGCTGTTATATCAAATAGATTGGGAGATTCTTTTTTTCTTTCACTTCTAAGTTGAAAAAGTATCTTTATCCCATTTTGATCTTTTTTAATAAACCAACAATGAAATGTCTCGTGCCAATGACCCCTTTTATGTACTTCTTTCCTCGATGCAGTTCCAAGCTTCTCATAATTCTCATTAAAAATGGTAAACATTTCTGATTCCACTCTATTTAACCTCTTTCTATTAAATCCTCATATAACCGGTTGAGGAATTCCTTTATTATACGCTTTTGACTTCCTACAATTGTAGTTGGTATACCATCTCTTATCAATAGAAAAAACAGAAACTTATCGTTTCTGCTTTTTTCAACTTCTATTCTTTCTCCTGTTCAGGAACCATTATATCCCCACTCCTATCTTGAATTAATAAGGATTTTAAAATTAATTTAGATAACATACTCGGCTGATAAGGCTTTACTAAGTAGTCATGCGCGCCTAAGTTCATTCCTTTTTCCTTTTCTTCAAGAGCAGTTGAGATAAAAATTGGTATATCTTTTAACTTAGTTGATTGTTTGACCTTCTTAAGAAAGTCCCACCCATCCATTTCTTGATTATCTAATAGGATATCTAACACAATTGCATCAGGTAATGATTTCTCCATTGCACTAAACGCACTTGCTCCATCATAAAAGTGTTTAACAAAAAAGCCACTATCTTTTAATTCTGTTTCAAGTAAAGACGCGAGATTACGGTCATCTTCAACAATAATGACATCTCCTCCATTATTCACTTTATTCTTTACTGGAGAAGCTACTCCTAACATTTGTTCAACTGTATTAACTAATGGTAGATGTACCGTAAATCTACTACCTTTTCCTACTTCTGAAGTAAAAGTAATTAGACCGTCATGAGCTTTTACAATCTCTTTTACGATAGCTAAACCTAGTCCAGTACCGCCTATTTTTCTCATGTCGGTGTTATCTACTCGGAAGAACTTCGTAAATAAGTGCTCTTGGGCTTCAGATGGAATTCCAATGCCATTGTCCTTAATTCCAATGCACAGATCTTTGGATGATTGATATACTCTTATTTCTATTTCTCCACCATCTGGAGAATATTTAATAGCATTGCTTATTAAGTTGTTAAATACTTGAAGAAGTTTATCTTTATCACCGAGTACAGTAGTGTTTTCAGTATCTCGGTTTATTTTTATTATGTGCTTATTTGTGTTTATTGTTTGTGTTTCCACACATTGTTTAATAAGCGGAAGAACATCTTCATACTTTTTCTCGTAAGTTTGTTTCCCTGCTTCCATTCTTTGGACGTCTAGAAAATCATTAATCAATGATGTTAAGCGCTTAGCTTCTTGAAAAATAGTAGTCAGATACTTTTTCTGTCTATCTTCAGGTAATTGTTTTGTTAACATTAATTCTGTAAATCCTAAAACACTAGCTAGCGGAGTTCGCAACTCATGACTTACTGTACTTACAAACTCCGATTTCATTTGATCCACTTCATGTTCTTTTGTAATATTACGATGCACAAAAATGACACCAATTCTTTTTCCTTCTTCAAAAACCTCTTCACAATACACTTTCATAACAATATTTTGTGAAGAATTTTTAATCTTATAAAGAAACGTATTTTCAATCGTTTTTTCTCCGCTCATTACTTGTTTAAAGAAAAATGTAAGTTCCTGTTCATTTTCTACTTTACTCCCAATTTCTTTAGACCAGTATTCAAAACCTTTCCCTACAATTGCTTCATGAGAGGTACAGGAAAGCATGTCACATATTGTTTTATTTACTTTTAGGAGCGCCCCATTATCATTAACAAGCAGTACACCTTCATGAATAGAGTTCAACGTATTTTGCGTTAATTTTCTATCATATTCTGATTGCTCATAAATATTTATCTTATCTAGAGTAATTGATACTTGTTTTGCCATTAATTCGACCATCTTTGCTTCCTTTTCATCAAAAGCAACATCAAATCTACTAAACATCATTAATGCTACGACTTTATTAGCCGTTGATAAGACAGGAATGACAATATCATGAACCATAAAGTCACCTTCATGATAGCCTTTATCTTCTTTTTCACATTGTCTCGAGAATCGATAAGGTACTTTTCCTTCTTGCACCTTAAAGAAAATGCCTTCTCCTATTTGTTCAACTGCCTGTTCAATAGAACGATTAGACAACCCAAAGCATGCATAGTCTTTTTCTTCTGACAACAGAATAATAAGTCCTTTACTTGCATGTAAAACCATCCCTAAACTATGAACAGTACTATCTAGTACTTCATGCTTGTTTAATGAGAAAGAAAGTCCATTTACAAAATTATTCCAAGATTGTAATTCTTCTTCTCTGTTCTTCATCTTCCCAATAGCCTGTTGCAGTTCATCTTGGCTTGCATGTAGTTCGTCTTGCTGTGCAAGTAACTCTTCATTTTGGGCTGTTAATTCCTCTTCTTTTGTTTGTAGTGTTTCCACCATTTCGTAAAAAGACCTTGTTAGAGCACCTATTTCATCTTTCCTTGATTTATTAAGGTTTAAATTTACTTGCAAATCACCTTTTGTAATTTTTTCTGCTGTACTGGCGAGTTCCGTTAAAGGCCTAGCTACTTGTTTTAAAAGCATTCTCGATAAGTAAAATAAAATAAGTAACATTATGGCAATAAAAACAACAAACACATAAAGGCTTTGTCTAATGGAGTCTGAAAGTTTAGTGAAACTTTCTTCAATACTATTGTTAAGGTTAATATGATAAGTGGCTGTAGTGGACCTAATTTGATCTATTCTTTCAATAGTGCCTTCTCTTTTTGATTCTTCTACAACTGCTTCTAATCCATCTCTCTCTAACGTTTGAAATCGTTGTGGAAGAATAATAGTATAAAATTCATCTACAAACTTCCTTGCCTCTTGGTAAAAAACATCGTCCTCTGTTGTAGTTGCCAGATTTTTAAAGTCTTTCAAATAACCTTCTATGTTTGTTCCTAAATATAGTGAATTGTTTCGCATTCTAGTTTCGTTAAATGCTAAATATCCCCTTGCATCCATTACACTCTCTAGCATCGAATACTCTATTTTTTGTGCCATCTTTTCTTTTTCCCTTAACAACTCATCTTCTTTGAGAAAAGTAGAGTTTACGGCAAATTGGTAAGAAATTAAAAGAATCGTACCAATGACAATTAAGGAGAAAAAAAGAATCATTAGCCTCAAGAATTGATAATTTAGACTGTTTTTATTCCATCTAATTTTCACTAATAATCTCCTCGACTTTTTGAGCTAATTCCATTGGACTAAACGGCTTAGACATAAAATGAGTTGCACCAGCTTGTAATACTCTCTCTTGATCGTTTTTTTGACTTTTGGCGGATAGCATTAAAATTTTACTATTTTTTCTTTCTGGAATATGCATGACTTTTTCGATAACTTCTAGCCCTGTTAACAGTGGCATCATATAGTCTAATATAATTAAATCGAACGCTTCTTCCTCAATATGTTTTAAAGCTTCTTCTCCATCTGACGTTTCCACTATGTCGTGACCTTCATCTTCTAATGTATCTACTACTAACATGCGAAGGACTTCTTCGTCCTCCGCTAACAATATTTTCGCCATTATGATTCCCCTTTTATAGCAATGTTAGAAAACAAATCTTTGTATCTCCTGGCCAAGTTCCAGGTTTGGCAATACCCATGTTTACTCCTTTAATAAGGAAATCTTCCCACTGTCCGTCCTTGTACATTTGCAAGTAGTCACTTCCTGATTTACCAGGAATGAAATAGGAACCATTGAAATACGCATCCAATTCTCTTTCTTCTTTTAGTTCCTTTTCTTTTTGTCTCTTTATAATTTCACTCATCAAGGGTGAGTATATTCTCCAATAAAACGATTCAAGGTCGTCTCTACTTTTTGCTCGCCATTTTTTAAATGTAGAAAATCCAACAGTTTGATAGAGCGCTGGTAAATCTGCTTGGTCGGCAAAATCACCAGAAAAATAGTAACTTTCATAGGCAGGATTTTGATGGTGAACTACTGATGGAAACATGGTTGGAATTCCGTTCTCCTTTAATAGAGATTCTGCTTCTTCAGTTAAAGCAAGTGAAAAGGTTGCAAGTACTTCCGCTTCATTTTGTGGGACAATAATATCAAACCAATAATGATATGGTGCTGATTCCGTTAAGCCTAAGGTATCTATCCCTTGCGTTGTATATTGAAGAAGCACTTCTTTCCTTAGCATGTCTTTTTCTGTTAAGACAATCACACGGTCACTCTCATCTACAAAGACCATACCTTTCCCAGAAAAATTCCACTGTTCTCCAAACTGTTGCTCATAGTTTTCTTTCGCCCATACAGGTACTTCTAATCCTTCAAGCTGATCAAAAAAACGACCAATCCAGCCTGTCCATTCTAAATTGTATAATTGGTAAAATGACTCTCTTACTTCATGTGAAGTTGGACTACCAAATGTGTTAAATTCTCCAATTAACGTTGTCCCATGTTGAAAAACAGCATTTCTAATATAGTCCACATCTTCCGCTGTCATTCCTCCATAAATTAATTCCGAACGCTCACCTTGTTCATTTCCTGTTAACAAATCCGCTTCATACACTCCGTAACCATCAGCTATATAAATAATGTCATGTTGTATATCCTTGTTAGGGTAAGGTCTAACCTCGTACGTATTATTCGCCTTAGGTACATAACCAACATAGTCTTTGTCTAATCGGTAGTCTTGTCCATTTGACTTTCTTATTTTTTGTTGGTTGAAGAACCAAGTTAGCCCTAGATGTTCACGATACGTTTCATCTGGAACTGTTTTATTAATTATAAGTACATCTAGCTGTGTAACTGGCTTAATTATCCACCCCAAAAAAGGTGTACCTATCAGAATAAAAACTGCAATAATAATCGAACTCCAAAGCCATGCATTCCATTTTTTCATTACGATGATACACCTTTCCGTTGCATATCTCCCCAACCTTTTTTATTGCGAATTGTATCGACAATTCCATGACAACGCCATAAAACCGTTAATGGACGATACCATAATGATTCTGTTAAGGAAAATAAAAATAGTTTCACAATATCTGTAACTTTCGGGAACTTTCGTAAACTCCATTCCTCTAATAAAACAGCAGTCATGGAGTAAAAAGATCCGTAGATTACCGTTAGTAAAAACAGTAAATAAGCAAACTCTAAATATATTCCACCAATAAATAGAGATATAATAATATAGAGATAGCCTATTAACTCGATTACTGGACCAAGAAATTCTATAAATAAAAAGTACGGCATGGAAATCATTCCTATAGATCCATATTTTGGATTAAAGATTAGCTTCTTATGCTTCCATAAGCTATCAAATAGTCCCCTGTGCCATCTATTTCTTTGACGTCTAAGAAACTTGAAACTTTCAGGAGCCTCCGTCCAACAAACAGGATCAGGTATATAAATAATTTTATTTTTGGCTTTACGTTCTTTAATGAGACGATGTAGCCTAACAACGAGTTCCATATCCTCTCCAACTGTATGAGCGTAACCTCCAGCATCGATTACCCACCGTTTACTAAACACACCAAATGCTCCAGATACAATCAGAAGTAGGTTGTGTTTACTTAACCCGATACGCCCCATTAAAAACGCACGCAAATACTCTATTACTTGCATAATAACAAGTGGATGAGAAGATAACCCTATCTTTTCTACTGCACCATTATTAATTTTACATCCATTTGCAATTCGTACACTTCCACCAGATGCTATTACTTCTCCATCTGACTCGATAATAGGCTTCATTACTTTTAAGAAAGCATCTCTTTCTAAAACCGAGTCACCATCAATGGAACAAAAGTATGGATATTGTGAAACATTAATTCCTACATTCAATGCATCTGATTTTCCGCCGTTTTCTTTATCCACCACAATTAAATGTTCATATATTTCAGATTGATAAATGGCTTTAACGTCCTTTGTTTCTAGTTGTTTTCTTATAACTTTGGGAACTTTTCTCAATTGAAACTCTTGTATTAACTTTTCAAGTGTGTCATCCTTCGATCCATCATTTAACACAATTACTTCGTATAGTGGATATTCAATACTCAGTAGAGAACGAACACTACCGATAATACCCGCTGATTCATTATAAGCTGGCACTAATATGGACAAAGGCTTTGTATAGCTAACTTCCAATAGATCTCCATAAGGCTCTTCATCATCTAGTTTGTATTGTTTACGAAGTTGTTGAAAGGATATTAGTAGCATCATTCCGTAAAAAGCTATTACAAATAGCATGTAAATTAACACTGCCCAGCCAAAAAAAGAAAGAACAGAAAACCAATTAAATGTCCACATTCTTATTGTTCCTCCTTTTCTAGCCACTCGGCAGCCATATCTTTTGCGTATTTATCTTCTGTTGATAAGTACACATCGAATAAATATTGCTTACCATTTTCTAAGGCTAAAATAGCTTGAGTAGCTTGTGATCGAACATCGAACTGTTCATCTCTCATAAGCTCCTCTAATATTGGTAATACTCTATTTTCTCCAGAAATCCCCATTAGTTTTATAGCCATCAAGCGTTCTTCCCAAATCGAGGAGCTCACAAATGATTCCACTTTTTCAAAAGGCATAGGAAAACCGATAGCAGCTAAACTTTTTAATGCTTTTATTCTTTCTTCTGTCTCAGTTGATAAAAGACATTTTTCTAAGAAAGGAACAAATTCCGCTTTCGATTGAATACCAATCATATCAAGCAATGGGAATTTAATTTCCGATGGCAATTCATCATACTTTCTAACGAGTTCATCCCACTGTTCATCTGTCATAATTCCAATTAACGTGCGATAAACAAGTTCTGATAAGGAAGTTTTCGTATTAACAAGATAAGCGAATAATTTAGGATGATTTAAAGTTACTAATATTTTTAATAGTTGACTCTCTTCTGCTTTTGTTAAAATTTTTTTATCGAGATACTTTAATACGAATTCAATCATGTTTGTCATTTGAAACTTTTCAATGGCATATAAAATATTCATTCTTACTGCCCATCTTGAACGGAAAATGTTTTTTTCATAATAAGGAGTAAAATGTTCTTCTGCAAACTGTTGAATTCTCCATTTCATTTCTTCACCTGCAGAAACATCTGCAAAATCGTGAAGCAAACTTTCTAGTGCTAAAAAACTTTTATAATCTTTTGGAATAATCGTAGTCGTTTCTTCCCCTTCATATAGATACAGAAAAAAGCGATCTCTAAGTAATTCTTTTTTCCGTTCAATTTGGAGAGTCAGTTGATTGCTTCTTGCTTTATTAACTATTAAAAAAACAAATAAAGCGCTTAATATTAGAACCATAATGCTCATTAAAAATAGTACATACTGAATAGGGAGTATCATGACTTCACCTTATTCAATAATCTTTGCACTCTTGATTCTATTTCTACTAGCTTGAATGGTTTTGTCATATAATCATCTGCTCCAAGTTGAAGGGCACGCTTAATATCTGCTTCGCTTTTACGAGTTGTTAACATCATCACTGTATATTTAGCTTGTCTACTATCCTGACGTAATTTTTGAAGAACTTCTAAGCCATCCATTTTCGGCATCATACCATCAAGTATAACTACGTAGTAGCATTCATCTGTAATCCATTCTGATTCTAGAAATGTAAGACCATCATGGAATGTTTTAATTTCTATATTATAGTGACGAGGTGGGGAGATTTTACTTAGTACTTGTGATAGCATGGAACGAATAATAGGGTCATCATCCACGACAGCAATTTTTAATGTTTGAAGCTCACGTTTTATTTCTTGGTTGGATATTACTACTTTATTCCTACCTGTTTGCTTCGCTTCGTATAATGCTTGATCTGCTTTGTCCAGCCAAAATGAAATCGATTTTTGACTTTGTTCCACTTGAACAACCCCTGCAGAAAACGTACAAGAAAATGTACTCCCATTTGCATGGAACACTTCTTTACTAAAATCATGTAGAATTCTTTGTAGTAACGTTTCTCCATCTTCACGTTGTGTGTTGGGCAATAACAGTGTAAATTCTTCTCCTCCAAATCTAGCAACTACATCATTAATTCGGACTTTCCCTTTTACAAAAGAAGCAAACTGTTGAAGGATTTCATCCCCAATAATGTGTCCATATGTGTCATTCACTTTTTTAAAATAATCTATATCAAGCATTACAAGGCAAAACGGAATGCCGGTTCGGTTAAACTCTGCATGTAATTGTGCAAACGATTGTTCCAAATATTTACGATTAAATATTTGTGTCAGTTCATCCATTAACAAGATACTTTCTATATGTCGTTTTCGTTGTAATTGTCGATCCACTCGAACCTTAAATTCCTTTATATCAAAAGGCTTTGGAATAAAATCATCTGCTCCAAGTTCAAACGCCTTGATTCTTGTCTCACTCTCATTGTCTACACTCATTACTATTGATGGGATAAACAGTTGTTGGAGCTTTTCCTTTAACTGTTCCAATGTGTTTAAGCCATTCCAGCCACCCATATGAATATCAAGTATTAAGCAGTCTGGTTTGATTTCATAAAAAAATGACAATGCCTTTTCGTGAGAAGCAGCTACAAAAACTTGATAGCCTTCTCCTTCTAATGTTTCTTTTAAATACATTAGTAAGGATGTTTCATCATCTATTATGAGAATAACAGGTTGTCCTTTTATATAGTCACGCTCTGGTTCATTTTCTAAGTCAATATCTAATAGTTCTTCGCTATAGCTAATACGAATAATAGGTAATAAGTACTCTTGTAATTCCGTTTCGTTCCAGTAATCTTTTTTGTCTTGGGTTATTAGATTATCAAGTTGTGTGGTGGCAAAGTTACCTAATTCATCTAAACCTATTGTTTTTGCTGTACCAGCTAAAGAGTGCAGAAACCTCTCTAATTCTTCATTAGCTACTAACTTATTATTCTCAAACCACTCTCTCAATTGACTTCTGATATTTGCCATCAATTTTTCCCTGTATTTCTCCACTGTTGCACCAACTTTCATTGCATTACTTTTAACGTGTTTTATTTTGGCTATGTTAAAGATCTCTGTTGATTTCCGCGCATATCTTCGCTTTCCGCGGGCGGGCCGGGAGCCTCCTCGGCTTTGCCTGCGAGGTCACCCGCTCCCCGCTTCTCCCGCAGGACAAGGAAAGCTACGGCAGCGATACATCGCACGAAGAAAATGCAGTAGCATTTTCGAGGAGTCTACGATATGCGTAGAAATCAACCGCTTGTAAGGTATCAAAAATCAACATTAACCTTTAAAACAGCCATATTTTTAAATAGACTTTATTTGCATACTATGTTGTTTTTCTAATATTCACCATTTGAACTTTATCGATTATGAAAAGTAATCTGTTTTACCCAATTAGTTCTATTTTATCATTATTATTTGAATACTTTAATAATAGATGTGCTTTATTAGTATGTTTCCATAGACTGATAGGAACATTCTATCTAATATGGTCCATACACTCTTACGGGGATATAAAAAAAGTACCCATTCTTATTTTCATAAGAACAAGTACTTGAGTGAGTTGAATAATGTATTATCACTATCCATATGTGTCGGGAAACATTGCAAAAAACAGGAATATTTAAGTGTAATTAACGAAACGCTATTATGAAATTAAATCACTATTATTTTCATGTCGAATTATTTTGTAAATGCAGCTGTTAAAGGTGGGACAATTTGTTTCTTACGAGAAACAACACCTTTTAATGTAGCTGTGTTGTTATCAAGGGAAACACCGAATGCTTCTTCTACTTTTCTAACTTCCTTACCTAAAGCTAGTGCAACGGAATCATTATCTAGAATGTCTGTTACAACTAAGACAAATAAGTCTAAGTTTTTAGCTTCAAGAACAGTGTTGATAGCTGATTCGATTTCTGATTGACGAGAAAGTACATCATTAGTATCTACTGTATTTACTTGAGCTACTTCTACTTTTGCAGTACCCATAGAAAATTCTTTAGCGTCAATAGTTAATAGTTGTTCGATTGTTTTTTGACTTAGATCAGCACCAGCTTTTAACATTTGAAGTCCATACTCTTCGGCGTTCACACCAGCGATTTCAGCAAGCTCGTGCGCTGCTTCTACGTCTGCTTTTGTGCAAGTTGGCGATTTAAACAACAGGGAGTCAGAAATGATTGCAGAAAGCATTAATCCTGCAAGCTCTTTTGTAACAGGTACTAAGTTCTCTTTGAACATTTTGTTTAAAATAGTTGCTGTACATCCAACTGGCTCTATACGGAAGTATAAAGGATCTTTTGTTTCAAAATTAGCCACACGGTGGTGATCAATAACTTCTGCAATTTGAACATTTTTAATGTCAATTGCACTCTGTTGGAATTCATTATGGTCTACTAAAATTACCGCTTCCACTTCATTCGCAACTGTTTCTACTAAACGAGGTGCTTGTACACCGAAATGCTCTAAAGCGAACTTTGTTTCTTCGTTTACTTCACCTAAACGAACAGCCTCAGCGTCCATTCCTAGTTGTCTTTTTAATTCTGCATAAACAAGCGCAGATGTAATTGAATCTGTATCTGGATTTTTGTGACCAAAAACTAATACTTTTTCCATTTGTCATTCTCCTTTATGTTTCACTTCGACGAATTCATTTGCTACTCATCGATATTATGTATTTTACCTACGTTTAAACTTATCATTTTTTCATATAGGTGTTCAATAGGGCTTTATTAAAAACACGTGTTATTTTACAAACCAAACTTTAGAAATTTTATCTTCTTTTATTTCGTACATTGCGATTGCAAAAACTTCTACGCCATTTGCTCTGCCGGTTACATGCTCATGGTCAATTACGATATTGCCTTTTACCATTCGCGATACAAGGGCAGCGTGTTGATTTGGATTTTGATTGAATAGGTTAGAATAACGTTCACGCATTTTATCGATACCTTCATAAACTAATTCGTTTGATGGGAAATCGAGAATTTGTACATCTTCACTATATACCGAGAGAAATGTTTCAATGTCTCCATTGTTATAGGCATCTAATTGTGTTTGAGCTAATTTTTGAGATAGTTGTTCCATTTTTAAATCCTCCAATTAATTGAGCTATTACTTTATAGTTTGTCATTTATTATATAGAAAAACCTCTCCTATTAGAAGAAGAGGTTTTCTTATTTTATTATGCTTGCACATTTTCGTTCATTGGCTTTACTTTTTTTGAACGAGCGTATTGATATAAGAATAACGCTACAACAATGGTGATACCTGTAATGTCGGTAATCCAGTTACCGTTAATTAGTAAGATTGCTGCAATTAGTGCTGCTAGTCTTTCATACCATTGATATTCAACAAAAAACCAACGTTGAATGAAAGAAGCAAATGCAATAATACCGATTAGGGCAGTGAATATGTTAATACCAACGTCTAACCAGGATGCTTCCGGGTTTAACAATAGAATAGTCGGGTTCGTTGCAAAGGCGAACGGTAATAATAACGCGCCAGAGTCAAACTTGAATCCTTGAACACCAGTACGTATTGGTTCAGCCTTGGCTATTCCAGCTGTTGCATAAGCAGGTAAGTTAATTGGCGGTGTATCATCCGCAAGTACACCGTAGTATAGTACGAATAGGTGAGCCGCGAGTACCGGTACACCTAATTGTACAAGTGCTGGTGCGATCATTGCAGCTAAAATAACGTATGTTGCTGTTGTAGGAAGACCTAATCCAAGGATTAAGCAAGCAAAGACAGTTAAAATTAATGCAATGTATAGCTGTGTATTTTCAAAAACTAGGAATGACGGTAGTAGAGCTGTTGCATTTCCTGAGAAAGAAATAATCATGTTGGATAGTTTTAAAGAAAGACCTGTTAAGTTAACTACCCCAATCAATATACCAGCAGTTGCACAGGCTACGATTACGGCTAGAGAGTTTCTAGCTGCAAGTTCAAATCCGTTAATTAGTTCACGTAGTCCATATCGTACTGGTGCTGCTTCTACTTTTAATTTCTTTTGTCCAACAGCGAATACCACTGCAATGACTAAGCTTAATACAATTAATAATGGAATTTCATTTCGCCACATAATATCTCTTTTTAAGAATTGGTTAAGAAAATCAATTACGTACCCTAAACTGTATGCAAAACCAATTAAGATAGCTGCATAAAGTAAGCTTCGACCAATTCTTTCTTTAAATCGGTGTGCAAAGAATGCAAGAACTAATATTACTACGATGGAGAAGAATGCTGCGTTTGGTACAGTTGCCCCTCCAATTAAGAAGTATAGTAATACTCCAATTGGAAAGATTAAATACCCTTGTTGTAGCATAACTTTTCTTGCAGAAACTAGTTCGTCTTTTCTCAGTCCTCGAATATTATCTCTTGAAGCTTCAAAGTGAACCATTACTAGAATGGCTACATAACAAAGGATCGCTGGAATGAATGCACTTTTAATTATTTCTGCATATGGGATATTCGTATATTCAATCATTAAGAATGCCGCAGCACCCATAATTGGTGGTAAGAATTGACCACTTGATGAAGCTGCTACTTCAATACCACCGGCAACGTGTGGCTTGAATCCTACTTTTTTCATTAATGGGATAGTAAATGTTCCGGTTGTAACCGCATTAGCTGTAGAACTACCAGAAATACTTCCTAGCATACCACTTGCTACAACGGCTGCTTTTGCTGGTCCACCTTTATATTTACCGAAGGCACGTAATGCTAAGTCGATAAACATTTTACCAGCACCTGTGGATTCTAAGATAGCTCCGAATAAAATAAAGATAAATACGTATGTTGCAGAAACGTTAATTGGTGTCCCGAAAATACCAGCTGTTGTGTAGGCCATTTCGTAGAAGAAACGGTCAAAGTCTGCACGAACATGTCGAAATGCTCCATAGAAGTGTTCTCCCAAAAAGTAGTAGGCGATAAAGAAACCCGCTATGATAACAAGTGGTTTACCTACTACCCTTCTGGTTGCCTCTAAAACCAAAGCAACTAGCGCAACCCCTACCCAAACATCTAAATCGGACGGTCTAGCACTTAAAATCGATTGCGATTGTTGGTTTTGTATAATATAAGTACCTACTAAAATTGCAAATCCTGTTAAAACTAAGTCATACCAAGGAATAGATCGTTGGTTTAGTCCTTTTTTAATCGGGAACATTAAGAATACCAGGGTTAAACCCATTGTTAAGTGAAAAATCAAATGAGTTCTTGTTCCTACTCGCAGTCCAAAACCTGCTGTGTAAAAGTGGTAGATAGATAGAACTAAACTAGCCACAAGTATAATCATTGCCCATTTACCTGTTAAGATCCTATCACTTGCTTCAAGCTCTAGTGCTTTCGCAACTTCTATCTTATCGTGTTTATTGTTTTTCATCACATTCGCTCCTTTCTTTCAAGGAAAACTAACTCTTTAGTTTCCAATGAAAATATTCGATCCATTTAACATGTATAATGGCGAATTTTATATGATTTCTTGTGTACGGTGGTTCTGATAAAACAACTTCTTCCTCCTTGAAATGAAAAGTGTGAAGGTGAAGGTGAGAAGGCATCATATGAATAACATCTATTGGGTCATATAAATCTTTTAAGATATAAAAGCCGTCTTTCATTTCCACTGTGCCTTTTTGTTCATAAGGCATTCCAGCACCAAACGATCTAGTCCAGCTTTCCATTGCAAAAATTTGACCAGACTCGTCTACTTTAAACTTCTCTATTACTAATGATAGTTCAACAGAATGTATATACTCGTGTCGAAACCAATCATCTGGTTTGATTTCTCTTTGCCACAATATGTCCCCTGTTTTCACTTCTTCAATAACAAGGAATTTGTGAGGACTTGGAAGGTACAACATGAAAAGCGTGGACATGAGTATGAAGCTTACTACTACTATTGTTTTTTTCTTTTTAAGGTAGGAAAGGGCATTGCTAAGTTGCAATGCCCCTCCTTTATGTTCAACTCTATTACTTAACCTCATCGTAATAGCGTTGTGCTCCAGGGTGAACTTCGATAGACATACCGTCTAACGCAGTCTCTAAAGATACGTCACCACCACGTGCGTGAGTACCAGCTAATACATCTAAGTTTTCAAATAAAGCTTTCGTCATTTCATATACTTGGTCATCCGATAAATCTTTAGATACAATAATCATAGCTTGAACAGCTACAGTAGTTGCATCTACAGTTGTACCATAAACACTTGCTGGAATGTCGAAGCTAGTGTAGTAAGGGTATTTATCTGATAATTCTTTAACTTTATCAGCCGTAATGCTTACAATTGCAACGTCAGTAGTTGTTTTTAACGCTTCAATTGCACCTGTAGGAGTACCAGCTGTAATGAATGCTGCGTCAATGTTTCCGTTTTGGATTTCATTTGCAGCGTCACCAAATGCCATATATTCTGCCGTAATATCATCATACGTAATTCCATGAATTTCTAAAATTTGTCGAGCGTTTGCTTCCGCACCAGAACCTTGGTCACCTACAGCAACACGCTTACCTTTTAAATCTTCTACAGTAGTAATTCCACTGCTAGCAGATGTAACAATTTGTACAACTTCTGGATAAAGAGTAGCAATTCCGTAGAAATTATCTGTTTTGTCCGTGAACATTTGAGAACCTTCATGTGCATAGAAAGCGATATCATTTTGTACTAATGCGATTTCTGCTTTTCCATCGTGAATGTCGTTTGCGTTTACAACAGAAGCACCACTTGAAACTCCAGTTGCAGTTACATTATCAACGTTGTCCGTAATAATACGAGCCATCGCTCCACCTAATGGGAAGTAAACCCCTTGCTCTCCACCAGTTAAGATCGTGATGTCACTTACCCAACCGTCTCCATCTTCTCCACCAGTAGTACCGCCTTTGTTGGATGTACCACAAGCCGCTAATACCATACCAACTACTAGCATTAAAATTAATAGTAAACTATGCTTTTTCAAAATTATTCCCCCTCTATTGTTTTTTTGAAAGCATACTATAATTTACAAGAGCTGTTACACCCTTGAAATTAACATGTTTTAGAACTAGATATGTACTATAATAGATTGATACAATCGTATTTTGATTGTAACACATTTTTAATTCTTTGAAAAATAATATGACAATAAGATTACTTTTTTTGTATATTTTTACATTTTTAAAGTGATGAAGAAAGCTCATCCACGTGTGCGGATGAGCTTTAACTTTGTATATATTTATGCTAATTTGAGTTTTACTATACCTTTGTTTTAGTCAATGTCTTTTTTATTTTTACCTTTTACAAAGCGATATGCTAAGTAAGCAAAATATAGTGGTGTCGCAATGTAAATTAAATAAGGAAACTGTGCATATGTTCCTTTATATATGACATATAAAAGGCTTCCTAAAAATAGTGTTACAATCGTACCATATTTCGGAAGTGGTATTTCTTTAAAGCTAGGTATTTTAATTTTACTTATCATTAAGAAACAAAGTGCTGTAAAAATAACAGTTGTTAATATTTCAGGGAATTTGCCACCAAATAGGGTTAATAATGCTAAGATTCCTCCTGCAGCTGTGATTGGAACACCTGTGAAATATTTTCCAGATGAATTAGATGTACTAACGTTGAATCGCGCTAGTCGGAACGCTCCAAATAGAGGGAATACACCAGCCACCATGAATCCAATTAAGCCGAACTGAAAAAAATATGTATAATACACTAGAAATGCAGGTGCTACACCAAATGTAACTACATCTGCAAGTGAGTCTAATTCTTTTCCTAACTCACTTTCTGCTCTTAACATTCTCGCAACGCGACCATCCATACTATCTAACATCATACCAATTAGGATTAAAATTGCAGCGTTGCTGTATTGGCCGTCTGCAGCAAATCCAATGGATAAAAATCCACAATACAAGTTACCTAACGTGAACAAATTTGGAATACTTCTTCTAAATCGAATACCCACTGGCTTTCATCACACTCCATCTTTTCATAACCTTTACCTATATCTTTTGCTATGTAAGTTAAATTCATTTAATTTCGTTTTGCAGTTTGAAGTAATACATGAAGAAACTCATTGTAGT
Source organism: Bacillus alkalisoli (assembly GCF_002797415.1). Classification (GTDB taxonomy): domain Bacteria; phylum Bacillota; class Bacilli; order Bacillales; family Bacillaceae_I; genus Bacillus_CD; species Bacillus_CD alkalisoli. Next base: position 3,304,287 of record NZ_KZ454944.1, read on the forward strand.
TCACTTTAAACCATACAAAAATATAGTTTTTACTATAATTCAGATTATATCACTTTCACGATAAATTAGCTTAAAAAATTACACATTTTGTTATATCACGTAACAAAATCATTTTCAATTACTACTCTATAGCCCCCTTAACATCATATAATGATAAGTCTAATTCTGTTTGTTTCCCAATTGCTAGCTTCGCTAATTCTGCTCCTATATATGGTCCGCTTGTTAATCCAGACGCACCTAATCCATTTGCAACTAACACTCCACTTAAGTTCGGTACTCTTCCTAATACCGGTAAAAAGCCTGGTGTGAATGGTCGGAACCCTACTCTTGTTTCTACCAATGTACTTTGACCAAGTCCAGGAGCAACCTCTAATGCTTTACTAAATATTTCATTAAGTCCACTAGGGGTAACTCGAAAATCAAATCCAACATTATCTTCATGTGTAGCACCTACCACTACTTTCCCTCCACCAAAGGAAAGAATATATTGATTATTCGGAGGCATAACAACTGGCCAGTTTTCAGTATTGGCATTTTCCATTTCTAAATGCACTATTTGTGCTTTTTGTGGTTTAACTAGAAATTCTATTCCTAGAGGGTCGAGTAGTTCTTTTGACCAAGCTCCTCCAGCAACTATTACTTCCTCTGCCTCGAATACTTCTTCATTAACTGTAATTCCGGTGACTTGTTTTTGGTAAAAGTTAATCGATGCACTACCTCTAATACATTTAACCCCTCTTTTTTCAGCTGCATTAATCAGTGAATTTCTTAAAGCTCTACCATCCACGCGAGCAGCGCCGCTAATGAACACAGCCCCATACTCCGTTGATAACGGTGGAAATAGTTTATTTGTTTCTTCTGGAGATAATATTTTAATATCCCCAATTTCAGGGGCGTCTTCTCTTCTTTTATGTGCACGTTCTGCCATTTTTTCTAATTTCAGAGGATCGGAATGAAGACTTAATGCTCCTACTTTCCTATATCCTGTATTTGTTTCTCCATCTTGCTCTAATTGTTCTATTAAAGTTGGATAAAAGCGAGCGCCACCTTTAACAAGTCCGTACCAAGCTTTATTTCTTCGTTGGGAAATCCAAGGACAGATAATTCCTGCCGCTGCATCCGTTGCTTGTCCCTTATCAAATCTATCTACTAACGTAACATCTACACCACTTCTCGCAAGCTGATATGCTGTCGATGCCCCAACAATCCCCCCGCCAATTACTACTATTTTCTTCATAATATAACACCTTTTCTATCTAAGACTTAATCAACTATATCTAGTTTACAAGAACCATAACCATATACTCAAATACTGTTATGGGAAAAGTTACAGAAATATTAAAAGTGCCTGGCACTTTTAATATTTCTGTAACAAAACTTTTTTATTTTCAGAACTTTCTATATTAGGTAGAATGGGGTTAATGGTAAGTTTAGAAGGAAGTTAAGTTAAGTTAGGTTAGTTTAGATTAGGAAAGAGTAGGGGTGTAAAGTTTATGTGGAATCCTAGGTTAGTTGCTTATTCTAAAGAATATTTATTAGAGGCGACAATTGGTATGTTGCAAAGGGATATGGAAGAGGGAAAAATTACTTCTCGCGATTTAGTTTTAATGTATTTAGATAGAATTGCAATTTATGACAAAGAAGGTAGTGGCATCAATTCGATTTTAGAAGTGAACCCCGATGCCGTTCAGATTGCGGAAAGCTTGGATGTTGAAAGAGTTTGTTCAGGTGCACGCGGCCCACTTCATGGCATTCCAGTTCTACTGAAGGATAACATAGATACAGCAGATAAGATGCATACGAGTGCAGGCTCACTTTCCTTGGCTGCTAATGTGGCTGAACAAGATTCTTTTGTCGCAACGCAACTTAGAAAAGCTGGTGCTGTTATCTTAGGCAAAACCAATATGACCGAATGGGCAAACTTTATGTCGGAAAACATGCCTAGTGGGTATAGTTCCCGAGGAGGCCAGGTTCAAAATCCTTACGGACCAGGGAATTTTGATGTAGGAGGTTCTAGCAGTGGTTCAGGCGCTGCAATTGCCGCTAACTTCGCAACTGTTGCAATAGGAACCGAAACGTCTGGCTCTATTTTAAGTCCAGCTAGCTCTAATTCTTTAGTAGGAATAAAACCAACAGTAGGATTAGTAAGTAGAACTGGTATCATTCCAATTGCACATAGCCAAGATACTGCCGGCCCAATGGCTAGAACTGTGAAAGACGCGGCCCTTTTATTATCGGTAATTTCTGAAAAAGATAGCAGTGACCCTGCTACTTTAACTAATCCAATTATCAACAAATCTTATGAAGATTTTTTACAATCGGAAAATCTTAACGGCATCACAATCGGTGTGGCAAAAGATCCATTTTTCTCTTATTTAACAGAGGAGGAAAAAGGGTTAATGGAAAGTGTAATAGGAGATTTAAGAGCTCTTGGAGCTACGGTTGTGGAGGAAGTTGAAATTCCTTCTAGTAAGGAAAAATGGGACTACAATACTTTAATATATGAATTTAAGCCAGATTTGAACGCATACTTAAAAACTACTAGCAGGGACGTGCCCGTTTCTAACTTGAAAGAAGTCATAGAATTTAACTTACAAGAACCGAACACACGGTTAAAATACGGACAAACTTTGCTAACAAAATGTGAAGACACAAGTGGATCTTTAACAGAGAAAGAATACGTATTAAGTAGAGAGAAGGATATATATCTTTCACAAGAACAAGGAATAGATGCAACATTAGCAACTTATTCCCTCGATGCAATTTTAACACCTAACAACTTTGGCGCCGGTATACCTGCAAAAGCTGGTTATCCTTCCATTACAGTACCAGCAGGTTATTCTTCTGAAGGCAAACCAATCGGCGCAACGTTTACTTCAGGTGCATACGAAGAAGGAAAACTCATTCAAATCGGCTATGCCTATGAGCAAAAAACAAAGCATAGGAAACCACCGGTACTAGAGAACTGATACTATTAATATACCGATCGAAGCTTTTAATTGCTTGATTAAAAAGATCCAACACTTTTCACTAAAGTGTTGGATCTTTTGTTTGTTACAGCAATGTTACAAGTACCTGTAAAGTTATCGTAATACTAGGTTACTTTGGGTATAATATGTTGGTATTTGAAAGTTGGGAATTTGTCTTTTGGGTATAAACATTTATAAAAATATATGTTAAAGTATTTATTGTGATTACTTTTAATATTAACATTTAACAGCACTTCCATATGTCCACCTGAAACAAACATTTATCTTTTTAAGGTGTACACGAAAGCGTTTGCAAAGAAACAAATCTATATATTTAAGGAGGAATACATATGTCTAGTACTATTTTAGATAGTTTTTTACAAGAAAACCTCGAAGATTTAAAATCAAAAGGTCTTTTTAACGTCATTGATCCTTTAGAAAGTCCAAATGGACCAAAAATTAAGATTGGTGGACAAGAGTTAATCAACCTTTCTTCTAACAACTATTTAGGGTTGGCAACAGATGAAAGATTAAAAGAAGTAGCGATTAAAGCGATCGAAGATTTAGGTGTTGGAGCAGGAGCAGTTCGTACAATCAACGGTACACTAGGGCTTCACGTTCTATTAGAAGAGACAATTGCAAAATTCAAACATACGGAAGCAGCAATTGCTTACCAATCTGGTTTTAACTGTAACATGGCAGCTATTTCAGCTGTTATGGACAAAAACGATGCAATTTTATCTGACGAATTAAATCACGCATCTATTATCGATGGCTGTCGTTTATCTAAAGCGAAAATCATTCGTGTAAAACACTCTGACATGGACGATTTACGTGCAAAAGCGAAGGAAGCAAAAGAGTCAGGCCTATATAACAAAATCATGGTTATTACTGATGGGGTATTCTCAATGGATGGGGACATCGCTAAGCTACCAGAAATCGTGGAAATTGCAGAAGAGTTTGATCTTATAACATATGTAGATGACGCTCACGGTTCTGGAGTTTTAGGAAAAGGTGCTGGGACGGTAAAACATTTCGGTCTATCTGACAAAGTCGACTTCCAAATTGGAACACTTTCAAAAGCAATCGGTGTTGTTGGCGGATACGTTGCAGGTAAAAAAGAGTTAATTGAGTGGTTAAAAGTTCGAAGCAGACCGTTCTTATTCTCTACTTCTTTACCACCAGCGGATATCGCAGCGTGTATTAAGTCTTTAGAAATCATCATGGAAAGCACAGAGCTTCATGATAAGTTGTGGGAAAACGGAGACTACTTGAAAAAAGGCCTTAAAGCTTTAGGATTTGATATCGGTGATAGCGAAACACCAATCACTCCTTGTATCATCGGGGATGAAACGTTAACGCAACAATTCAGTAAACGCCTATTCGAAAGTGGCGTGTACGCAAAATCAATCGTATTCCCGACTGTACCAAAAGGAACAGGTCGTGTACGTAACATGCCAACTGCCGCACATACAAAAGATATGTTAGACGACGCTATTGCTATTTACGAGAAGGTTGGAAAAGAATTAGGTGTTATTAAGTAATACAACAGTACTTGAGGGGAAATATTCTATTTCCCCTCAAGTATTGATTAATCAGCTAGAATGCATTGGGGGATTTTCAAAATGAAAAAAATATTAATTACTGGTGCTCTTGGCCAAATCGGTTCTGAGCTTACATCTAAATTAAGAGAAAATTACGGAGCAGAAAACGTTATTGCAACAGACATTCGTAACAACGGTAGTGACATTACGGAATCTGGTCCATTTGAAATATTAGACGTTACAGATGCAAAATTAATGTTTGAAATTGCTAAAACCCATGAAGTAGATACAGTTATTCATTTAGCTGCTCTATTATCTGCGACAGCCGAAGCAAATCCGTTATTAGCATGGAACTTGAACATGGGAGGATTAGTAAACGCGTTAGAAGTTTCTCGTGAACTTAATACACAATTCTTTACACCAAGCTCAATTGGTGCATTCGGTCCAATGACACCGAAAGATTTAACACCACAAGATACTATTCAGCGCCCAACTACGATGTATGGTGTGAACAAAGTTTCTGGTGAGTTATTATGTGACTACTACTTCCATAAGTTCGGAGTAGATACTCGTGGACTTCGTTTCCCTGGTTTAATTTCTTATGTAGCACCTCCAGGAGGCGGAACTACTGACTATGCGGTAGAAATTTATTATGAAGCAATTAAAAATGGTCGTTACACTTCTTACATCGACAAAGGTACATACATGGATATGATGTACATGCCTGATGCGTTAAATGCGATTGTTAATTTAATGGAAGCAGACGCAACTAAGTTATCTCATCGTAACTCGTTTAATGTGACAGCAATGAGCTTTGAGCCAGAACAAATTGCTGCTGAGATTAGAAAACATATTCCTTCTTTTGAAATGGACTACAAGGTAGATCCAGTTCGTCAAGCTATCGCGGACAGTTGGCCAAATTCTATCGACTCTAAATGTGCAAAAGTAGAGTGGGGCTTTAAAGCCGACTACAATTTAGAGAAGATGACGGTTGATATGTTAGAAAAATTAAAAGTTAAACTACAAGCTTAAAAATTAGGACTGCCTCTTTAATCGAGAGCAGTCCTTTTCATTTACTTTAACTCTTCATTCAATTGCTCAAAAAGGTTCTTTAATGTTTCTTTAGGAATTTTATTATATTGGTCCCCTATACTTACTTCATACGTACTATTCCCATCACTCTTCTCTTTAATATACCCTGTGATTCCTATACCTGTTTCCTTATATAACTCAGTAAAAATGCGCTGTAAAACTTCTTTTGGAGCATCAATATGAACATGGAACATGTTAGAAACAGGAATTTCAGGGATAGTTGACACTTTTGAACAACCATTATAAAGTTTTGCAAGTTCTACTGCCGCTCTATAATATTGCTCCATCTTATGAAGTCTTTCTTCAAAGTAATAATCCGCAGCCACAATATAAGGATATAGACTAATCAAATCTCCTCCGTACCGCTTTTTCCAAATTTTCGACTCTTTCATAAACTCTTGACTTCCAGCGAGAATGGCACCCGCTACCCCACCAATGCCCTTATAAAAAGAAATGTATACACTATCAAACAAACGGCAAATTTCAGAAGCAGTTTTCTTATAATATGGTAAAACTTCGTAAAGCCTTGCTCCATCTAGGTGCAGTCTAATTCCTCTTTCTTTGCAATAACTAGAGATTGATTCAAGCATTTCATAACTAGGCAACTTGCCTCCGATTTCTCGTTGTGGTAATTCTAATAATAAGCATGCTATATCCTCTTGCATGTTAACGACATCTTCTAATTCTATAACTCTACTTTCGTCTGCTAATAATACGGTCTCGATCTTATGTAACTCTTTCAACCCATCCTCTTCATGAATTTCGAGATGACAAAGTGGATGGTATGCAACTTTATATTTGTGTTTTTCATCCGCCCATATTCTTAATGCGATTTGTTGGGCCATTGTCCCACTCGGGAAAAACACTGCTGACTCCTTCCCTAAAAAATCCGCCATTTTCTCTTGAAATTCTTCAATTATTTTACCTTGTCCATACATATCACTTTCTTGGTCCTCGTCCAGCGACATGATTGCTTTTTGTAAAACTTGAATATTTCTTATACCGTGTCCATGTAGCTGATAGTTTGCATCTTTGTAAGCCTGTAGCAGTTCATCCTTAGCCATTATATCCATCTCCTTTTATGCCAACTATAAATGCAATTTGCAAATTCACTTTAATTTTATCACTGACACCTTTTGCATGCATTATTATCCATTCTTCGCTAATTGATTTATTTATACCTACATGCTAAATTTAATCTGAACAAAGCGTTTAAACTTTTAAACATTTAAACTTTATAAAAGGGGGTTTAATAGATGGGGAAAAAAGCTTTGGACATACTACGCACATGTATCCCCACTTTTCAGGCGTTAAGTGATCCACATCGACAAGACATTATTTTGCTTTTAGGTGAACATAAAAAATTAACAGTAAATGATATAACAGGCTACTCTTCTTTATCTCGCCCAGCTATTTCTCATCATTTAAAAATTCTTAAAAGTAACGCCCTTATAAAAGTAGAACAACAAGGTACTCAGCGGTTTTATTCATTAGCACTTGAAGATTCATTAACATTATTAAAACAATTAATTGAATCCGTAGAAAAAGATTGTCTTTAAAACTGATAAAAATATGGTTGGTTTAAATATTTAAACCTTTGAATATAAATAAGGAATAAAAATAGGGGGCCTAAACTATGAAAGTACTTACCGAACAAAACATGAATGTGATTTTGAAAGAACATAAAGATTTTTTTAGAGAAGGTCACACCTTTCAAGCAAGCTTTCGCATAGAGCAATTAAATAAATTAAAAGAAGCGATTCAGTCCTCTGAAAAAGAGATACTAGATGCTTTGTATAAGGATCTGAGAAAAAGTGAATTCGAAGGGTATACAACGGAGATTGGTTTTGTATTAGACACCATTCGATCGATGACGAAAAATATTGAAAAATGGATGAAGCCAAAGAAAGTTAAAACGCCAGTTTATCAAATGCCATCCAAAAGCTACTTAATGAAAGAACCTTATGGCACTGTGTTAATAGTCGGCCCGTTTAACTACCCATTCCAACTTGTGATGGAGCCATTAATTGGAGCAATGTCTGCTGGTAATTGTGTCGTGTTAAAGCCTTCCGAAAGCACACCAAATGTTTCCGCTTTGATCAACAAAATAATTAGTGAAAATTTTGATGAGCGCTATATTCGGGTGATTGAAGGGGAACGAGAAACAACTTCTACCTTAATTCATGCTCCTTTTGACAAGATTTTCTTTACAGGAAGTGTCCCTGTTGGAAAAATTGTCATGGAAGCTGCTGCGAAAAACTTAGTTCCAGTAACTTTGGAACTTGGAGGAAAAAGCCCTGTAATTGTTGACTCTACAGCCAACTTAGATTTAGCAGCAAAGCGAATTGCTTGGGGTAAACTAATGAATTCCGGCCAAACGTGTATTGCACCTGACTACGTGCTTGCACATAAAAGCATTAAAGATTCACTGATTTCAAAGATGAAAGAAGCAATAAAAGAGTTTTACGGGGAGCATGCTTCGGAGAGTCCAGATTACGGTCGTATAGTGAATGAAAGACAGTTTGATCGATTAGTTTCTATAGTGGAACGCGACCGTGAGAAACTGGTTTACGGTGGTAGAGTTGATAGGGGTTATTTATACATTGAACCTTCTATTTTGGATGGAGTTAACTGGGATGACGCTTGTATGGAAGACGAGATTTTCGGACCAATTCTTCCTATACTTGAATATACGGAGCTTGATGATGCGATTTCTATGATAAATGAGCACCCAAAACCACTAGCTCTATACATGTTTACTGAAAGCGCTGATGCGGAAAAAGAAGTGCTTCAACGTGTTTCATTTGGTGGCGGCTGCATTAACGACACGATCTCACATGTATCTAACCCAAATCTACCATTTGGTGGTGTTGGTAACTCAGGAATTGGTGCTTACCACGGAGAACATAGTTTTAACGTCTTCTCCCACGAAAAAAGCATCCTTAAGAAAAGCACGAAAATCGGCTCAAACCTTGCCTTCCCACCATATGGCGACAAAGTAAAATGGGTAAGAAAACTATTGAAGTAACAAAAATTACACAGGTATTGCAATATTTTTACAGGTGCCAGGCACTTTTAACAAATCTGTAATATTGAAAAAGGCTGTAGTCTAGTAGCACTGTTGTAATAGCGATGGACTATAGCCTTTTTTTATTTTTTGGGTATATTAACTACTCCTCTAGCAACTCTATTACATCTACTAATAGAAAAGGAGTGTTTCCGTTGGATAGTAGAGATCAATTTTATGGTGGGCAAAAGTACACAAAAGGAACGAAGATGATTTTCCGAACCCCTTTAGGTGGGCAAACGGTCAGAAAAGGGGTAACGAACGTAACGAGCCGTTTTCCTAAAAAGAGTATTTATGTTGCTTATTACGATGAAATACGTATAACTACAGAAAATCAAAGTGATTCTGAGGCAACTGTTCACTTTCAGTTTGTGCTTACAGAAGAACGTGAATTACTTATTCCATTAAAAAAATTCAAACTTGCTCCAGGCGAATCTTGTACAGATGTTTTTTCAATTCCAGGGACAAGACTGACTATATTGGCTGAAATTTCAGTGGAGGAAGAAAGTACAATTGATGTTGTTGTATATGGAAGGTAAAAGAAAATCCCCTTGTTCCTGAACACATTTTCTAATACAAAAGAGCCAGTGGTTTTATTTCCCTTGGCTCTTACATTCCTATTAATCGCTTGATCACCATCGACTCTTTATGATTGCTCAAGATTTCAGTGACAGGTTTACTTTCCACATTTATCACACCTTTCCATATTATACTTACTTTTATCTTACCCAATATAGCTGTAACCTTTAAAGTTCATACCACTATTAAATATTCTGGAATTGTAACAGGCACTAGCAATATCCTAGAAATACTTATTGGTATTGTCCAAACCTCCAAACTTATTATTATTACCTTTAAATTATCCCCATTGTGTTAGTATAAATTTAACAGGTAAATGGGAGTGATAAATTTGAAGCGACTGCTAGCTATTAGTGACATACACGGTGACTTAAAGAAGTTCGAAAGACTATTGAAATTAGTTCAATATAACAGTGAAAACGACCAACTTTTACTCCTAGGTGATTATGTTGACAGAGGTCTAGAGTCAAAACAAGTAATGGATAAAGTAATAGAGTTGAAGAAAGATGGTGCCATCGCCCTGATTGGAAATCATGAAAAAATGATGATGGACGCTTTTCAAGGAGATCCAATGAGTTTAAAGAGATGGTATTACAATGGTGGTATAAAGACACTTCAAAACTATGGATACGATATTGCAAAAGACGACGCAAAGTTTTGGTACACGACGGAGGAAATGCCAGATCTTATAGAAATGAACGAAGAAATTAAAGAACATATTCAATTTCTTCATGAACTACCCTATTATTATGAAACAGACACTCACATTTTTGTACACGCTGGGGTGCATCCAACAACATTACTTCATGAAACAGACCAACATACACTTGTATGGATTCGAGAAGAATTTCACCAAGGTTATGCCGGCCCTAAAACAGTTATTTTCGGACACACACCAACAAAGTACTTACATAACAGCCCTGAAGTATATTTCGGCAAAAATAACATTATCGGTATTGATGGTGGGTGTGCTTATGGAGGCAGACTTAACTGTTTGGAAGTGGAAAGTTTGAAAATAATTTATGTAGAATGATCATCATTTCAACAGCTATTTGAAACAACGACACATCTGTATACGAAGTATGAATTGAGGCTGGGACAAAACTGCGCAAAAAGGTTTTGACTCCAAAGAATAAACGACTGTTTCTTTGGACTCTCTTTAGTTTATGTCACTGATTTGCTTCATCCTTTTTTATCAAGTTCATTTTTGAACTTCTCTTTAGTAAAAATGGAATTGAGAGCACTTATCAAGTTCATTCTTGAATTTCTCTTTGATGAAAATGAACTTGAGAGGCTTTATCAAGTTCAATTTTGAACTTCTTGTTGGTGAAAATGACCTTGAGAGGTCTTATCAAGTTCATTTTTGAATTTCTTGTTGGTGAGAATGACCTTGATAGGCTTTATCAAGTTCATTTTTGAACTTCTTGTAAGTGAAAATGACCTTGATAGGTCTTATCAAGTTCATTTTTGAATTTCTCTTTGGTGAGAATGAACTTGAGAGGCCTTATAATGTTTAATCTAAGTTATTTAGTAAAAATCAACTTCATCATCCTCATGTGTTTAACTTCAAATTATTATTAAGGTTTATCTTTCCTCAAGCTAATATTCGTTACCTTCCCATAAAAATGCACAAAAGACAGACTGATGTTATGTTCATGGTCAACATATCCGATTTCGTGTAAACCTTGGTCATTGTCCTCATATGTATAGTAGTTACTACCATAAACTTCTATGACATTTTCTAGAGGAGTTCCAATTTTGACACCTTTCTCAGTAGATGCTGACATATTCTTTTCTTCCGGAGCAATTAAATTAATCTCACCTGATTCTTTTAGTGCTCTAATCAAAAGTTTATCGTTCCATAGTAGTTCATACGGTAACTCATCTTCATCATCATAAGGATAAGAATTAAATCTGCCATGTTCTTTTATAAATTCATCATCTGTAATTACCATGCCTAATTTAATACCACTAATATTCTCGTTAAGTAAGTTTGTTGATTCAACATTCTTCATGGCTTCTTCAAGACTAACATTATTACAACCAGTTATAAAAACTATAAAAATACTAAAAACCACTAAATATTTTTTGTACACTTATAACACCTCTCTCTTTACTCTTCGTGTTCATACTCTACATGTTTTCGGCCAATCCACTATGAAGCACTTGTGAGATTGTCATTCTTTCATACCGATAGAAATAATAAATTTCAGGTTCATCGGAAAACTCCACCAGAGCTAAGTACCCTAAAAACTCATTTCGCTCAGCTCCAATAATTTTAAATTCTTCTTGATAATAGCCTTGCTCAACCAAGTACACTTCTACGTCTTTTGTCATTTTTGCAAGATAATAGATGGAATGATAAGCGCTGTATGAAACTTTTCCAACCATGTAAAGGATGAAGAATATAATTACAACCTTGCTTCCCTTATTTTTTCTAATAAAAAAGAAAATCAAAAAAACAAAACAAATTATTACAATAGGAAAAATAGTACTAAACAAAATATCAAAAAATAACATCCGTTAATACCTCCTATTCCATTCTTCGCACCCATACTGAGTCTATTTCTACTTGGTTATGCCAGAAAACAAGATTAACTCTTCGCTTTCTATCGACGTAACCAATAACATTCATTCCTTGTTCAACCGTTGAATAATAATTCGCTCCATAAAAATTTTTTACGTCTTCGATCGCATCACCAAGATAAAATACCTCTTGTGATTCATAAGGAATGTCCGTACTTTTCACGAAATGGTAATTACGTTCATAAACGATATAGCCTCCAATGAACATGATTAATACAACTGGGATACTATACAAAAAAATCAGGATTTTCTTTGAATCTTTAAAAACGTATAAACTAATAAGATAAGTTCCTAACAATACAGGAAGAATACCGAAAAAGAATACAAATAACACTCCAATAAGCATATTTTCTGCACCTCCATAGATAAACACATACCTAGTAATTCTATGTATGTATTTTAAAAAAGTAGGGATGTTATCCCTTTGTTATTCCATATTTATAACTGATTTTACTAATAGGATAAAAAAGTATTGTCACAATCACACATGTTAGAAAAAACGCAGGACTCAATAACGGTTCAAAAATATTCTTAATCGGCTCAAAGTACAACACGAGTAGCATTAATATCACATTCGGTACTAACGCTAATTTTAGAATAGTGTTTAACGTTTCCTTTCCGTTAAAGCCATAAATCCTTCCAATGGCGTAGCCTACTACAATCCAAAGAGAAAAATATAAGAATAGTACGAACCATTTCTTTTGCGCTAAAGTTTGCCAGAGTGTTGTAGCAAATGGAAATTCACTACTGTATAGACTTATTGTTAATAGTATTCCAGTTAAAAAAAGTAAATAATTGAAAGTGACAGTGACATTACTCAACTTCTTTTTACTAAGAGGTTTGTAGCAAAACTGTGAAGCGATTATTTTCGGATTACCTAGCTGTTCTAACACGTTTTCTTCCGCGTCTTCTTTACTCAATCCAGTTAAAATTAGATCACGAAGTTTAGATTCATAGTGAACTTCATATTCTAACAAAATATCTTCAGAGTTTGGATGAAACTCCAGTTCCTTTTCAAGTTGGTTTAGAAACAATTCTTTTCCTCTGCTCATATATGTCTACCTAACATTTGATTCATCATTTTTACAAAGGAATTCCATTCTTTCTTTTTATCTTGAAGTAATCCATTCCCATTCTCTGTTATTGCATAGTACTTCCTTGCGGGACCTTTTTCCTGTTCTTTCCAGTAGGAAGTAATGTACCCTTTTTCTTCAAGCTTGTGTAGTCCTGGATAAATAGTACCCTCTTTTACATCTAGCGTATTGTCGCTACGTTGTCCCATTTCTTTCACAATTTGATACCCATACATATCTCCTGAGGTTAATAACTGGAGTATGATGAGGGAAGTACTACCTTTTATTAGTTCACGGTCATACATATTGCTTCACCTACCTAGAATTATGAGGTATATATTTAACTTACAATTATTTCTAACTTGAGTCAATAAAAAAGGCTGTTTTCGTATAGATTGTTGCTATTTGACCACACTATAAATAGGTTGATATAATGCCATTTATGGAGGTGTTGACAATGTGGATACACGTTTATCGTGATTTTAGTGACTTATCAAAATCAGAGCAATTAGCGTTATTCCAAGCGATGAAACAAGACTTGTTTCCAGAGGAACGAGAAGATATTGCGAAGATGTTAAAAGACATTCGTGAGACTCGTTTTTCTGGTGGTTTAGGTTGTCTTCACTGTGGAAGTGTATCGGTCAAGAAGAACGGGAAATATCGTGCAAGGCAGCGTTATTTATGCAAGGATTGCGGAAAAACATTCAACGATATGACCAACACTCCATTATCAGGTTCTCGATACCCTCATAAATGGCTGAAATACTTTGAAATGATGGTAGAAGGTTATACGTTACCTAAAATCTCTGAAGCTTTAGAAATTCACATTTCTACTGCTTTTTATTGGAGACATAAAATTTTGAATGCTGTTCGTTCGTTAGGTAACCACATCTTAAAAGGCATTGTGGAGAGTGATGAAACATTCTTCTTAGAAAGTGATAAAGGGAAGAGGTCTATTACTCATAGACCACCTCGTAAGCGTGGTGGTGTTGCAACAAAACGAGGCATCTCAGATGAACAGGTTTGTGTTCTTGTAGCACAAGACCGAAATGGACAAGTCATCTCTCAAATGGCAGGGAAAGGACGGATTAAATCTACGGATATTGATAAAGTGTTAGGCGCGTTTATCGACACATCTGCTTTGTTGTGTTCAGATACAGCTACAAACTACAAGAAGTTTGCTAAAGAAAAGGGATTACAGCATGAAATGGTCAATATGCGAAAAGGAATTTATGTAAGGAAGTCCATCTTTCATATCCAACATGTCAATGCCTACCACAAACGATTAAAACAGTTTATGGAACGTTTTCAAGGTGTGGCAACAAAATACTTGGATAACTATTTATATTGGTTTCGATACTTGGAACAAAGTAAAAAAGTCGCGTACAAAGAACGTGTAAGGCGACTTCTATTTAATGCTGTTCAAAATTCGAATTACTACACCGTAGAGTCATTAAAGAGTTCATACAGTGAATCGGCAATTTATTAATCAATCATCTGGTTTGCTAAATTTGTCAATATTTCTAATACGCGTTCTTCACTGACTTTGTTAGAATCATCTCGATTCAGGTATCCAATTTCAACTATTAAATCATTATAGGAAAATGTAATACCCCCACTATTACTCCCACCATTGTAAACTGCTTTTATACCATCTTTCAATGTTATTTCATCACTAGGAGTTACACCGCCGTAGTTAACTTCAAAATCAGAAATATTTACTTCAATTAGTTGAAAGTGATTGTCTGTTCTTTCTTTGTTTATTGCTTGTAGTGTAAGTGAGATGTCTTTTTTGTCCTCACGCTCAAACCAATCTCTGATTTCAAATACTTCAAAACCATTACTTTCAAATGGTAATTCGGTAGGTACTTTTACTTGAAAAGGAACAGCGTCTAATGCAACTTCTAATGATGGTGCATGATACACTTTAGGAATATTATCTGTTTGTCCTACTTGTTGCTCTTCTTCTAACTTTGAAGTATTAAGTAACCCACTTGTTTGTTGCTGACATCCTGCAAATAAAACTCCTAAACCGATTATTGTAGTTATCAATAAGTTATTCTTCATATCTAACACTCCTTAATATACTTACGGACTTTTTTACTAAAAGGTTTCAATATTTAGTATACTTTTTATTTCTACTAATATCTTTAATCCCTTTATAGCAACAATCTTTACGAAAACAGCGATAAAAAAAGACCACTTTTTAGAAAAAGTGAGTCCTTTTCCGCCATTTATTACTGTGCTGCTTCAACAGAAATGCCATTGTACACCATACTAATCCGTTACCTGTCCATATGAAGGACTCCAGAAAGTTTCTTGTAATGGCATTGTCACTTTTCCGTCTTCGCTTAATTTTCCAAAAATAACTTTTGGTTTTTCGACATCACTTAAAGTTACGGCGATTGTTACTTGGTTTCCAAGTTCGTATGGTTGGCCTGGCATTGTATCTGAAAACATAAGATGTGCATTTCCTAATTGTAAACTTGTCATGCAGTACTCTTTCTTTCATTTCTGGAGGAGTTGGATATTCTTGGTTGTCTGGCATATCTCCGAAAGATTGTATACCCATTACTTCTGCACCTAGAGCTTTTGAATAAAAATCAACTACTTCTTTAGCTTTACCATCTAACACGATATAAGGATGGATATTTACATTCATTAAGTGCACCTCTTCCTATAATCCGAAGGAACGTATGTTCTAATTTATTTTACCGCATTTTTCTTAACTGTATACTAAAACTTAATATATTTTCAGTTTAGATGAGGAAGTAACAAAATATCTTAGTATGCCAAATAAGTATCCACCATATAGCATAGAAGAAACATAACGGTCTTCCGTATCAGATAGTAGAAGTGCCCGTAGCATTACTTTTGGCAAAATCATTTTGTCTCCTTACGTTCTTTCCAAGCAGTCAATCCACCATCTAATACCGAAACATCGTACCCATTCTCAGCAAGTATAGTTGCACACTTCATCGCTGAGTTTCCTGTCGTACATGTTACTATGATTTCTTTATGTTTTGGAAGAAAGTTTTGAATGTCAATTTTATTTTCACTTTCATTCAAAATGATCGTTTTGGGAATATTTATCGTCTCCACGTTATCATCTTGTATATGATATGTATTGTATTTTTCTATTGCTCTTACATCTAAAATGATGGTAGGTTCTTCTTTCACTTTTTTCACTAGTTCGATAACAGTTATTTTTTTGATTTCCAACATATTCAACTCCTTCTATTATTTAATGATAACGAAAGCCACAAAATTTGAAAATACATTTATATTCACAAGAATTTCTTCTGATTTTTTCATGTCATTTAACCTATAATTAGGTATTTTATGTTATTATTGTAATATAAAACCTTAGTTAGTAGTAAAGCCCAAAAAGTATAATCTTACACATCTTAAATAAAATATTGAGTAAGGTTCATACTAATAGCTATGGAGGTGCTTGGACATGGAAAGTAAACCCTTACATTATGACGGAAGTATCCAACAAAATGAGGAAGTTAAAGTGGATGCAGCAACTGAATCATTCAAACTAACGGAAGAGATGAGAGCAAAGATTAGCGGTAATCCTTACGTTATCGAAAATAATGATTAATTAATTTAGCTAATTACGGAGTGTCTTTTATGACAGTCCTCTTTTTTTGAGCATTATATTTGAATAATAATTTGTAATGTTTTATAATAAATCTCGAATATGAGATATTTTTATTCGAAATAAATACTTAAATTCACATTTTTGGCCAAAAATAAAACGACAAATATATTTGTAAGAGAAAGGGACGTTAAAGAATGACAAAAGTTTTATATATTACAGCACATCCTCATGATGATACTTTGTCTTATAGTATGGCAGTTGGAAAGGCTTTTATTGACACTTACAAAGAAATGAATCCTGATCATGAAGTAATAAATTTAGACCTATACACAGAAGATATTCCTCACATTGATGTAGATGTATTCAATGGATGGGGTAAATTACGTTCTGGTCAAAGTTTTGATGAGCTATCAGCAGAAGAAAAAGCAAAAGTTAGTCGTTTAAATGAATTAGTTGAACAGTTTATTGCCGTTGATAAGTATGTATTCGTTACACCTTTATGGAATTTCTCTTTCCCGCCTGTATTAAAAGCTTACATTGACTCTGTGTCAGTTGCAGGAAAAACATTTAAGTATACAGCTGAAGGTCCAGTTGGATTGTTAACGGATAAAAAAGCTCTACACATTCAAGCACGTGGGGGAATTTATTCAGAAGGACCAGCGGCAGCTATGGAAATGGGACACCGTTATTTAGATATTATCATGCAGTTTTACGGGGTTCCTTCATTCGAAGGATTGTTCGTAGAAGGGCACGCTGCAATGCCAGACAAAGCACAAGAAATTAAAGAAAACGCCATCGCAAGAGCAAAAGACTTAGCACACGCATTTTAAATATTACAAGGATATTACAGGTGCCAGGCACTCGTAATATCCTTGTAATATACTATATTCTTTTTTCTATTATTGCTTCGCAAACTATATCGTACATTACTTCTACGCCTTTTTCGGATGCTTCAAAGTTGTAGGCATTTTCTGCGTCTATTCCAAGGCTATCCGCTTCTTTTTCTTCATCGATATTTGCCCCCATGAAGCAATACATAGACTTTGAAGCTAAAGAAAGCTATAAACCTAGTAAGAATACAATCACATCTTTAGCGCTAGCATTAGAACTAACCATAGATGATACAACAAAGCTTCTAAGTTCAGCTAGATTTTCTCTTTCAGATAGTGACACTTTTGACCTTGTTATTCAATACTGCATCGAAAATAAAATCTATAAAATCCAAGATGTTAATCAAGCCCTTGAGTATTTTAGCTTAAAAACTTTGGGCGGGGTGTTGTCGTAGAAGAAAGATTCTCCAATTTGGGGAATCTTTTTTTAGTTTCCAAGTTAAAGACTAACTACTTAACCTTGAAGGAAGGGTTATCTCCTCATAATCTTTAAAATCTTAATCATTTCTTAACAATCACCTAGTATAACTAATGAAGAAAGGAGGAAAACAATGCAGGAATTTATTGAAATCGGACCTATTATGCTCCCAGTCCATTGGCTTTATTGGGGACTTTCTTCTTTAGGTGGATATTTAATGATTGTGTTGAGACTTAATGGGTCATCCTTACATAAAAAAAGAATAGTAGACACACTCATTAATGGAGCGATTATTGCCTTACTAAGTTGGAAGTTTAGTTACCTTCTATTTCACCCTGTCTATGCATTTTCTAACCCTATAAGTATCTTGTATTTTGATGGTGGATCAAAAGGCGTTCTCATCAGTCTTTTTACTGCCAGTCTTTATCTCGTCTACCAATCTTTCAATCAGAAAACTCCATTTGCCATATATATAGAATTACTTTTTGTTGGAGTAGTAGGTTGGTCTATTGTCTTTCACTTCATTCATATATGGTCCGAGATGATTTATAGCATTACACAAGTCATTATAGGGATTACTCTCCTCGGCTTTCTTTATAAAAGTACGATAGGTCATTTCAAAAAAATAAATAACTTCATTATCGTTTATAGTTTGATACAGATTCTATTGCAATACTTTACAGTCGGTGCACCATTTGTATTGCATTTTACATTGTTACAGGTTATTTACATTTTAGTCATATTAATCTTATTAATTACTCCATTAAAAGGAGGGAATTCCCATTGATAATTTAACTTTACTTGTTGCATTCACAGCTGGATTGCTTTCATTTTTTTCCCCTTGTGTTTTCCCATTAATACCAGCTTATATCGCAACTCTAACAGGCTCTGCAGTTAAAGATGGTAAAGTGAACGTTCAAAAAAGAATCGTATTTATTCGCTCCATTAGCTTTATATTAGGATTTAGTATCGTATTTATCATGCTCGGTGCATCTGCTAGCTTTGTTGGGCAATTATTTATGGACAATCGTCTACTTATTGAAAAAATAAGTGGACTATTAATAATCATCTTCGGTTTGCAGATGGCTGGATTATTAAAAATAAAGATGTTGATGCGTGAAAAACGTGTGGAAGTAGAAAATCGTAAGACGGGATTATGGAATTCCCTCTTAATTGGAATGGCTTTTGCGTTCGGATGGACACCTTGCGTAGGCATTGCCCTTTCTTCCATTTTATTATTAGCTGCCTCTGTAGATACGATGACAAATGGGTTATTAATGTTAACTGTCTATTCGTTAGGCTTAGGAATTCCATTTCTGGTCGTTTCCTTTATCGTGACCTACTCACTTAAAGCAGTTAAAAATATTAATAGGATTTTACCAAAATTAAGTATCATCAATGGTGCTTTATTAATAATTCTTGGCTTACTACTATTTACAGGACAATTCCAAAGACTAAGTGGATGGCTAGCACAATTTACTTACATTTAATAAAGGAGAGATTTCATTGAAACGCAATATAATAGTAATTATTTTCTTAACAGTACTAGTCGGTTGGGGACTTATGGATTTAAGTAATAAAAATCAGACAGAGCCACCTATTACTTCTAGTGCAGAAGAAGATGGTAATATAGAAATAGGATTAGAACAAGGCAAGCTTGCACCAGACTTCGAACTCGAGACGTTAGATGGAGAAACTATTAAGTTATCCGATTTCAGAGGTCAAAAAGTTATTTTAAATTTATGGGCAACATGGTGCCCACCTTGTAGAGCAGAAATGCCACATATGCAAGACTTATACGAAGATAGAAAAGATGAAGGTTTTACTATCATTGCTGTTAATTTAACAACGGCTGAACGTAATACTGAAGATATTCGCCCATTTATTGAAGATGAATTTAAACTAACTTTTCCTACTCCATTAGATGTGGATGGAAGGGTTGGTGAGATGTATCAAGCTTACTCCATTCCGACTAGCTATATAATAGATACACAAGGAAGAATACAAAGGAAAATAATTGGTCCAATGTCTTATGAGATGATGGACGACTTCATTAATGATGTAAATTAAAATGGAGGTACTTGTGAATACAAAGGGAAAATCAATATTAATTGTAGAAGACGATCCAAAAATTAGACAATTGATGAAAATTTATTTGGAAAAAGAAGGATATGAAGTCTGGGAAGCAGAAGACGGCGAGCAAGCAATGCAAATGTATGAGACTTATGATCCATGCTTTACTATTATCGATTTAATGCTACCAAAGGTAAGTGGAGAAGCTGTTTGTCAATGGATTCGAAAAGAGAAACAAAGTGACAGTCCAATCATTATGGTAACAGCGAGAGTTAGTGAAGAAGATAGAATTAACGGTCTTAAGATTGGCGCGGACGATTATGTCACCAAACCATTTAGTCCTCGTGAACTTGTAGTAAGAGTTGAAACGGTCCTTCGTCGCACCTCAAACCGATGTAATAAAATTAGTTACCACGGACTCACAATTAAACCGTTAAAAGGAGAAGTCAATTTTAAAGGCAACTCCCTAAAACTTACCGGTAATGAAATGAAGATTCTTCATCTACTAATGCAACACCCAAATCAAATTCTATCAAGGGAACAAATGATTACGGAACTCTATCCAAATGATGAAAAATTTATTACAGAACGGACCATTGATGTTCATGTTCGTAACGTACGAGAGAAACTAAGTCAAATGGAAGCCCCTGATTGTATACAAACGATAAGAGGAATGGGGTATAAGTTTGTTGCGTATTAACAAGTTTTTTACTATATCCAAAAACACTTCAATTATGTGGAAGTTAACTTTCATTAACAGTGTTATTTTCGGCTTAGTAATTTGGTTAGTTGGTATCTCTGTCAAAGACTTTGCTTGTTATTTGATTGAAACAAAAAGCTCTATGAGTCTTGAGCAACGAGATGCCTTTATTGAGAAGATGAACACGTACTTAATTACAGCAACTGCTTTTTCTATTGTTGTAGCTGCAGTAGTTCATTTTTATTTCATTAATAAGTTAATATCTCCTCTTCACTCTTTAACTTTTGCGACTAAAGAAATCGCAAAGGGGAATCATCCTAAAACGATAGAAAAAGTGACGAATGATGAAATAGGTCAGCTTACTGATCAATTTAATTATATGGTTGATCAACTAAAAGCTTCTGAAATATATCGAGATAAAATGACACGAGACATTGCACACGAGTTAAGAACTCCTTTAACAAATATTAGTGGATATTTAGAAGCACTCAGTACAGGTGTCTTAGAAGGAGATAAAAATTTATATAACTCGCTTTACGAAGAATCAATGAGACTCACTAATTTAGTAGAACAATTACAGCAAATAAATTATTGGAATCATCTTGATAGGAGTAAGAATATAGGGGGTCAATCCATTTCGTTAAAAGACTTATTTAAGCAACAACTAGGAAACTTTCAAAGAGAATTCAATAAGCAAAATATTAACGTTACGGTAGAGATGGTAGATGTATTGACACCTATAAATGAAGATGGAATGAAACAAGTAATAACTAACTTAATGCAAAATGTTATTAAATATGACAGAGGGAAATGGCTGCGAATTAAAGGTTATGTGGAAAAAGAAAACTACTTTGTGGAAGTAACGAATGAAGGTCTACCCATTGTGTTAGATTATCCCACTCAACCTTTTGAACGTTTTTATCGAGCAGAGCTTTCAAGAAATCGTAACCTAGGTGGTTCTGGGCTTGGTCTTGCTATCGTAAAAGAAATAATTGAAAGTCATAGAGGGACAGTCGGTTTAAATTCACAGGGAAATGTTCATACATTTTGGTTTTCCATTCCAATTACAGTACTGTAACAGGGGGCGAAAAAAGTGAACAGTAAAATAGCAAAAATTGTTTTATTTACTAATTCAGCCTGTCCATTAGGAAGGACAATGAACGATGTCTTAATAGAAACCGCAAAAATTTTACCTGCTATTAAACTGAGGAAAATATTTATAGATCAAGACCCAACGACAACAAACAACTTTGGCATAAATAAAAACCCTACTACTTTATTTTTGTCTGGAGATGAAAAAGAACTTACTAGGGTAGAGGGTTTTAAAGAAACTAGTGAGATTGCAAAAATGATTGAACATGGTAATTTTGAAAAGAAAACTCCGATTAAAAAATCAGCCCCTTCTTTAATTGAGGAACAATATACTATCTATTTAATGAAGGATTCATTATTACATCCTTTTCAAATAACATATGAGAATCAAACAAATGTTACAACACCTAGAATAACAGCAGTTAATGTGCTGCTTTCAACCGCAATGGAAGGCTACATTAATCCATTCTCTAATAAAAGTAAACTTAATTTAATCGAATTTGAAGGTTCTTTAGCCAAGGTTTATATAAGTGATACAGATGTTTCAGATGAGGAAAACAATCGAAATAGGGAAGCATGTTTATTAGAAACACTTCGACCATTTGGAATTACACAAGTACAACTAGTGTAGTTCTCAAAAAACCTTTCTACGCACACGCTAAGAAAGGTTTTTCAATTTACTCTTCATTTATAATGTTTAAATTCCCATCCCAGCTTTACCATTAGGAGGGAACATTTTTTCGACTATTTCCAACTTCACATGTCTATTTCCGGGGAAATTTGTTTTTATTTGTTTGTGCTACTCAATAATCTCTTTCACTCTACCAACCACACCATTTTGTAACATTACTTTTATTCCATGAGGATGTGTTGGGGAATTAGTGAGTAGTTTGGATACAATACCTTCCGTTAACTTCCCACTACGTTGATCTTGCTTTTGAACTACTTTCACTTTCGTTCCTATTTTTATATTAGCTCTTTTTGTTCCTGGCAATGGCTTATTCTCCTTTTATCTATTCCGCATTTAGTAGTAGATCTCTTAAAGCTTTTGTTATCTTCATGGAAGTGACGTAAGTATCTCCACCTTCAACCATGTACATCATAATACTTTGTTCTTTATCATTTCCAAGCCACAAATGGATGGCATGCCTTGGAAAGTTGTCTCCATAATCAATGATTAAGTCATAATCTGGTGTAGATTTCGGTATAGTGACTTCTTTTTGCACTGCACTTTTAATAGCATTTTCAAAAATTCTAATGGTTGGCTTGTCCTCATACGTTGTTAGAATATCTAAATTCACATCCCCTATGCCGTTAGATCTGGATACTTCCACTTTTGTCACTTTTTCATTTAAAAGCACCATTGTATCAACTTGATTTACGTTGCAAGCTGAGAGATATATTAAAGATATTATGAATAAAAGTTTTTTCAATTATGTATTCTCCTTTTCCATATATGTATTCTCCTTTTCCATATTCTTTCTTTGCTCTATATGTGAAGCAATAGCTGTAGATGTTACAGCTATAATTACAATGTGCATCTTAATCGGCGATCCTAATAACCAATTGACCAGTAACGCTGTAAATATTGTTACGAAAACGTATGGAATTCTTTTTCTTAGCGTCATTCCTTCTTTTAAACTAATATAATATAAAAATATAAAATATATAGTAATAAGGAATAAGCATAACATAAAAATTGTCATGGAGGGTGTACTATAAAAGACTAAAGAAACAATTATTAAATACATTAATAGTAGCAAGAAGTATCTAATCTTAGAATTACTTTTAGATATACTTTTCATTATTTTACCCCTTATAAAAAATCTCTTACTGTAAAATATTACATTTCAAATGAACAAATGTAAACGAATAACAAAAAAACAGATAGACTTAATCTATCTGCACATTAGAAATGCCTATAAATGATGCAACCATAAAGCTATAAAGATTCCTATGGAAGTTACAAATCCAACTGTTGGTCCGCCTTCTTTATATGCTTCTGGCATCATCGTCGAGGCAATCATTGCAATGATGGCACCTCCTGCAAAACAACTTACAATGGCTTTCATACTATTGGATGCTTCTGCAAAAATAGTTGCTCCACCTACCGCACTCAAGGCGGAAGCAATAACAACGAAGCCCCACATAATGAGGATCTTTTTTTTCGAGAAGCCACTTTTTCTAAGTCCTATTGTACTCGAAAGCCCTTCCGGAATATTACTTATAAACACTGATACTACTAGTGCTAAGCTAACAGATCCACCGCCAATCAAACTCATTCCAATCAATGCTGTTTCTGGTATTGTATCCATGACGCTTCCGATAAAAATCCCCATACCAGAAGAACTATCTGTTTTTTTCTGCTCTCGGTCCACTCCTTTTCGTTGATGCCCTCCTTTATGTGAAACAAAATAGTCTAGGACTGTAAAGGTTAATGCACCACCTAAAAAGCCAATTGCCACTTCTTTAAATCCACTAATTTCTAATGAACCCTCAAGCAGCTCATAAGCAGTTGCTCCAATTAAAGCACCAGTCCCTAGAGCCATTATGTAACCGACAATGCGATGAGGTATCGTTACTTTCATTGCTAATATAGCTCCTGCCATTGTTGCAGATGCTGCTAACGTCCCCCAAAACAGGGCATTCCACATGAGTGAACGCCTCCTAATAAAATATAGCTAAAAAACTTATATCACATATATCTTTTTAAGATTCGCGAAAAATTATTCATATACACTATGAAACTTACCTAGTTTAAGTGCATATGATTAACTATTACAACTTACTATTTTCCAAAGGTGTGATAAATATCACATAATTAAACGCTTTTCCTCGTTACAATTAAGGTAGAAATTAACAAAAAATTGCTTGTTTTTTTAGAAAAGGGAGGCGTTTATTTGCAAAGTAAAGGAAGTAATATTATTATCCCTGAAAATCCCGTTTCAAAGTTTCTATTCAGCAGTACACGCGCTGCTTGGATTTGGTTAATTGTTAGACTATACGTTGGATATGCATGGCTTACAGCTGGATGGAAGAAGGTTACAAGTGATGCTTGGACTGGAGAAAATGCTGGTGCAGCTGTTAAAGGTTATTTAAATGGCGCTATCGCAAAAGCAGAAAGTGGTGCAGATGTAACAGGTTGGTATGCAAGCTTTTTAGAAAATGTGGCTCTCCCAAATGCGGAAGTATTCAGTTATGTAGTTGCATACGGTGAGCTTTTGGTTGGAATAGGACTAATTCTTGGTTTATTAACTGGTATCGCAGCATTTTTTGGCGGAGTAATGAATGTGAGTTTCCTTTTTGCAGGAACACTAAGTACGAATCCAATATTATTCGTCCTTGCAACATGGCTCGTACTTGCTTGGAAAAATTCAGGGTGGATTGGACTAGATCGTTGGGCACTTCCTTTCTTAGGCACACCATGGAATCGTAACGCTTCTCAGAAAAAAGAAAAAACTAGACAAATATAAACTTTAAACGCAAGCAAGAGATGAAGTTATAACGATAACACTTCCTCTCTTGCTTTTTGTATTTAGTACATCCAACTACGTTCTGTGTACAAGTTCCAAGGATAAAAATATCCAAAATGTGCATGTGGGTGATAATTATGCGTGTGAGAACTATCGTGTTGGTGTGTAGTCATATGTTGATGACTAGGAAAAGTTGGCCAATGATAATATATTGGTTGACCACCGTATCCTTGATACATAATCATAATTAAAGTAGCCTCCTTCTCAATTCCGTATGGTTCACTGTATGATGCTTATAGAGTAAAGGAGTATGTACTTTTAGAAGATACAAAAAAGAAGCCAAAATCGGCTTCTTTTTATTATTATCGAATAGCTTGTCCTATATTATTAATTGGAGCTACGGCCGCCCTTTTGTCCAATTTCCTCGTAATGTTCCGTGCCATGCTCACGCTTTGTTTTTTCTCCGCCTTTTTGACCAATCTCTTCGTAAAAGTCTTTGCCTTGACTTTGCTTCGTTGCTTCTCCACCTTTACGACCTCTTTCTTCATAACTCATTGTACCATTGCTCTGATTCTGATTATTATTGTTTGTCATGTTCATCATCCTCCTGTTAATGGTTTTATGAATTTTTCATGAGTCCGTTTCATAATGAATTTAGCTTCTCATGATGATTTGATTTTTCATTAGAAACGAACTCACATAAATACATTTACCATGGTTTGCGAAAGATTAAACACTTTTTGAGACGAGAAATTAAAATAGTAGTTTCTACTTATATATTACCTTAATAGTTTAAACGTTTCCTTCTTCTTTTGCCAAACGTACTAATACATGTGCGATAGCATGTTTTTCGTCATCTTTTGCTACATTCCACATTTTGTTTAAGACGTATTCTTCACGGTTTTGTGGTTCTTCATGTTTGTTCAAATGCTCGGCAACCTTTTCTGCCGCTTTTGCTAATTGCTCTTCATTTAAACCTAGTTTTTCTCCGCGGTTAATTTGCTTTTTTAAATAATCCATGAACCCTTGGAAATTATCTAAGATCTCCTGTTTTTGTTCACTAGAAATGTCTTTTAGCTTTTCTTCCGTTTTTTGATTCGTATTCATACTTATCGACTCCTCTCTATTTTTGTCACATATGAAACAGAAAAGATTTGCGACACTATCTCCATTCCCTGACTTACAAAGAAACAAACTTTCATTACAAAAAAACCAGTCGTTAGGATTAGCGACTGGGCTTTTTGTAGTATATTAAAGTCTATAAATTCTTGCTTCGTGTGGACGCAAGACAGTTTGATCCATGTCGCTGTTACTTGTCACACCTACATAGTTTGCTAAAATTAATTCTTTTTTCGTTCCGTCTAAAGACCTAGGCAATGTTAAATTATATTCTTCGTCGCTATGATTCAAAATGATTAACCATTTTACTCCATTGTACGCACGAGTATACGTGTATAACTTTTCATCACCTTCGGATAGATCTTCAAAGTCACCATATACCATTACTTCATTTTCTTTACGGAGTTGAATTAGTTTTTTATAGAAATAGAATACGGAATTCTCATCTTGCAGAGCTTTTTCTACATTTATTTCTTTATAGTTAGGATTCACTTTAATCCACGGTGTCCCCGATGTGAATCCAGCATTTTTTTCGCTATTCCATTGAACTGGAGTTCTAGAGTTGTCACGGCTTAATAATAGTAAGCTTTCAAACACTTCTTTTGGATTTCTACCTTTTCCTACTTCTTCTTTATATTTATTTTTCATCGCAATGTCGTTGTAATCTTCAATTGAATCAAATCTTACACCCGTCATTCCAATTTCTTCTCCTTGGTAAATATAAGGCATACCTGGTAATGTATGAACAAGTGTAGCAAGTAGTTTTGCAGACTCCACTCGATACTTTCCGTCATTACCGTAACGTGTTACTTGACGAGTATGATCATGGTTGTTTAGAAATTGAGAGTTCCAGCCTTTTCCTTTTAATCCTTCGTACCAGCGTTTTTGAATTTTTTTAAAACAAAGCATATCCCATGTTGCCATGTTATCTGCTACTTCAAAATGGAATAGCGTGTTTAATTCTTTACGGTCTTCCCCTGTATATAACACGCCATCCTCTGGAGTAACGAAAGGAATCTCTCCTACTGTCATCACATCATAGTGACGTAGTACTTTATCATGCATCTCTTGTAAATACTCGTGGATACCTGGATTATTTCCTAAGTAAGAAATATCATATGGATTTTCCGCATCAGGAAAACCTTCTAATTTTGCAAGCAAGTTAATAACATCCATTCGGAAGCCGTTAATCCCTTTATCTAGCCAAAAACGCATCATTTCATAAATGGCATTTCGAACTTTTTCGTTTTCCCAGTTTAAATCTGGCTGCTCCACCGCAAATGAATGCATGTAATATTGTTCTGTATTTTCATCGTACTCCCACACAGATGGTGCAAAATAAGATCTCCAGTTATTTGGAGCTTCACCTGTTTGAGGATGTGGGTCTTTCCATATATACCAATCGCGTTTTTGGTTATCTTTGGAAGAAGCAGACTCCATAAACCATGGGTGTTGATTAGAAGTATGATTTACTACTAAGTCCATAATAATTTTCATGTCTCGTTTATGAACTTCTGCAATCAAACGCTCCAATGTTTTCATGTCTCCTGCTTTTTCCATGACACCGTAATAGTCGCTAATGTCATAGCCATTATCCACATCAGGAGATTCATAGCATGGATTTAACCAGATTACATCTACACCTAGTTGTTTTATGTAATCTAACTTTTCGATAACACCTTGTAAATCACCGTAACCATCACCATTTGTGTCATTAAAACTGCGCCAGTATACTTGATAAACAACCGCTTCTTTCCACCATTTTTTATTCATTATCTTCGCTCCTTTACATTAGATATGGTAAAAAGGCAGGGCACATAACACATAAGCCCTACCCGAAAAGTATTGTATTGAGTACTAATCGTTGTTGTTCGCGGAAGGTGTTCGCTTTCCGCGGGTGGTAAAAGGAAGGTTATTTTCACTGTCATGAAAAAACCTACTCCTCGGCTCATGCGCCTGTGGGGTCTCCCTTGACGCACTTTTCCCGCAGGAGTCTCTCACCATCCGCAAACAACAACTTAATTAATATTGATAAGTTAAAATGAAATCTTTAACTCTTCATCTTTCATGGTGCGATTCTATTTTTATATGGGTGAATCAATTTCATAATTACTGTTCGTATAGTGAAAAACGAATGTTCAGTGTATTATTATTAAATAACGTTCGATATAAAACGTTAATTATATGAAAGAATAGGTTTAATATTCGTTTTTCGTTTAGTAATTGTACATTATGAAACTCACTCGGGTATCTACTCTAGATTTATTTTAATTTATACACTCTTGCTTCGTATGGAAGAAGTTCGATATGTTCGATTACTTCTTTTTCTTCCACTTCATAGTTACTTATTAAAAGGCTATCAACTGTTAATGTTTTTAATTGCTCCGGTAAATCAAATGTTGTTGTCTCACCGTAAAAATTACATACAACCAACAGTTTCTCTTCCCCTAAAGTTCTAGTAAAAGCATAAATTTGAGGGTGATCTTCGACGATAATATCATAATCTCCATATACGATTATCTCATGTTGCTTGCGTAATGCAATTAACTGACGATAGTAATGGAAAATAGAGTTAGGGTCTTTCACTACTTGCTCGGCATTTATTTCTTTATAGTTAGGATTTACATTAATCCATGGAGTACCTGTTGTAAAGCCTGCATTTTCGCTTTCGTTCCACTGAACAGGAGTTCGTGCATTGTCACGCCCTTTTACATAAATGCTTTCCATGATTTTTTCTACTGGAACACCAGCTTCCACTTTTTCTTTATACATATTTAATAGTTCAATATCTCGGTAGTCTTCGATTGAATCGAATTTAACGTTTGTCATCCCAATTTCTTCACCTTGGTAGATGTATGGCGTTCCTTTCATCATGTGTAGAAGTGTTGCTAACATTTTAGCAGATTCCATACGATAATTCTTGTCATCCCCAAAGCGAGAGACGATTCGTGGTTGGTCGTGGTTATTCCAATATAAGCTATTCCAACCTGTTTTCTCTAATCCTTTTTGCCATCTAGATAAGCTCCACTTTAAGTCTTTTAAATCTAGTGGTTTTAAGTCCCATTTTCCGTTAGGTCCAGAATCTAAATCTACATGCTCAAATTGGAATACCATGTTCACTTCATTACGATTTTCATCTGTATAAAGCTGTGCTTGTTCTGGGTTTACGCCTGGCATTTCTCCAACTGTCATAACATCATACCCGCTTATCGCCTCGCGGTGCATTTCTTGAAGGTAATCATGAATTTTAGGTCCATTCATGAAATATTTAGAACCAGATCCGTATTTTTTTCCTTCTTTTAACTCACCGTCTGGTAAACCGTCTACTTTGGAAATAAAGTTGATAACATCCATACGGAAACCATCGATACCTTTATCTAACCACCATTTCATCATATCGTACACTTCACGGCGTAAGCGTGGATTTTCCCAGTTTAAGTCAGGTTGTTTTTTCGCGAAAAGGTGAAGGTAATATTCATCTGTTGCTTCATCATAATCCCAAGCAGATCCGCTAAACGTTGCTTCCCAGTTATTTGGCTCTTTTCCATCTTTTCCTTCTCGCCAAATATAATAATCACGATAAGGGTTATCTTTTGATTTCTTTGACTCTATGAACCATTCGTGCTCATCTGAACTATGATTAACTACTAAGTCCATAATTAATTTCATGCCGCGCTTATGAATTTCTGCAAGCATTTCTTCCCAATCTGCCATTGTTCCGAAATCGTCCATAATATCTTTATAGTCGCTAATGTCATAGCCGTTATCATCATTCGGAGATTTATAAACCGGTGATAACCAAATAACATCTATTCCTAATTCTTTTAGGTAGTCTAATTTTGAGATAATTCCTTGGATATCGCCAATTCCGTCTCCGTTGCTATCCATGAAGCTTCTTGGATAAATTTGATATACGACACTTTCTTTCCACCATGTTTTTTGCATTGTTCGCCGTCCCTTCGATTATTTTATATAATTTGTATCTTGTTTTGGTCACTATGGGTCTTGCTTCGGTCACTTTGTACCGAGTTTCGGTCACTTTCCACCTTGCTTCGGTCACTTTGTGCCTTGTTTCGGTCACTTCGCACCTTGCTTCGGTCACTTTGCACCTTGCTTCGGTCACTTCGCACCTTGCTTCGGTCACTTCGCACCTAGTTTCGGTCACTTCGCACCTTGCTTCGGTCACTTCGCACCTAGTTTCGGTCACTTCGCACCTTGCTTCGGTCACTTCGCACCTAGTTTCGGTCACTTCGCACCTTGCTTCGGTCACTTCGCACCTAGTTTCGGTCACTTCGCACCTTGCTTCGGTCACTTCGCACCTAGTTTCGGTCACTTCGCACCTTGCTTCGGTCACTTCGCACCTAGTTTCGGTCACTTCGCACCTTGCTTCGGTCACTTCGCACCTAGTTTCGGTCACTTCGCACCTTGCTTCGGTCACTTTGTGCCTTGTTTCGGTCACTTCGCACCTTGCTTCGGTCACTTCGCACCTTGCTTCGGTCACTTCGAAGCTTGCTTCGGTCACTTCGAAGCTTGTTTCGGTCACTTCGCAGCTTGTTTCAGTCACTTCGCACCTTGCTTCGGTCACTTCGCACCTTGCTTCGGTCACTTCACACCTTGTTTCGGTCACTTTGTACCTGGTTTCGGTCACTTCGCACCTTGCTTCGGTCACTTCGCATCTAGTTTCGATCACTTCGCACCTTGCTTCGGTCACTTCGCACCTGGCTTTGGTCACATCGCTTATTTAACAAATGCACCAAATTTGTTACTTAATAGCTCCTTTTGTAACTCCGCTAATAATCCATTTTTGTAGGAAGATATATACGAGTAACATTGGTAACAACGCTAGTAAGTAAGAGGCAAATGCTAAGTTGTAGTTAGTGCTAAATTGTGATTGGAAAACGAACTGTACTAAAGGTAACGTCATATCACTTCGGTCACTTAGAATAACTAGTGGTAACATAAAGTCATTCCACGCCCAAAGTGCTGTTAAAATACCTACTGTTGCATTCATCGGTGTTAATAGTGGGAAAATAACTCTCCAGAATACTCCCCATCTAGAACATCCATCCATAATTGCTGCTTCTTCTAATTCAATTGGAATCGACTTAATATATCCAACATATAAGAAAATATTAAATGCTAGTCCATACACAATGTATAAAATGATTAGCCCTGTTGGATTCATCATAGAAATGGCACTCATCTGTTTTACAATCGGTAACATAATGATTGGAAACGGTACAAACATTGCACTTACAAAATAATAGAATAATACTTTATAAGATTTCTTGTGCATATTACGAGCAATAGCATAGGCAACCATTGAGTTCGTTAAGATCGTAAATACTACTGTAAAAAATGTAATATAGGCACTATTTTTTAACGCATTAAAGAAATTTGTCATTTCGATTGCTCTTGTAAAGTTATCAAAACGTAATTCGCTTGGTAACGCTAGAATGGACTGCGCTGTCTCTTGTGGAGTTTTCAACGCATTGACAACTGTTAAATATATTGGAAAAAGAATAACGATGGAACCGATTATTAATAATATCGTAACCGTCCAATTAATTTTTTTGCTTCCCATTACATCTGCACCTCCCGTTTTTGTAAATAACGGATTTGTATAACAGAAATTGTTACGATGATAATAAAGTACACAACTGCGTTAGCCGATTGGTAGGCAAACTCTCCACCTTGGAAACCACCGCGGTAGATTAATAAGGAAATAGACTCTGTAGATCTACCTGGGCCACCACCTGTTAAGGCCATAATATGGTCAAATACCATTAAGAAATTTTTCATTGCTAAAACCATATTGATTGTAAAGAATGGAGCAATAAGTGGGAACGTAATTTTCCAGAAAGACTGCCATTTATTCGCTCCGTCAATGCTTGATGCTTCATAAAGCTCTGTTGAAATAGTTGCAAGACCTGCTAGATAAAGTATCGTATTAAAGGCTGCAGCCTGCCATACTGCTACAACAACAATTCCTATCCAAGCTAAATCGGGATTTCCTAAAATACTTGCCGTTAAAGAGTTGATTCCTAAGTTCTCCGCAATGGAAGGAACAAAGATTGCAAAAATATAGTTAAAGATAAATCCAACAATTAAGATACTTAAAATGTTTGGCATGAAATAAACGCCGCGCAACGTTTTCTTAAACTTAATTTGTGAGTTTAATCCTAGCGCAACTGCTAAACTAATGATATTTACTAGGACAGTAGATAAAATGGCAAACTTAAATGTGAACATATATGCATCTAATGCGCGTGAATCTTGAAATACATTAATATAGTTTCGGAATCCTACAAAATCCCAAGATCCATACCCTTTCCAGTTTGTGAAACTATAGAAAATACCTTGTAACACTGGAAATGTATGAAAGGCAAAAAATAGAATAACTGCTGGAAGTACCATTAAAAGATATGGACTAATTTTCTTCTTTTTCATTGCTACCTTTCCTCCCCTTAATTTCTTTGTGAAATCGATACCACAAATTAACTTCTGAATACAATGTCTCACCTTCGTTAGCATAAGACCATTTCCGATAAAGATTATCGTTAACCTTCATAGGAAATGGACCCATATCAATAAGGAAGGTTTTTTTTCGGAGGGAAAAGTCCGAGAAAAAGAAGTTCTCCCTCCTAAAATTATTAGTTTCTACCTTTTACTTTGTTCCACTCGTTATCTAGAGTATTTAAAAACTCTTGTACGTCTTTCTTAAGTAAAAACTCTTGTACTAAGTTTTCTACTTGCATTCCTGTTGGAAAATAGTGGTCAGGGAAACTAGTAATTGTACCATCTTCAAAATGTTTTGCTAAGTCAGCTACTGTAGGGTCTTCTTGAATAACACCTTCCACTGCTGAGAATTGTTTTTCTTGGTCAATATAGAATTGTGCATTTTCTGGACGAAGTAAGAACTCAATGAATAATTGTGCTTCTTCTTTATTTTTAGCATTCTCTGAAATGGCTAATACTGTATCAACACCAGATACTAGACGATTTTTTGACACATCGTTTGTTGCCGGTAAAGCAAAAGCACCAATGTTTGCTTCAGGGTTTGCATCTAAAATAGATCCCACTGCCCAGTTACCTTGGATGTACATAACAACGTCGCCATTTGCAAAAGCCGTATTACCTTGATCATAACCAGCACCAAATACATCATTGTTAGCGAAGTTTAGTAATGTTAACATGTTTTCTGCTGCTTCTTTATAACGCTCGTTGAATGTAACAGCACCTTCGTTTCTTTTCTCAATAAAATCATCACCTTGTAGGTTCGCGGCTAGCGCGTTAAATGGTACCATCGCTGTCCAAGCATCACCGTATGTGTGATAGAAAGGAACTTCACCAGCTGCTTCAATTGCTTCTGCTACTCCCACAAATTCATCCCAAGTAGTTGGAATTTCAAGACCCATTTCTTCAAACTTATCTTTGTTGTAAAGTACTGTGTTCGCATTTGCAGCAAACGGAATACCGTTAGGAGTGTCTTTTCCTGCTAATTGATTTAACATTTCTACATATGCAGGTTGAACTTGTTCAATCTTTGTATCACCTGCGAAGTCATGAAGTACTCCAGCTGCTGCAAGTTCACCATACGTTGCATTTCCGTTAATTGCCATGATTTGTGGAATGTCATTTTGAGTTAAACGTGAGCGTAATACTGTTTCAGATTCTGGTACGTGGTTTTGCTCGATATTGATTTCTGGATATTCTTCTTCAAACTTTGCAATCAATTCGTTGTAAGTGTTCACTGCTTCTGATTTATTTTGAAAGAATTCCACTTTCACTCTTCCATCATCAGATCCTCCACCACAAGCTGTTAATGCTAACGCTGCTACTGAACTTGCAATAAGTGCTTTAAACTTGTTTTTCATTGTTGTTCCCCCTATGGTTTTGTTTGAGTTCATTACGTAAACGTTTACGTAATGAAGAAAAAAATAATTTGAACTTAATAAATCTTCTTACGTAAACGTTTACGTAAGTATTGAAAATAATACACCTTTATGGAGGTGTTATATTTTCTTAACAGTTTCTCTTTCTACAATAGTGTGGCTCATAATGGAGCTCTCGATTTGATGATTTTTTTCAATCATTTCAATTATCTTTTCTACAGCTGTACTACCCATTTCCCAAAGTGGTTGCGCAACAGTTGTTAAAGGTGGAATGGACATTTCTGAAATATTCGTGTTGTCAAAACCTACGATGGAAAAATCATCAGGAACCTTTAAATTATGTGCATATGCTGTAGATAATGCTCCAACTGCCATATCATCACTTGCTGTAAAGATTGCTGTAAATTCGGTTAAATATGGTACTAGTTGTTCCATACATCTTTTCCCACTACTAAAACCAAAATCACCATGAACAATTAACTTTTCGTTAACTTGTAGGCCATGATCTTTTAATGCTTTTTTAAATCCTTCCAGCCTCGGTATACCAACTAGTTCATCTTCTATATCTCCACCAATCATTGCAAGCTTCGTATGTCCATTTTGAATAAGATAACTTGTTGCTTGGTATGCTGCTTGTACATCATCCACTTTCACATATGGAATCGGATATTTATAAGACTGAGATGAAACTAACACTACTGGAATTCCTAAACTGTGCATAACTTTGTAATACTCATCTCTCACAACTTGGCTAACGAAAATTAGTCCATCGACTTTCTTTTCCCCTAGTACTCTTAAGTAGTCTAGCGTGCGCTTACCGTTATGGTCTGTATTACAAACTATCATACTGTAATCATTTTCGTGAGCACTTTCCTCCAAACCCTTTAATAATTTGGAGGTAAAGGAACTCGTTACATTCGGTAATAAAACACCAATTGTTTTCGTTCGTTTATTTACCAAACCTCTCGCAATTCCATTTGGATGAAAGCCCATTTCTTCAATCACTTTCAACACTTTTTCCTTTGTTTTTTCGGAATAGCCTGGTTGGTTATTTAATATTCTCGACACAGTAGCAATGGATACATTTGCTTTCTGCGCGACATCTTTAATCGTTGGTTTCATTTCATCACCTTTTTACGAAAACGTTTACGTAAAAATACTTTAACATCCTTTTTTTATTTTTGCAAGTGCTTTCATTTTTAGAGGTTTAAATCACTCCCACTCATTAAAATTAGACAAGCTAACCTTTTGTAGCCATTAGCCTTTTCACTATCTCCACGTTCTTTTCTTTAAATACGTCATTGTGAGAATCTCTACCTTTTCATTCAATATAACAGTATGTTGGAACGTCAATCCTTGCTCAACTAATTGATCAATTAACTTTGCAGCAGGAATTGGCGTTTGTCCCCCTACATCCCAAATCATCTTTTCGGGATAAACGTGAATTTTCCCACCTAATTGTGCTTGATACTCGATGATTCCTCTTTCAGGGGAAACAACTCCATAAGAATTCAAGGTATTTTCAACGAAAAAAATAGTCAATCAATCGTAAATTTATATTCTTTCGCCTTTTTCATGTTCTTCACAAACGCAACCAATAAATCTTTTGTTGCTTCTAGGTCTCTTACATCGATTACTTCAATAGAAGAGTGTGCATACCGGGAAGGTATCGATAATGTTCCAGTAGGTACACCTTGATGTGCTTGACTTAATTCACCTGCATCTGTTCCAATACCAGGGAATACTTCTACTTGATAAGGTATTTTATTTTCCAAGGCAAGTTGCACTAATTGATTTCGAATTTTTTTATTTGCAATTAAACTAAAATCAATCGCCTTAATACCGGTTCCTGCTCCAAGCGCTAAAGAGTTATCCATCATTTCTTCCGGTGTGTCACTGACAGCCGTTGTGTCTATTGCTATAGCTACATCAGGATGGTGCTGATGACTAATAACACGCGCTCCTCTTAATCCTACTTCCTCTTGTACGGTAAAGACTCCTATCATTTCACCCGCAAACTCGGTTGCTTCTAGATCTTCCAGTGCTTGAATTAATACGGCACAACCTGCTCTGTCATCAAAAGCTTTCCCAACGATTCTATTTTCCGTTAATTCTTCAAAATGTGGGTGCCAAGTGATCGAATCCCCTACTTTAATTCCTAGTTCCTCTACTTCATTTTTAGAAGATGCACCAACGTCTATGTATAATTTCTGATGAGGTCGAACTTTTTTCGGATCGTCGTACTTCATCATATGGGCACTTATCGTTCCAATAACACCTTGTCGTAAACCGCTAGTAGACTGTAATTGAACACGTTGTGAAAGTAAAATTCTATCATCATGTCCACCAAGTTTTTCGAATCGGATTAAACCATTATTCTCTATTTTCTTTACGATGAAGCCTACTTCATCCATATGAGCTGCAATTACTATTTTCGGCCCTTCCTGATGACCCTTTTTTTTCACAATTAAGTTGCCTATTCCGTCTACCTCAATGGAGTCAACAGCTCCTTTAAGACGTTTTGCTATGTATTTGGCTACTTCTTCTTCAAAACCACACGGCCCGTGAATAGAAGACAATTCTTTTAACAAATTTTTCACATTCATTATCCCCCTTTTAAATATTGATTCTATTTTACAGTAGAAAACTGTAAAGTAACTAACAAATCGTCTTATAAATCAGAAAATTATCTTGTAGGCACCTATCTTTAGGTGCTTCATAATCTAGAAAAGAAGATATTTCTTATTGGGGGTAACATGATGGTAAATTTCGGGGTATTTGAAGGTACGATTACGTTTATAAGCGATTTTCCTATTAGTCCAAATGGCGCTAGTGAAGGATGTTATAAAATGTTTACATTAGAGGATGGAAATGGAGGAATAGTTAATTTTGTCGTATCACCTACTACTTATTTTGTCGATCACTCTACCGCACGAACCGGAGACAGAATTGTAGGCTACTTCGACACAAATGCTCCTGTTCCTCTAATCTATCCCCCGCAATATCGTGCTATAGTAATGGTTAAAAATAGGACCTACCAGAACGTAAAAATAGATTATTTTAATGATCAACTATTGAGTAGTGATGGGCAATTACAATTAAACATATCACCAATTACGCAACTAGTATTACAAAATGGTCAACAGTTCTCCTCCAATCCCGCTAACCGCAATCTAATTGTCATTTACGGACCGAGTACGAAAAGCATTCCTGCCCAGACTACTCCATATCGAATCATTGTTTTGTGTTGAGTAACTTAAACTTTTATTTGTTATGTCTACCCTGAAAAGAAAAGTAACGGTACTTATTTTAGTAAAGTCAACAAAAAAAAGGACATGATTGATCCCTCCAACGAAAAGCGCTTTATGAATAATGAATGATGAATAATTGAAGATTGCAATTACTATATAAAAGGTTAAATTTTAAGGAAAGAAGACAATATCATCTTCTTTCCTTTTAAAGATTTAGAAATATCTTAAAACATCCTGTGTGCCTTCGCATCACTTCTAGCAATAATAACGGACTGAGACATTTTTGTATGTCCGTTTATTTGAGAACTAGCTCGCTTAGGTCTTGTCCAATTGTGGGTAAATTTTTGAGAAGTTGGATCTAATCGACCTTGATTTCTCATGCATTGTCACCTCTTTGGTAGGATTGGATATTTCTAATAAAATGATATTCAGCTTGGAATATCATTATCAGTTTATGTTTAATGGAAAGGAAAATACGCACATTTCTTTTAAGGATAAATTTGGATACAACCTTGAGTTAGCAATTATTTTTGAGGGAGAGAGTATGGGGGCCATCGACGACTACCTATGGTATTTTTTTTTTGAATTTTAGACTAATTGAAAGGAATTGTTTATTCATAACTAAGCACCTTTTTTATGTATATGCTAATCGCATTCTACTTAAAATAATCAGAAAGCAAATATAAATGGCTCATATTAAAACATTAGATTTTAACATAAGCCATTTTATGTCAGTATAGTTTTACATTTTCTAAATCTAAATAAGTCTTCAATGTTTGTTGAAGTGTTCCACGCGTATCGGCTAAATGTTGGAACGATGCACCGAGACGAACCATCTTTGTGACAAGTTCTGCACGTAAGCCCGTTATAACAGCTTTACACCCCATCATGGTTACTCCGCTTAAAACATTTTCAAAGTCTGAAATCACTTCATCATCCATCGTTGTAACGCCAGAAAGATCTAAGATTAGTGTTTGTAATTTCAAATTTGAGATCTCCGTTAGCACCTTTTCTTGAATAATTTTCATTCGATACGAATCAATCATTCCAATTAGAGGCAATACCGCAACAGATGTACTTATTGGAATAATTGGAACGGATAGATGTTCTACTAACTTTCTTTGATTGTTCAATAAATTGTCTTTGTAATTGGAGTAACTTAAGAAAAAAGTATTTAAAAAGCAGTCCACATTATTATTGATTTTCTTTTCCAACTCATAAAAATCATTAATTAAAAAACTATTTTCATTCAATTTATCAAACTTATGTAAAAACTTCCAAAGAGTACGCCTAATCGCTTGCACCCACTCTAATTTAAAGGAAAGTGTTAATGAATGTTGCGCCCATAAAATACCTTCCTGTTTAGCAAATTCGATTAATTCTTCTTCTTTCTGTTCTATTACATACATAACTAATGTCTCTGCATTTTTTAAAAGGTCTATATTGCCTGCTTGTAAAATATCATTAATTTTGGATGCAACATTAACCGCTTCTGATAAAAGCCTCTCCTCAAAATCCATTCTATTCTCACTAAGAAATTTCTTTAATTCTGAATTACTATATAATGTTACTTTCATCCAGGAACTCTCCTCTCTTTGTTCAATAATTGACAATTTATTTTCATATTCGCTAATAGGGAGGAAAATCCTCCAAAAACTTCGACAACTATACATAATACTTAGGAAATCCTAACACATTTGTATTCTGTTTTAAAGTAAGTATTTATAACTTGCTGTTGCTCTTCCTTAATACATAGTAAACTATACTTACGATGAAAATGACAGACTACTCTGATAAAAAGGTGTGAACGAGAATGAATAGGCTCGATAAGTTTCCATATCCATTCAAAGAAGATGTATATCGCTACAGTAATAATTCTATCATTCTGGAGCAAGAAACAAGTGTTGAAATTACATTGAATTACGAAAATGAAATAAACTTAAAACGTAACCTATTAATAAATAACTATTCTCGCTGCTACCAATCGTCGTCACATACAAAAAAGGTACAGTGGGAAGTCGTAGAGTTACTATTAGAACATCTAACACACTATTATCCTAACATGTTTTCTTTGAAAAAAAGTAACAATAAGTGGATTTTCCACAATAATATACTTGATGAAAGTCAGGAGTTTATCTTCGGAGATGAATCTTCCCTCCAACAAGAACCGCTAGATTTTATCGGGCGACATGTGCAAGAAGACTTACTCATTATGACACAACGAGATGGGGATTTGTTTTTAGACGCTGGGCAATTATGCTTTCCAGCTAATTGGTCACTTGCCTTCAATCTTGGAATGTCTTTTAAAGATATTCATCGTCCTATTCCTGGATTCAAAGAGGAAGGCTTAGATGACAGGATCCTTACTTTTCTGCTCGGTTTAGAAGCAGGAAATCCATGGTGGCGTAAAAATTGGTCGCTAATGGCTGGAAATCGTTTAGATACTTCACTAGAAACGTTTAATGAGTGGGGACAAAATAGAAAGAAAGTTACAAAGGAAAATGCGGGAGAATTTGTACATTTGAGAGTCGAAGTACAAAAACTTTTTCGACTACCTCGTTCCAACTCTATTTTATTTACCATTCACTCACATGTACTCCCTCTTTCCGATTTTATAAGTAAGAGAGAGTGGTTAGAACAGTTTTATCACATTCTAAGTGAACTTCCACCACACATTGTCGATTACAAAGGGATTTCCTTATTTAAAGATGAGGTACTAGCCTATTTAAAAGAACAGTTAGAAAGTAGAGATGGTAAATGAATGAACTACCATTGTTGATCTCTGGCAAACGAAAATATATTTTTTGTGGATGTGAGAAAGGATTGGCACTCTTATCCCCACTTCATAATCAAGTTGTAGATGCTACAATTGAAGTTATAAGTTTAGAAGATAAAGAGTTGACGAGGAAATTAAGAAACCAAAAGATGGGTACGTTCCTCTATGTTGCTACTACTTGGGGAAATTTGAGTCGAGTTAAAAGGTTGGCTATGGAGATAGGTTATACCGAAGAAGAGTCACATTTTATTGGCTATGGAGAAAAGAGGATACAGATATTTTGTTGCCGTTGTCATGGGCTGATGAAGGTAAACGAGGTACCTGTAAACATTGAAGTTACTTGCATCCACTGTCATTTATTATTATCCGTATCTGATCATTATTCAAAGGAAAGAGACGCCTTTCTTGGTTATGTCGCAAAGCTATAGGCAGAGGTGTTTTACTTGAAAAAACAAAAAGAAATTCCTGTATATGTAAAATACATTACTATTGAAACTCCGAAAGTGAAGAGATTTACATTGGCACCAATGAATGGCGCTACTCTTCCGCCTTTTAGTGCTGGCTCACATATAACTACATACATCCGAAAGAATGGGAGTTTGTTAGAAAGATCTTACTCTCTCAACAGCCATCCAGATAAAACAGGTACGTATGATATTTCCATTTTATTAAGTGACACCTCAAAGGGAGGTTCTCACTACTGGCACACGCAAATAAAAGTTGGCGAACAGTTGACCATTAGTTATCCGAAAAATTACTTTCCATTAAGCTTTAAGGCAAAGCATCATGTTTTTTATGCTGCTGGGATTGGGATTACTCCTTTCTTATCTATGATGAAAGAGCTACAAGAGACCGGTGGCTCATTTGAACTTCACTACGCTGCTAAATCAAGGGAGCTATGTTCATTTTACTCTCTTCTAAAAGAATATTTTCGAGAACAATGTACATTTTATTTTTCAGAGGCGGAAGATTCAGAACGTCTCTCACCATTAACCCTTTTAGAACACAATATTGGCACACACGTATATTTCTGTGGACCAGAAACGTTTATTGCTGAATTCTCCAATGCAGCAATTGAATATGGTTATCCGAAATCAAGCATTCATTTTGAACGTTTTTCTCCTCCTGCGCCTAAAAAAACATTACCTTTTGAAGTAGAGTTAAAAACGGGAGAGACTGTATTTGTTTCCAAAAATCAAACATTATTAAACTCCTTAATTCTATCAGGAATTAATGTCCCTTACTCTTGCCAAGTGGGAAGGTGTGGCACTTGTGAGGTTAAGGTGTTAGAAGGAGAAGTTGATCATTATGATCAGTTTTTAAGCGAGGAACAAAAGTATTTGAACAAAAGCATACTGACTTGTGTTTCTCGTGCTAAGTCAGAACGATTAGTCTTAGATATCAATTAAAAAAGTAACCTTCTTCACCTTTAATAGGTAAGAAGGTTACTTTTTCATCGTTTGTTCTTAGTAATAGTATTGGTACGGGTATGGTTGGTAGTAGTATGGCGGTGGGTAGCCGTATCCGAAACCTGGTCCTGGTGTTAGTAGTGCTCCCGTAGCTAAGCCTCCTAGAAATCCTAAACCAAGGCCTGCTCCTCCAAAGCCCCCTCCAAATCCTGGACGTCCGAATCCTCCAAAGCCAAAGCCTGGTCTTCCAAATCCTCC
The DNA here is from genome assembly GCF_002797415.1 of Bacillus alkalisoli. Taxonomy (GTDB): domain Bacteria; phylum Bacillota; class Bacilli; order Bacillales; family Bacillaceae_I; genus Bacillus_CD; species Bacillus_CD alkalisoli. The sequence goes on from NZ_KZ454944.1 coordinate 3,346,158, forward strand.
ACCGAATCCTGGTCTTCCGAATCCTCCACCGAATCCTGGTCGAAATCTTTGGTTATTTACATTCATTAACGTGTGCTGATCAAAAGTTTGATGGGGCATCATAGTTTGAAAATGTTCGTTCAATGTAAATCCTCCTCGTATTTTATTTAATACAGTAGATAATATGCGGTAATTGCCTATTCGGATTGGACGATGGCCTATGTTTAGGGAATTTATAGCTAGTATTAAAATCAAGAAAAACTTTTCGCGGTTATATCTTTGAAAATACCATAAAGAATAAAATCTCCCATTCTAGTCAAAAATAGATAAAAAAGGTTGTTAGTTTGGGAGATGTTGACATGGACTTTACAGATATAAGCATAAAAGTCATTATTGGGTTTTTCTTGCTCTTTTTTATAACAATCATTTTAGGAAGAACGACTATTAAACAATTAACCCCTTTCGATTTTGTCTCGGCAATCGTACTTTCTGAGTTATTAGGAAATGCCATTTACGAACAAAATGTAGGTGTTTTTTATATCATCTATACGATTGGTTTATGGGGAGCTTTGCTTATTATTATGGAGAAAATCTTATTAAAGTTTAAGAAAACAAGAGCTTATTTAGAGGGAAAGCCATCTATCATTATAAGAGATGGAAAAATTGACCGAAAAGAGTTAAAGAAAAACAGAATGAACTTAAATCAATTGTTAAGTTTACTAAGGCAAAGTGAAACATTTTCAATTCGAGAAGTGGCTTATGCAATACTTGAAACGAACGGTTCTATTAGCATTTTGAAGAAAAACTTGTTTCAGAAAGTTACACTGGAAGATTTAAATATTGCACCAGCTCCTACTTATCTATGTACATCCCTCATACTAGATGGTGAAATTGTAGAAGATAATTTATCGGAATTGGGCTTTGACAAAACGTGGCTTGACCAACAGCTTCAAGCTCAAGGAGTATCATCTGTGAAAGATGTATTGTACGCGGATTGGATTAAAGATGGTGGGATGTATATTATTCCATTTCAGAAGACAGGTTCTTAACAAAAGAGACAAAAATTCGATTTTTAACAAAGGAAGTAAATTTATTTATTGAAAAAATTAGGTGTTTATTTCTAAAGAAGCTATCCAATACTTTATATTGTCTCTCGTTTTAAATTATTGTCGATGAAGATCATTTTTTCTTTTTTCTTATCCAAAATGAACTTCATCTGCCTTATCCAGTTCATCTTCTTCTTTTTCTTTTGCCAAAATGAACTTCATCGTAAATCAAATACTCTCGCTCCTCCTCTGCTTTCTTTATTTTTTCATATAAATGATGCTTTTTCGTTGTTGTCTTGGAGTTTTTGTACTTATACTATTATTAAATAAATATGTTTAGCGAGAGGAGAACGCATGGCTACTAACATTTCTTTGATTGAAACAATGCGCGCCAGACAATCTGTAAGAACATATGAAACAGAACGCTTAAGAGATTCAGATATTGATAAATTAACAAGTTTTATAACGAATGATCAGAATTTAATCGGACCGTTCGGCAATAAAGGTCACATTGATTTTATACACATTAAAAACAACGTTACAGATAAGGGCTTTAAAATTGGAACATACGGTTTTATTAAAAACGCACAAGCTTATTTTGTTGGCAAATGCGTAAACGAAAAGTACCCTTTAGTGGAGTATGCATATATTTTTCACAAAGCAACTCTATATGCAACACAGTTAGGAATCGGTACATGTTGGATGGGTGGCACATTTACAAGAAATTCTTTTGAAAGAGAAATTCAAATGCCTGATGGGGAGTTTATTCCTTGTGTATCACCTCTAGGCTATCCAAAGGAAAAACAGCGAGTGTTTGATAAAGCACTTCGTTTTGTCGTGAAAGCAGATAATAAAAAGCCGTGGGAGAAACTATTTTATCATGGGAGTTTTGATACATTTCTATCAAGAGATGTTGCAGGGCTTTTAGAAACTCCAATCGACATGGTAAGGCTAGGGCCTTCTGCTTCCAACAAGCAACCTTGGAGATTAGTACTTTCTGAAGATGGTAAATCATGTCACTTTTTCATTGAACATACACCAAATTACAGTTCATCCTTCGGTTACCTTATGCAACTATTAGATATGGGCATTGCAATGTGTCAATTTGAATTAGCTTGCCAGGAGTTATCTATCGGTGGTGATTGGTCTATTGAAAATCCTAGCATTTCATTATTAAATGAAAATACGGAATATATTGTAACCTGGAAACTAGAGCAGAAGAGTTAATTGTTCTTAAACAATAAAAGGATATTGTTTTGCTTTGTAGAATATGATGATTAGTAGATGAGCGAAGTAGGTGGTGAAAGTATAATGATCGTATTAGCAGCCACAATTTTAGTATTAACTCTAATCATAGGTGTTATTTTAAGCAATGGAAAATGGAAAGACAAGAAATTTATTGTATGGGGCATTATCACAATGGTTTGCATTGCACCATTATTATCTTGGATTGTCTCGGTGCAGTATGGAATTAAAGACGGAGACGGTTTTGCTGGCATAGCATTAATGATGGTTATGTTTCCGATTATTTTTTTAGTTGGGCTTATCATTCTATTCATGGGGGTATATCGTCAAAAATACCCTAAATATTCATAAGGAGGTACATACACGATGGAACAAAGTCTTTTCAAACAGATGATTATTATTCGTAAACGTACGGTTTCGTTATTAGAGAAAACACCTGAAAGTATTCTTTTAGAAATACCAAAAGGATTTAATAATAACTTATTATGGCATTTTGGCCATATTTTTTGGGCCCAGGAAGTGTTGATGCATTCGTTTTTAAAAGAAGAGCATAATTGTTCTTCTGAGTTTCAAGAAATGTTTAGTATCGGAAGCAGTCCAAATAAATGGACAACAGAACCTCCCTCAATTTCTGAAATTAAAACAATGTTAGAGAAACAGCCAAACCGAATAGTACAAACATTCTCTGGTAGATTGGAAGAAGCAGGAGAAAAACCATTCTCGCTTGGTCCTGACGTTACGCTTAATACCGTAGCAGAGGTATTAAATTTCGTCCTATGGCACGAAGGTTTACATCAGGGAGAAATAAATGCCATGTTAAAGTTACTTGGCGAAAACAAATAGATATACGTTTATTATTAATGGATTTGGTCAAACCTTTAGATGAACTAGTTTAATAGGGAGAGAGCAAATGAATTCAACTAAAAGCATTACAGAGAAATTGAATTTCAAAAAATATCCAACTAAACTCATTTTGAATGTGCCTGCAGGGTATAAAGATTTTGAGGAAATCCAATTCGACTCCGCTATTGTAAAAGAAAAATACCATTTAATCTTTTTCTTTATTTTCAAAATAGAGCAGTTTAGGGAATATGTAGAATTAATTATTAACAAGCAATTACTTGAAGACAATGGCTATGTTTTTTTCGCATATCCGAAAAAGAATAACCCTAAATATGAAGAGTATATTGAACGAGATACTATCTATAGTCCGAAACATTTAGATGAAAATGGCTTTTTACATGGCAGCAATATCAAATTTTCACGAATGGTTAGTTTAGATGATGTGTTTACCGTAATTGGATTTAAAGCCGAAGCACAAAAAAAGAAAAAGACCACTACCACTCCAGCTAGTCAATGTGTGGACGATTATATTAAGCACGTTGATGATATTAAGGACTATTTAAAAGGCGATGCCAAGGTTCTTAAAATATATAACGAACTAACATATGGCTACCAGAAAGATTGGGCACGATATGTGTATAGCGCGAAGAGAAAAGAAACGCAAGACAAAAGGCTAGAACAAATGAAGGAAGTATTAATAGCAGGCTATAAATCGATGGACTTATATAGAAGGAAAAAATAGATTATCACGGCTGGGACAAAACTATGTTTATTAAAGGAAAATTCGAACAATATGCCCTAATTAACTTGGGATAAGTCGGATTTTTTTCTTTTTATTCTATAGAAGAATGTAAAGATTGTTATTCTTTCTAGCAGATGATTGGAGCGCAAGCCGTAGACTCCTGCGGGAAAGCGTGTTAAGTGAGACCCCACAGGCGCTTGCGCCGAGGAGGCTCACGAGACCGCCCGCGGAAAGCGAAGGCTTGCGCTCCAATCATCTGCGGCATTTAAAAGGGTGTGTACATTATTGCTGTCTTAAATATAATCATTCGTCTTTGAAGAAACTTCTAACTTTTTTGCACTCACTTTCAATTGTGATACAATTATAAAATTGAATAGTGTATAATGCTTATTAAATAAGATTTGGGCCTGGTAATCTGTCTAGTTGACCCAATCATCACATAACAAGAAAGGTTGAACAAAACGTGGATCATAATTCCAACTTTATCCGTAATATTATGAAAGAAGATTTGGAGTCTGGTAAGCGAAGCCATGTTATTACTCGTTTCCCTCCAGAACCTAATGGATACTTACATATTGGTCATGCAAAATCAATCGTTATTAACTTCGACTTAGCAGACGAGTTTAACGGTAAAACGAACTTACGCTTTGATGACACGAACCCTTTAAAAGAAGATTCTGAGTACGTTCATGCGATTAAAGAAGATGTGAAATGGCTTGGCTACGACTGGGACGGACTATTTTTCGCATCTGATTATTTCCAAGAAATGTACGACAGAGCTGTTCTTTTAATTAAAAAAGGAAAAGCATATGTTGATGACCTTTCTGCAGATGAGATTCGTGAGTACCGTGGCACATTAAAAGCACCTGGTAAAAACAGCCCTTACCGCGATCGTTCTATTGAAGAGAACTTAGACCTTTTTGAACGTATGCGTAACGGAGAGTTTGGTAACGGAGAGAAAGTATTACGCGCGAAAATTGATATGAGTTCACCGAACATTAACTTACGTGACCCTGTTATTTACCGAATTGCCCATGCAACTCACCACAATACAGGCGATCAATGGTGTATCTACCCGATGTACGCGTTCGCTCATCCTCTAGAAGATGCGATTGAAGATGTAACTCATTCCATCTGTACAGTAGAGTTCGAAGACCAACGCCCTCTTTACAACTGGATTGTACAAGAGTGTGAAATGACAAGCACACCACAACAAATTGAGTTCGGCCGTTTAAATATTACGAACGCTGTGATGAGTAAGCGTAAACTGAAGCAACTTGTGGACGAAAGAATTGTTGACGGCTGGGATGACCCACGTATGCCAACTATTTCTGGTTTACGTCGCAGAGGTTACACGCCAGAAGCAATTCGTACCTTCGTTCGTGAAACAGGCGTATCAAAAGGTTCAGGATTTGTAGATTCACAAATGCTTGACCACTTTGTTCGTGAAGATCTAAAACTGAAAGCACCTCGTACAATGGGTGTTGTTCGTCCTTTAAAAGTGGTTATTACGAACTACCCTAAAGGGCAAGTAGAATTTTTAGATGCAGAAATTAATCCTGAGAATCCGGAAATGGGTATGAGACAAATTCCATTCTCAAGAGAAATTTATATTGAGCAAGAAGATTTCATGGAAAATCCACCGAACAAATACCACCGTCTATACCCTGGTAATGAAGTTCGTCTAAAGCATGCTTACTTTATTAAGTGTGAAGAATTCATTAAAGACGAAGACGGAAATGTGGTGGAAATCCACTGTACGTATGACCCTGAAACGAAGAGTGGTTCTGGATTTACTGGTCGTAAAGTAAAAGGTACGATTCACTGGGTAGAAGCAACTCAAGCTATACCAGCAGAGTTTCGCTTATATGAGCCGTTATTAACGACAGAAGAGCCTGAGGAAGTAGTAACAGAAGGTACTGCTGGAGAAGAGCAAACGGAAACAGTGGAAAAATCTTTCTTAGATCAAATTAACCCTAATTCTCTTCAAGTATTAAATGGTTTTGTAGAGCCAAACATGAAAGGCGTGGCAACACAAGAGAAGTTCCAATTCTTTAGACACGGTTACTTCAATGTGGATCCAAAGCATACGACTGAAGAGAAATTTGTATTTAACTTAATTGTTTCGTTAAAGAGCTCGTTTAAGCTTTAGGATATAAGAAAAAAGGTCAGAAGCCATTTTTATTATGCTTCTGGCCTTTTTTAATCCGTTACATAATGTATGACTACTATACGAGTAACGAATGTTTTATTTCTATTTACAAAATTACGTTTTTCAATAAACGAACCGTAATGATGAAATTGATTCATCTATAGTTTCATCCCTCGATTTTAGTCATGCAGTGCAAGATCATAATGCAATATGGTCTCTACAAAATGGAACGGTTGGAAAAGCGACGAGGCTCTTAACGGAAAGAGAACAACTCCGATATGCTAGAAAACACTTTAAATAAAATGCCTAGGGATACTATAGTTCCCTAGCTTTTTCTTTTTGTATCGAGCGTTTTTTCAGGTTGAAACAAAAATCTAACTAAATCATATATTAGTCAAAGAAAACATTTAATGGAGGAAATCAATATGGTCTACGTCATTCAACCTGGCGATACCCTTTATTCATTGGCAACAAGATTTAACACGACTTTACAACTTTTAATGGCTTATAACGCTGAAATAGAGAATCCTAATTTAATATATCCTGGGCAAATTATTCAGTTACCACCTCGGGAGTTTTCGTATACTCTATGCCCTGTATTAAGACAAGGAGACCGCGGTCCAAATGTTAGTAGAATTCAATTTATGTTACAAACTGTTGGTCTTTATCGAGGAGTAATAGATGGAATATATGGGCCACTCACTCAAACAGCTGTACTTACTTGGCAGCGTAACACTCGCGAGTTAGAAATGACAGGTATTGTAGATGCGGAAACATGGACTTCGTTAGGGTTTCAATGTGAAGAGCGCCCGATAATTGGTCAGTACATTGTCAGGCCAGGGAGTTCGTTATTCAAAATCGCTATTTGGTTTGGTACTTCTGTAGAAAGTATCCTACGAGTAAATCCTCAAATCCAACATCCTAACCTTATTTTTGGTGGTCAAGTGATTAATATTCCAGCTGCTATGTAGGTAAAGGACAGCATGTATCGTGCTGTCCTTCGCGCTTTAACATTTAGATTTAGTTATTATCAGGCATTATCCATACAATTTGGCATAAACGTACTAAAAAAGTGGAGTCATGATCTTGAATGGCGACATGATCTGGTTTTACATCTACAACTGTTCCACTAACAGATCCACGTGTCGTATCTAATACTACTCGCTTTCCATTCAAGTTAGTTAGGGCAGTATACACATACGGCTCTACGACTACAACTTGCATAGGACCATTCGTATTCATTTGCGGTTGCGTACGGTAAGTATACATATTGTTCAAAATTTCCCCTCCTAGATTATTATCCATCTCAACATATGTTTACATTTCTGAAATGGTTACTCTTATACATTGGAAAGACGGTTCATTATTTTATTATCGTTTTTATTAAATGTTAATCTAGATAAAATTCCATTGATGTACATAAGTTTTTTACATATTAATCAAACGTTTGTTTAAACATTACTATGCTACTATAGTTAATGTTTTTTGAAACTTTTTTCTATTTCGTTCGTTATGTATGTATGGAGAAATTCGGATTGTACTAACTAGGGGGATGGAAATTGGAGAAGCAGATGAAGATTTTAGCTTTCCTACTTATAGGAAGTTTGATTTTAAGTATTTATTCCGTATCAAAAGTATTTGAGGTAGAAAATATTTCACGCCAAGAAGTGATTTATTTGCGATCTGAAATTAATCGGCTTACATCTAATATAGATAACATGCAATATGAGCTCTATGAATTAGTGGAGGCAAACAGATTTATTAATCATGTAGAGTTTACTCCGAAATCAGTAGTAAATGAAAACTTTGTTCATGTGACAGCTGTTTGGACATTTAATGAATTAGATAATGACGCTGAAGTAATTTTTTCTTATAGAAATACCTCTAGTAACGTTTGGGAAGAAATAAAAGCTACTAGTTTGAATCTCACACAATTTGAGGCGAACGTTGTGCTAGCCTCTAATAAATCGTACGAATATCAAATAACAGCAGTTGGGGGTACAACAAAATCTTCTACTGTCGATATGATTCCAGATACTTCACATAAGCGCCTTGTGCAGTACGAGAGCGAGTTTGGATCTGACGGTAAAGATAAAATAGGTTATTTTAACATAGCCGTACATCCGGCGCAGTCACCGTTAGAAGAATTCCGAGTTAGAGAAGTTAAAGTTCACATTACTTATGGTGATGGAACGGAAAGTGTGGAAGAATTACAACGTAGAGCTGGTACTTACGGATATTATCAAGGCGAACTGAATACAAAAAACATGAAGAAGCTTGAGCTTGAAGTAGTGTACCAAGATGGCTATTCAAAGAAACGCGAGATTTATCCTAACGAAGGCAATTTTGACGATAAATCTTGGTGAGAACATAAGAATAAATAAAGAGTCTGGGACAAAAAAGCTTGTGAAGTTCAACTTGTCCTAATAAATTAATGCCAGATGAACTTCATAGAGTCTATGAAGTTCATCTGGCATTTAAAATTTGTTGTTGTTGAACTTCATAAGACCTATGAAGTTCATCTAACATTAAAAGTTTGTTGTTATTGAACTTCATAAGGCCTATGAAGTTCATCTAGACCTAAAAATTTGCTGTTGTTGAACTTCATAAGGCATTAAAATTACAGGTGCCATGCACCACCCGAAAAATCTTGTTTCACATCATAAGGCCTATAAATTACAGGTGCCAGGTACACACCGAAAAATCTTGTTTCACGCACACTACCTCTCCGTGCTCGTTTCTTTTTTCAATCGGAAATAGTACATCCACGACCTTGTGATAAACGACCCAAATACAATAATAGTTATTAAGAACATAATTATATTGAATTCATTTATATTCCACGTATCCGATGTGTAGATATACATCAAATTAAAACCCGTAATAAACAAATACATAAGCACCATTGGTGTGAAGAGAATTGAATAGGCTGATGCAACACGCTTTGCGTGTTTCAATAGATGTGTTTTATCACTATATAAATGAGGAGAAATCTCCCCTTCATTATACTCTTTACTCCAAATTGTCCACTTTTGTAATGCGGTTGCTGAGCTATAAACCTGCTTCCATCCTGCTTGACGATGTATTTCAAAGTAACTTTCTTTCGAGAAGTTTTGATAGTCCGCACAATATTTTACTTTTCGTGACTTTCCTTTTAAGAAAATAAACGTTGTTCCTAGCTTGTTGACTCTATAAAGATTATTTCCTTCGGCTTCCATTTTCTCAAGCCATTTCTCCGTTTTGTCAGGAGAATAAAACCAACCAAACTTCCTTTTCTTAAACAACTTTCCACTCTTCCTAAATTCCTTTTCTTCCTTCTTCGTTAGAATCGTTACTGTCTGAAAATTACTTACAAAACTAGACTTTACATGTTCCTCAGACAACATTTTATTCGTTCGATGAATCTTAATAACGGAATATACCATTAGGATATAAAAGGCCGCAATAATACCAAATACCGTATATGTGATGAACCAAAATGGACTCTCTTCCACTTCCATCGGGATATTAGTAAAGTAAGCTGCAGAAAATATCGCAAAGTTCGTAAATGCCACAAAAGAAAAGTAAAAAAGTAAGAAGTAATATAAGTAAGTGATTGATCTATTTCTTTTAATTATCCCTTCTCGACTCGTAAAGGATTTAATTTGTTCTGGTACACTTTCATTGGCGGTTACAAACCAACCTCCACTTTGTGCAACGATTTCCCAACCACCATCTGTAAGTGTTTTGGACAAAGTGGCTCCTTGATTTTTATCTCGGCCAATCCGATATGTCACAGCCTTTGATTCTCCTTTTTCAAAAGAAAAGCCTCTTTTAAAGCGATGCAGTTTATGTAAGTGATACCCTTTTGCCGCTTGTTCCGATAGCCATGTTTCAGTTTTCTGCACATCAAAACTCCATAATGGCCTAAATCGAGTCATCATATAAACTCCCCCTCATACTTTATGGCATTCCCGTGAAGCTCTTTCAACCTATTAATCTCCGCTACTATAAGTTGTTTGCCGACATCCGTAATTTCATAAACTGTCTTTCTTTCTTCATCAGAAAATACAGTAATAACTCCATCCTTTTGCATCTTTGTTAACGTCCCATAAATCGTACCAGATCCTAAACGGATTCTAGCGTTCGATATCTCTTCTACATGTTTAATAATTCCGTACCCATGTCGAGGATACGTGAGAGACAAAAGAATATAAAACGCAGTCTCTGTCATCGGTATATATTTTTTTAATACTTTTTCTATATTCACTTCAAACACCACTTTCTGAACAACAAGTAATGTCACACCTCGGTATGTCATGATACGACTATATCACACCACGACATACAAAACAAGAAAAAATTTACAATTAAAAAGGCCGAAGTATGTTCCCTTCGACCTGAAAAATATGATCTTACAATAACTGCTTCCACATCTTCCTTCGTGCATAAACGTAATAAATTGTTTGTATGGCTAAATAAATCAAGGATATAACAAGGAAATTCTTGAATAGATTTGGATTTTGCAAAATCCCACCAACATCTTTTGCTAAAGTAAGAACATAGACAAAAGCAAGGCAACTGCCTAGTAATGGTGCAAAAAAGAATAAAACGGCTAATTCCTTTGAAATGTTCGCTTTCATTTCTTTCGATGTAATTCCAATCTTAAATAGTTTCCTATATTGCTTTCTTTCCTGTTCAACATCTGAGAATAAACTTAAATATAACAGAATAAACGTTCCAAAAAAGAACATTACACTTAAGAAAGTGGAAACAAAGAATAGGATGGCTCCGGCGTTTTTTTCCGAGTCATACTCCTTCACTCGAGATCTGACATCCGGATATGTTTCCTCCATCTCCTCATCTAAATTAGCCTCATTCCACTCTGTTAAACTCTTTTCTAGTTCAGTCACCGCAAAGCTAGTATTCTTCCAGTTGTCTGTATTTATTAAATGAATGTTATATTCCACTCCGACTACATTTTGCTTTAAAGCATCTAGCTCCCCATCATTCAAAATAAAGTACTCGTATCCAATATTCACCTTTCTGTCCACGAACGCCTCTTGTTGAGGTAGCGTTACATTCTCCCCTTGCACCTTAATAGTGAGTCTATCCAAAGGCTCATCCATATACGTATATTCAGGATAGTTATTTAAAAAATAGATAAATTCACCTTCGCTTAAGACTTTCTGACTTCCGGTTAAACTATTAAAATCAGACAACCTTACAAAAGCATAATCATAGAACCAATTTTCAGCATGTTTCACCGTGTGTTCAAAAACTGGTAAAACCAAATGATCTGTCAACGGATGCTCTTTTTTATCTAAAATAGAGTAAAGTTCCTCTTCGGAGATTCGATTCTTTGTTTCTGATTCTACAAAGGTCAGTGTATACGGATTACGTTTGGTCACTTGATCTTCCGTCGATAGGTAAATAAACAATATAACGGAACTATAAAATATTGTGACCATACTCATTACCGTAACAAGCATTAAAATTCCTGTTTGCTGTTTAAACTTGTATTCTAAGTTGGACAAAAATAACAATCTACGAAAATAAAATGGTTTATACTTTTTTGCCATTTCAATAAAAAAGCTCATGCATTGAGACAACGCTACATAGAGACCTAGTAACAAAAGAATAGTAAACAGTAGTAGAATACTGCCATCACTTCCGCCGTAGCTCGGGTTTAAATAGGTATAGTAGAGCATGAAGGCCGATCCGATTACGATTACAATTCCTACTCCACCAAAAAGCGGACTTTTAAACTTGAGTGAATCTGTCACCCTATCACTTTTTAAACTATGTGTAAGCGATTGTGTAACAGTTAAAATCAACGTCTTTCCTACAGAAACGAGATACACGAGTAAAAATGCACCAATAGATGCTTTAAACATTTCTACATTCAATTGAAACGGAACTTCGTCAAACCCAGTACTGTTCATTAACACTAAGAAAAACAGCCTTGAAAATACAGCACCAGTTATAATCCCTGAAATAATAGAAAGAACGGCAATAACTCCACTTTCTAGTAATAACAATTTACAAAAATCCTTGCTCGACATTCCAAGCGTCATAAACAAGCCAAATTCTTTTCTTCTTCTTTTAATAAATATTCCATGTGCATAGTTAATAAAGAAAATGGCAAATACAACTAATGCAACACCTGGTACAATTAATACCGTATCAATGGAATCTATCTGTTTAACTTCTACAATTTCTTCATTATAGTAAATCGTTGCAAACATGAAGAAAAATAAAACCGCAAAACTATTACATAAATAGTAAAACAAATATTTTTGCTTATTCTTCTTCGCCATCCTCCATACGAGTTGATTAAAGGTCATGGCTCCTACCTCCTAGAACGGCGAGGTTATCCATTATTTGATTGAGAAACTCTTTCCTATCTCCTTTTCGAACAATGGAGGAGTGAATTCGACCATCTTTTATGAAAACAACTTTACGGCAGTAACTTGCTGCAAACACATCGTGTGTCACAACAAGGACGGTTGTTTCCAGTTCTTGCACAATTTTTTCAAAACACTCCATAATAGTGGAAGAGGACTTGGAATCTAAATTACCTGTAGGTTCATCTGCAAAAACAATGTTCGGTTCATTCACAAGCGCTCGCGCTACCGCTGTACGTTGTTGCTGACCACCAGAAATATGGTACGGATATTTATGCAAAATATCACCTATACTAAACAACTTTGCTAGTTCTTCTATTTTTTCATCCATTTCTTCCACGATTTTCTTTTCTAATACCATTGGCAAAATGACATTCTCTTTTACTGTTAAGCTATCTAATAGATTAAACTCTTGAAATACAAACCCTAGCTTCTTACGACGAAAGATGGCTAGTTCATCCCCTGTCATATTACTAATTTCTCTTCCTGCGATATGCACTTCACCAGAGGTTGGTTTGTCTATGCCACTGAGCATATGTAATAGTGTTGTTTTTCCGCTACCAGATGGGCCCATTATGGCAATAAATTCACCCTTACGCACCGTCAAACTAACTCCATCTATTGCCTTTGTCGCTCCTTCTCCGCTCGCTTCTCCATATATCTTTACTAGTTTATTAGCATCTAAAATAACATCTGCCATACTAAATCCCCCTGCCCTGTAACTTGTTACCTTCATCTTACTAATAATTGTTTGTTACAACCATTTATCGATACAAAAAATACCTTACAGTTTTGTAAGGTATCGAATCGTAACAGTAGTGCCTTTGGAAACTTCCGAATGTATGAGAAGGTGGTGTCCTAATTTATCTGAAATTCTTTTACAAAGATAAAGACCAATGCCTGAAGAGTTGGAGAATTTTCTACCGTTTTCTCCTGTAAAAAAAGGTTCAAACACTCTTTCTAAATCATGCGGTGGGATTCCTACTCCTTCATCGATGATAGATAATGCCGTTTCGTCGCCTTCCAAACGAACTTGAAACCGTAGCTTTTTGCTTTCGTCCTCTACAGTTGAATACTTCACTGCATTCGAAATGATTTGCTCTAACATTACTTCATTCCATTTTGAATCCGTTATAACGAGGGCATGTTCCCGTTCACTTTTAATAACTGGAAAAACCGATTGATAGATAAATTCAACTTTTCGGTTGTTAATCAATTTTCTTAATGATGTAATAAGATCAACCGCTTGAACTTCCAAGTCGTTTTCAAAACGATCCATTCGAATCATCGTTAATCCTTGTTCAATCGACGTATGTAATCGCTTGTTTTCCGCTTGAATCTTTTCTAATATGGTTGGCCTAACCTCATTTTGCTTTTCTTTTTGTATCATAAGCTCTATAACGGAAACTGGCGTCTTTAAGTAGTGCATCCAATGTGATAAAAAATATAATCTTTCTTTGTTCTTTTCTTTTTGCTCATTTTTGTCTTTTGAGTGCTCTTGATTCTTTTTGTTTAATAAACGTAAAAATGCTTTCTGTTCTTCTGTGTAAGCGTGAAGCTCCGTATATTGATTGCATAATAGTTTTTCTAAAGCACGGTTTACTTGATAATAGCGAAACCAATCAATCAATAGGTACACACCAAGTAAAAATAACCCAATCGTTAGAGGGTATAAAACTTCGCTGTTTGCTCTTTCACTTAAGTGAAAAAAGGTAATGACCGAAATGATGTTAAATAGGTAAAATGCGATGAGAATGGCTCTATCTTTTATGAAGCGTTTAAACATCTTTTCGACCTTTTTCTGCTACCACACTTAACATATAGCCAACACCTCGTTTACTACTAATAACGTTCGCTAATCCAATGGCGGCAAGCTTTTGCTTTATTCTCGTCATATTTACCGTTAACGTATTATCGTCTACAAAAGTCTGCGAATCCCACACTTCTTCCATTAACACTTCTCTCGGAACATACGCATGATGGTGCTCGAGAAATTTCCTTAACAACTTGTATTCATTTTTACTCAGGTCGGTACTTTTTCCTTGATAGGAAGCAACAAGTGTTTGACTGTCCACGCATAAAGAATGAACACAAAGTTGAGTTGTGTCTTTTAGCGCATACTCTCCGTACACTCTTCGGATGGAAGCTTTTACTTTTGAATGTAAGATTTCAAATGTAAAAGGTTTCGTAACATAATCATCGGCACCAAGTTCTATCGCCATTATTTGATCCATTTCTGAACTTCTTGCAGAAATAATGATGATTGGGACGTTCGATTGCTGACGAATGCTTCGACATAAAAAATAGCCGTCATAGTATGGTAGATTAATATCTAACAAGACTAGATCAGGTTGGATGTATGTAAACTCATTAACTATGTTTTGAAAGTCGTTCGGTACGTGCACTTTATATCCGTAACGTTGTAGTTGATCACAAGTCAGTTCACATAGTTGAACATCATCTTCAATAAGCATGATTTTGTGCATTGTTTTGCTCCTTTTTACGGGGAAAGTGTATGATTTTGTATGTGCATCCTGAAAATAAGTATATCCGGATTTATCCATTTCTTTTACTATACTACTTTTTCACTTTAAGAAGTAAAGAAAAAGAGCCCTCTATCCCTAGAAGACCCTCCATCATAATTTTACCCTCTATCACGAGAAAACAAATCTAGTAAACGAGCCCAGAAACCTTTCTTCTTCTCTTCCACTTGTGCAGAGCTGTCTACTTCTGGTTTCTTTATCTTCTCTGTTTTCATAACAAACTGAACAGAGTTTACATTTTCATTTTCCGCTGAGACAAATGATACTGGCTCGTAGTCGGATTTATCGTAATCTGCAAGCATTTTATCAATTTCATCTCGCATTTGTTCTGGTAAATCATTTGTTGCTTCATATAACTTCTTCGTACCGTTCTCTAATCGGCCAACTCCTGCATCCAGTTCGTTCGTACCATTGGAAACTTCTACAATTCCAGAATGAATATCACGATAAGAGCGTGCTAATTGGTCCACACCATTCGTATAACTTACTAAGCCTGCGTGGAAATCTCCGTAACCTGTAGAAAATGCCTTCATCCCGTCTTCTAATTCTGTAATGTAAGAAAGCATATCCATATTTTCTAGTGCGTTCTTGAGCTCTGTGGCCAACACCTGTAACGAATTACTCCATTCACGCACATTTCCGCTTATCTCACGAAGCATTCCATCTACTTGTTGAAAATTTCCTCTTACACGTTCGTAAGCTTCTACTGCAGAAAGGCTAGCGTAATACGTTTTTAACAACCTATCAATGACTTCTTTTTCCGCACCACTATTGTACAGTTCTTCAATTTGTTCATCAGAAATAGAGTAAGCTGGTATTTCCTTCATAGCACCAACCAGTACGGAAAGTGCTTCTGAGTAACTTCCATCAAGCTTATCTAGCTCTTCCGCAATGGTACTTAAGGCAGTTGCTAGCTGAGAAAGATTTTCTGGCAGACCTTCGAGTTCAGTTAAATCCCATTCACTACTATCAAAAGAGCCTAAGCCATCGCTTATCGACTCACTAATCGTAGCAAGCGTCCTGTTGATTTCCGCCGATCCTGCCACTAGTTCAGAAGATGCTCCATTTATTTCATTCATGCCGTCTTGATATTGAGCAGAGCCATCACGTAAGCTTCTTACCCCACTATTTAAGGACGAAACTCCCGTTTTCAATTCAGAAACTCCGTTATGAATTTCTGCTATGGCATCTGCTAATGTCTTAATGTCATCTGTCAATCCATCCACTTCAACATCTAAGAAAAAAGATGCTGGAACAGCTGTAATTTCAATACCGTCCATCTCCAAATCAACTACATCTGCTTCAACAAGAAAGTCTCCTTCTTGCTCTGGCATAACCGTGAAGGTAACTCGCTTGTTTTTTCCAGCGTTTGCAATCATAGCGTCAGGAGCCTCTATATTAGTGAAAATTTCTGGTGAAAGTACAAGCCCGATTTGTAATAAGAAGTTTTCGTAAAACGAACGGTCTACTTTTTCATTTGCAGTCGTCTCGATTTTAATTTGCAGGCGACCATCTTTCCCTGCTAACTTTTCTGGCGCCATTTTCTCACCATTTAGAAAATAGGAAATCGTCATATTCCAAGGCATTTCACTCGTCTTATCCATATTCCCTTGATAATAAAACTTCCCTTTAGGTGCGTCTATTTTAACCGAATGATTTAGCTGCTCTAATTGGGATAAGTCCGTTAAATTTTTCAAACTACTATAATGACCGTAATCAATTATCGTTCCGGGCTTAGCCACGTCAAAAATATTAACTACAAAAATCTCATTCAGTTTGCCATCAGCACTTAACGTCGCGTATACTACTTCATCCTTGTCTGCCGCGATTCCATCAGACATTACCTCTTCTGATTTTTTCGTAGAACTATTATTCGGGGCCGCATCCACAAGAAATGAAGGCAAGAATAACAATAGCGCTAAGGAAACAAGTAAAAATCTCTTTTTTCTCATCATCATTTCTCCTTATAAAAGTTTGCTTTATATGTCGTTTTATTAATAAACTTATCAAGCACTAACAACATCGCAGGTAGGAAACATAAAACCATCACGAAAGCTAGTAACGCCCCTCTTCCAAGTAGTAATCCGATGGAACCTACGATTGGATTGGAAGATGTGATCCATAAAATAAAGCCAACGCTCGAGAGAATCGCTGCGGATATCGAGATAGAGAATGTTTTTTCATCCAATGTGTGTTTTATCGCTTTTAAAGCTGGCATTTCTTTACGATGCTCTTTGTAAGCTTCTGTTAAAAGAATCGCATAATCAACCGTTGCTGCGAGTTGTACGGTACTTATTATTAAGTAACCTACAAACACGAGCGAAGTGTCCGTAAAGTACGGTACCGATAAATTGATCCATACTGCCGATTGAATTGTAATTAATAAAACTACAGGAATGCTGACAGACTTAAAAGTAAATAGAAGCACAATCGCAATAGTGACTATCGTCATTATATTTACTAAAGTGTTGTCTCGTTTCACCGTATTTTTTATATCAAACAATGTTACACTTTCCCCTAAAGTAAATGCTTCATCTCCATAATAGAACGAAGCTTTTTCTTGCACCGTCTCCACTAAAGAAAATGGAACATCTCCTTCTTTTCCTGCACTTGTATAAAGAATAATTCGACTATAGTTTTCTGAGAAAAAATCTGCTGTAATTGATTCGTCTAAATACTCCGGTGGAATAACTGGACCTATCATATTTACATAGGAGATAACGCTAGTAACATACTCAACTTCCTTTAATTCGTTTACGAGTTCCGTTTCCTTTACTAAATCCCCTTTTGGTACTAATAAAACTATCGGGGTAGACTCACCGAACACTTCTTCAATTACAACTAAATCGCTTCCTGCTCGAGTGTTTTCCGGTAATTCTCCGAGTCCATACGTAAAAGAAGTATTACTTTGAGCTAAAAAGCTAGGTACTAAAATAGCAAAAACAATGATTAAACTAGGGATTTTCATCTTCACCACTTTATCGCCGATTCCTTTGAAACTTGGGATAAAGTTTTTATGTTGTGTTTTGTCCATCCACTTATAAAAACATAATGTTAATGCTGGTAAAAACACCATCACACTTATAAAGCTTAGTAGAATGCCTTTTACAAGGTTTAAACCTAAGTCTGAACCAATCTCAAACTTCATTAGCATTAGCGCTGTGAAACCGAAGAAGGTTGTAGCCGCACTAGCTGTAATCGCTGGGAAAGACTTTTTCATCGCAAGCTTCATCGCTTGTTCAGGGTCTTCTACTCTTTCTCGATAATAAGCAAAACTATGAAGGAGAAAGATTGCATAATCTAACGATACGGCTAATTGTAAAATTGGTGCAACAGATTGTGTGACAAAGGAAATTTCTCCAATAAAAATATTTGTTCCTAAGTTTATAAGAACAGATACTCCAATCGCCGTTAAGAAAAATATTGGCTCCACCCATGAAGTCGTGGAAATGACTAAAATAAAAATAATAATTGGAACAAGAAGCGCTGCAGCGTATAGCGACTCATTGCCAGCCATTTTTTGCGAAGTAGCAGTATCAAGTGCTTCTCCTGCCATCGCATTTTCTTCGCCAATCAACTCATAAATAGCATCTGTTATCACTACTTCATCACCGCTACGGATATCTAAAGAAAACAAGGCCTTTTTGTCTTGGTAATAAGCCTCCACCATATCTTTGTCTGCCATTTCTAGCGGAGTTTTTACATCCATCACATCATCTAACCAAATAACATCCGACACTCCGTCAATGGCTGCAAGTTTTTCTTTAAAAAGCAATGCTTCTTGAATCGTGACGTCATTTATCATGACACGCGTATTCGGTACGGCTGCTGTAAATTCTGCTTCCATCACTTCTAATGCTTGTGTCGACTGAACATCATCGGGCAAATAATCTACCATATTATAATTAATAGTCACAAAAAATTGTGCCACAGCTGCCATGACGGCCACTATCATAAAAACGTATACAATTGACTTTTTATATTTTAAAATGAGACCTGAAATATCTATAATAAATCCCTCACTTGCGTTATTAGCGTAATCACTTTACCATTATATAAACACCGTGTTGGGTAATCAACAAACAGTTTATTTACTTACGTACAGTACACAACATAACAGGTTGTTTCTGTTGGATAACGTTAATATTGTCATAAAAAGGATGAGTTATGATGACTTCTAAAATGGATAGACGTAAAAAGTATACAAGAATGGTTTTGAAGGAAAGTCTAATGACACTTATGAAAGAAAAGCCAGTTTCAAGCATTACCGTAAAAGAACTATGTGAACTGGCTGACATAAATAGGTCTACTTTTTATTCTCATTACACAGATCAATTTGACCTTTTATTCAAAATAGAAGAAGAAATTATTGATGATATGAATAAAACATTAGGTCAATACAATTACGCGAAAGAAGAAGAAGCACTTCAAATGACGGAGAAAATGTTAGAGTATGTGGCGGAAAACAAGGATATATGCCACACGCTATTTAGTGAGCATGGTGACCCTTCTTTTCAAAAAAGAGTGATGTTCATTGCCCATCAGTTTACCGTAAAAAACTGGATGTCTAGTAATACCATCGAGAAAGAAACCTCCGAATATATAAGTATGTTTGTTGTGAGTGGAAGTATTCACGTTATTAAAAGTTGGTTAGATAACGGGATGGATAAATCACCGAAGGAAATGGCAGATTTGATGATTAAGCTTACGAATAAGGGGTTGGGGTCTTTTTGATTTTATAGTGGGGTGTGGTTGAAGTGGATTGGTGAGTTGGGGCTAATAACTCTTTTTCTTGTTGAAACGGTAATTTCCCCTTCAGATAGTTGGATAGTAGAACTTCATTTGCATTATCAATTTTATTTTCTTTTTTCTCTTGTGCAAACTGAACTTCATCAGCCTTATCAAGTTCACTTTTCCTTTTTTCACTTGGCAAAATGAACTTCATCCGCCTTATCAAGTTCATTTTTCCTTTTTTCACTTGGCATAATGAACTTCATCGGCCTTATCAAGTTCACTTTTCCTTTTTTCATTGGGCATAATGAACTTCATCAGCCTTAATAGATTTTGTTTTCCTTTTTTCGTTACACAAAATAAGTTCAAATCCACAAAAAAACGGGTGAATGTTTTTTCACATCCCCCGTCAACCTGTTGGTGTTTTTATTTTTTCCATCATAGTGGAGAAGTAGCTTTTTACTGTTTGAACTGTTTTGTTTTGGTGTGTGCCATTTTCAAGAGCATGATCACCTGTAACATAAATGCAGTCATCTAATAGTTCCGGAGAGTATAGTCTCTTTCCGTTCGCTATACTTCGAATGGAATTTGCCAACTCATCGCTAGGAGTATCTTTCAGCAAGTACCCTTTTACATTGAGCTCTAGAGCCCTTCTGAAATATCCGTCTCTAGCAAAAGTGGTCAAAATAACTACATGACATCGATGAGCTTTAAGTTCTTCCGCCGCATCAAGACCAGATTTTATTGGCATTTCCACATCCATAATACATATATCAGGGTCTAACTGATGAACAAGGTCAATGGCTTCTTCCCCATTACTCGCTTGCCCAACCACTTCCATATCGTCTTCTAAATTAAGTAAGGCACCAATGGCTCCTAGCAACATTTTCTGATCTTCGGCAATGACAATTCTCATCATTTATGTTCTCTCCCTATCAGACGACTCTCTACTCTTTATAAAGTAAAGACTTTCCTTCATCAGGAAAGTCTTTGTAGTTACTGTTGAGCTCCTGTTTTAGTTTGAACGGAATTGCTCTCTTTTAACAAATGCTTTACATCTCTAAATGTAACAAATGTCTTAGCCTCTTCGTCCCATAAGCGGAAACGCAGTGACTTTAAACTTGTCATAAGTGTAATCGTTGGAACATTGTTTAATGGAGGCGTATTTTTGTGTGCCTCTTCTAATTTATAGTTTGGTACTCTTGGACTTAAATGGTGAACATGGTGATAACCAATATTACCTGTTAAGAATTGTAATAGTTTAGGTAGTCTGTAGAATGAGCTACCTTCTACAGCTGCTTTCACATACTCCCACTCTTTATCTTCTTCAAAATAAGAATCTTCAAAAGTATGTTGTACGTAGAACAACCAAACTCCTATAGAACCTGAAATCATAAAAATAGTTCCTTGTACGATTAAAAAAGCCTGCCATCCAATTGCCAAGCATAGTAATACAACAGCTGTGACAATTAAAATATTTGTTAAATAAAGATTATTTTTTTCTTTTCTTCTTGCACCTTTACGGTTAAATCTATTTTTAAAAAGGAACACATAAATTGGACCTAAAATAAACATAACGAAAGGGCTGCGGTATAGACGGTACGCAATACGCGTTTTTAATGGTGCAGCAATATACTCTTCCACTGTTAGTGTCCAAATATCACCAACACCACGTTTATCTAAGTTACCACTTGTTGCGTGATGCACTGAATGCTCATATCCCCATTGGTCGAACGGGAATAATGTTAATACCCCAGTAAACGTTCCAACTGCTCTATTTAATTTACGATTTTTGAAAAAAGAATGATGTGTACAGTCATGGAAAATGATGAATGTTCTTGTCATAAATCCAGCTGCTAATACAGCAGGAACCAGCGCTAACCAGTAAGATACGGATAGACTTAAATACGTCAGATACCATAATAGGAAAAAAGGAACTAATGTGTTTACCAATTGCCATATACTTTGCATTGTTTGAGACTGCTCAAATGGTGCCACCTGTTTTTTAAGGTTTTTCGTGTTTTGTTGAATACTCATAAATCACATTCACTTCCTTGTGTTTTTGTTGTTATTCATAAGTATACCCAAACAAAAAATTCTTGTTAGTACCAGGTGTCATGTGCAGAGTATGACATTTGTCATGTTGGTACGGAAAAACCGCTTTATATCAAAGAAAAAATTTTTTAAAAAAATATTTTTATTTTCCTGAATGAAATAGAAAGAGGAACAGTCTCCTGTTCCTCTTGCATTCTATTCCAATATTATTGTTCTTTTTTCTTCATGTGACACTTTTATTGCATCAAGTATCATTTGCACTTGATGACCATCTTCTAATGTTGGTAGATGTGGGTGTATTTCGTTTTCTGCTAACGCCTTATACAATGAATCGATAGAGCGATACAACGCATTATAGTAACCCGCTGCTACTTGGTTCATCCCATTTGGAATGTCTAAGGCTGACTCTAGCTCCACTTCTTCAAGCAGTTCGTTACCTAATCCAAGCTGCACTTTGCTATCTTCTTGCATTTTTAGAGTTCCTTCTGTTCCGTAAACTTCTAGTTGCCATCCTTCTGCGTGGCGAACTGCGATGGAACAACCTACAGAGAAAGTTCCCCCGCCAACAAAATCTCCAATCGCTTGAAACGCATCGTCTGCAGTACGTACTTCTTTTTCACCGTTTTCATCTATATATTCAGGTACGTGAGTTGTTAACTGGCCAGATAAAGAATTGATCTTCGCATTCGTCCACCAAAGAAGGGAATCAAACAAGTGAGAACCAACTGCCCCAAGCATCCCTCCAGCTTGATCTTTTTGACTTAACCAGCCACGCTTATTTGTTGCATATCTTTCATAGCCTGCAATATTTAAAGAGAAATTCACATGGAGTACTTTTCCTAATTTACCACTTTCTATCATTTCCTTAATCTTTTGTCTTGCTGGTAAGAATCTATATTCAAAATTGATAAATCCTAATTTCCCTGCTTCATCTCTTGCCTTTATCATGTTCTCGGATTCTTGCTTGTTAAATGACATTGGTTTTTCACATAGTACGTGTACACCCTTTTCGTATGCTTTTAGGACCATGTCGTGATGAAGTAACGGAGCAGAAGCAACGACAACTAAGTCCAACTCCTCTTTAGCGACCATGTCTTGCCAGTTGTTGTATACATTTTGAATGCCTGTCTCTTCTTTTATTTCATCAAGTCTTCCGCGCGCAACACTTGAAATAGCTGTAACTTCATATCCAGGGTGACTTTTCATAACTGGTGCATGTACTTTTGCTCCAAATCCGGTGCCGATAATGCCTACCTTAATCTTTTTCATGTTTGTTTTCCCCTTTATGGTGACTTTTTTGTTTAGATTCACTCTTTTTTAAGTTCCACAAAAGATAGGAAGTTTCCTTCTTAAAGGTAAATATCCTAATTCTGTTTCAATCCCTTTGATTTGTGTTTCAATATACATAGTTTGTGTTTCAATCTCATTCAATTCTGTTTCAGTCACTATCCCAGCTAGTCTTTCTGTTTCAATCCTCTATATTTGTGTTTCAATTTTCATGGGTTGTGTTTCAATCTCATTCACTTCTGTTTCAATCACTATCCCAGCTAGCATTTCTGTTTCAATCCTCTATATTTGTGTTTCAATTTACATAGTTTGTGTTTCAATCTCATTCAATTCTGTTTCAATCCGTATCCCAGCTAGCATTTCTGTTTCAATTCTCTATATTTGTGTTTCAATTTACATGGTTTGTGTTTCAATCTCATTCACTTCTGTTTCAGTCACTATCCCAGCTAGTCTTTCTGTTTCAATCCTCTATATTTGTGTTTCAATTTTCATGGGTTGTGTTTCAATCTCATTCACTTCTGTTTCAATCCCCAACTCAACACATACAAACAAACATACCAACTAATAAATAAAAAAGGACAAGCCTCCAACACGGGCCTGACCTCCTCTACTATTATCCTCTATGCTTCAAAGCTAACCCCTTCAAGAAGTTTCTAGCGTACTTGTCGCCACATTCTTTATAGTTTTTGTGGCCTTTTTTTCTTAAGAAAGCCCCTAGTTCTCCTTTTGAAATAGTCGCAGATCCTGGTTCTTCAATAATTTCTAACATATCCTCGCTTGTTAAAGCTAGAGCGATTTTCACCTTCTTTAATAACATGTTATTCACATGTTCATTAGTAAGTGGCGGGAATTCTGGCTGACCAGGTTTTGGCTCTTGCTTGCCTCTTTTAAACGTAATAAAACCATTTAAAAAAGATTCGAGCATTTTGTTGTTACAACTCATATATTCATCATTTTCTATTAATTCGCCTAACGCATTATACTCATCTTCCACTGGCTTTGATAGCATTTTTTGCACTTCTTCTTTTGTCACATCGACTCCGCCTAGTTTGAATATCTCTATCATATCGATATCCCTTATATCTAGTGCGTATCTTAATCTTATTAAAATATCGTTATTCGTCATGTATGTGCCTCCTATAGACCTACTTACTAATTGTATTTCCCTGTTTCCATTACTATATTCTAACAGAAAACGAAGCCTGTTTTATAAAAATAAAAAAATACCTTCTTTACAAATTGGAAAAATTAACATATTATAGAAATATATTATGGAACGGAAAGCGAGGGATGTTGTATGAGAAAATTATTCATTGTTGTAAATGTCGAATCAAATACTTGTACACAGTCCTTGTATATCTTTAGTTAAACTTCTTCTTTATTTAAGTAGGACACTAAAACCATGGGCTGTGTATTAGCTCATGGTTTTTATTTTCTTAAAAGACCGTGAATTTACCGCGGTCTTTTTTTATTGTCCGAAAAATAGGAGGAAAGAAATTGAATATACAAAAACTTGGTTGGAATAAAACATTAGAAAATAGTTTTTTAGAAATAGAAAATGCTAGTCAATATACGGTTGGTAGGGTTATGTTGGAGCATAAAAGGCTTTACCGAGTAGCTACTGAAACAGGAGAATTGTTAGCCGAAGTATCTGGAAAGTTTCGCTTTGTGGCTCACGCACGTGAAGACTTTCCTGCAGTCGGTGATTGGGTCGTTATTAGTGTGAGAGAGTCGGAAGGGAAAGCAACGATTCATCATCTTCTTCCTCGCTTCAGTAAGTTTTCTAGAAAAGTCGCTGGCGAAAATACAGAAGAGCAAATTGTTGCCGTAAACGTTGATACAGTTTTCTTAGTGCAATCTCTCAATCACGATTTTAACCCACGTAGACTCGAAAGATATTTAGTGATGGCTTGGGAAAGTGGAGCAAATCCAGTTGTGTTGCTAACAAAAGCTGATTTGTGTGAGGATGTAGAGTCACTAATTAACGAAGTGGAAGCTGTTGCATTCGGAATACCCATTCATGTCATTAGTGTAAAAGAAGAAACAGGAATCGAGGCGTTACAGCCGTATTTTCAAGAAGGAAAAACGGTAGCTTTACTTGGTTCATCAGGTACAGGAAAATCAACATTAACGAACTATTTAATCGGCGAGTATAAACAAGAAGTTAAAGAAGTACGAGAAGATGATGATAAAGGTAAGCATACAACAACATATAGAGAATTGTATTTACTCAACAGTGGCGGGCTTGTTCTAGATACTCCTGGTATGCGAGAATTACAACTTTGGGAAGCGGATCACTCTATTTCTCAAAGCTTTCAAGACATTGAAGCGTTAACCGGGCAGTGTCAATTCAGAGATTGCACCCATAAAAATGAACCAAACTGTGCTGTACAACTGGCAATAACGGAAGGCCAAATGGACGATAGCAGATTACAAAGTTACTTCAAATTACAAAAAGAACTTGCTTACTTAGAAAGAAAAACAAACAAGCAGGCTCAATTAGCAGAAAAGGCAAAGTGGAAGAAGATAACTTCTAGCGTTAAGGGAAAAGGTAGAAGGTAATTCAAAGCATTAGGCCAGCCTTCTAATATAGTAAAGGCTGGTCTTTTTGTATTCATTCATTCTAGTGTTTTACTAAATAATAATGGTAAAATTAAACACATCTAATAAAAATCCTAATTAGGAGGCTCACAATGACCCCACCAAAACATATTGTTTCTGCTGCCGTAATAGTTTTAAATGAACAGAATGAACTGTTATTAATAAAAGGACCGCGTAGAGGATGGGAAATGCCTGGTGGCCAAGTGGAAGAAGGGGAATCGTTTACTTCCGCTGCAGTTAGAGAAGTGAAAGAAGAGTCTGGAATAGATATAGAAATCACGAAGTTTTGTGGTATTTTTCAAAATGTTAAAGACTCCATTTGTAATACATTATATCTAGGAAAACCAATTGGAGGAAAATTAACGACAACTCCTGAAGCTGTAGAAGTTGGTTATTTTCCAATTGAACAAGCATTAGATATGGTAACGTGGAAAAATTTTAGAGAACGAATAGAGCTTTGTTTAAATGAGGAAATTCATCCATTTTTAGTTGAATTTTAATTTAAATGTTTAGGAGTGACATCATGCCTGATAAGAAACCATTCAACGATGCTTTAGGCCATTTGAAAGGAATAGGGGCAGCTCCGGCGAAAGTAGATTTAGCTAAACTGCCAAAACCGATAAGATTTATTGGGTATTTTATTATTAGCTTTATTTTCTTATCTATTATCCTATTATTGGTTGGATTATACTTGAACGGATAGTTTTCTAGACCGATCCATTGATATGTTTATATTCAAGAGCATATTAAAAGCTATCTATCTCCTTCACATGATAAGATAACTTTGGACTTACTATCTTAATGAGAGAAGGAAAAACATTTTGGAAAATCAGTCTGCAAAAGAATTAGGTTTGCAAAGTTATGTAAAATCCACTGACAAACAAAAAGGACTATATAAACGAACATTAATAATCATTGTTATTGCTCAAATCTTTGGTGGAGCTGGGCTTGCAGCTGGGATAACGGTTGGGGCTCTTCTTGCTAAAGACATGCTTGGCACAGAGAGTTTTGCAGGGTTACCTGTAGCGCTGTTTACTTTAGGATCAGCAGGAGCAGCACTTTTAGTTGGTCGAATTTCTCAAAGGTATGGTCGTCGTCCTGGACTAACTTTTGGGTTTTTAGTTGGTAGTATAGGTGCGATTGGAGTCATTATTGCTGCTATATTTAGTAACATTATACTTTTATTTGTTTCTTTATTAATCTATGGTTCTGGTGCTGCCACAAACTTGCAATCTCGTTATGCTGGGACCGACTTAGCTACTTCTAAACAACGAGCGACTGCCGTGAGCATCGCATTAGTATCTACCACATTCGGTGCAGTTGCAGGTCCAAATTTAGTGGAGGTAATGGGAACATTTGCAATATCTATCGGAATTCCACCTTTAGCAGGTCCATTTATTTTAGCTGCTACAGCATACATCCTTGCAGGTTTAGTAATCTTTATTTTCATGAGGCCAGACCCTTTAGTTGTTTCTCAACTTATTACTGAACAAAATAAGAATAATGAAACCGCAACATCTGAGCTTGCCTCCTCTTTTATAAACAAACAAGGAATTATGCTCGGTGCAAGTGTTATGATTGTCACACAAATTGTAATGGTTGCAATTATGACGATGACACCTGTACATATGGGGCATCACGGTCACGGATTAAATGCGATTGGACTAATTATCGGTATTCACGTTGGCTCTATGTACCTTCCATCCTTAGTAACCGGTATTCTCGTGGACAAAGTTGGCCGCATCGCGATGGCCATTACGGCTGGAATCACTCTCCTCTTCTCAGGTATTTTAGCTTCATTTGCTACTGATTCTATGTGGATGTTAGGGGTTGCTCTTGCCTTGCTTGGACTCGGGTGGAACTTTGGATTAATAAGTGGAACCGCATTGCTCGTTGATTCTACAAGCCCATCCAATCGAGCAAAAACACAAGGTACTGTTGATGTTTTTATCGCATTAGCTGGTGCAGCTGGAGGAGTATTATCTGGGATTATTGTTGCTTACACAAGCTTTTCTACCCTATCCATTACTGGAGGAATACTTTCCCTTTTACTCATACCCGTTGCCATTTGGTACCGTTATAAGTCTAATGAATAGCTACAAAAAAGGAGAAGCACATTACATCTTTAATCGTTGTAATGTGCTTCTTCCTAATATTGTCCTAACAACCCTTTCTTTATTGCAGTCTTTTCGCAAAGCCTAAACACGAGTAGCCCGAGGATTAAGTAAACGACTGAATTAACTAATAAAATACTATAATCAGACCAAGGCAACTGAGATAAAGAGAGATTTTCCATCATTACATTCCTTACCATGTTTACTCCTTTTACGAATGGAGCTAATACTAGATAAGGTGCCACTGTTAATGGAACGAAGACTAGCGCCATTAATACAAATTGGAAAATTTGCAAGAAAGCTTGGATTTGTTTAAAAATGATTGCCAACCCAGCAATCATAAAACTAACCCCAATCATACTAACCATCGTTAGGAGAATAATAGGGATTGTCGTCATTGGATTCAAGTTCAGCCATTGTCCTGAAGTTAGCATAGCTGCAAAGAGTAAAAATGTCATCATAGTTGATTGCAAGAAAAGTTGACCTATTACACGACTAAGCATTATTTTCCAAACACCCATTGGCGACATGTACAATTGCTCTAACGTACCCCTCATCGCCTCCGTTATGACAGTGAAACCAATAAAGTTCAAAGTCATTAAAGTTAACCCCCAAAACACGACACTTACGATAGAGTATTGAACATTCGCTTCAAAACTTGCTGGATCTCCAATAAACATAATGCCAAAAAACGCCGCTAAAAAGACAATATAGAAAGTTAATAGTAGTGCAATAGTATTTGGTAAATAACGTTTCAGCTCTATATATTCTTTTCGAAAGTTCGTACTCAATAAGTTAAGCCATTGCATATCGCTTTTCTCCCTTCACGATTTGCATAAACACTTGTTCAAAATCGATCGTTGTCCGATCAATGCTTTCTACAAGCGTCCCTTCTTCTTTAAAAATATCAAATAAATTATAAATGTCTTCACTCCGCTCTAAGTTCACTTCCACCACCGTTTGATGAGAGTTTTCTGTATATGTACTCAACGGGAAATTAATTTCTAGCTTTTTTCTTTGTGATGTGGACAGTACTTCACCTAGTTTAATAGAGTAAGCTTTCGTCTCAAATAGCTTCATTAAGTTTTCCACTTTTTCATCCACTACAACTGTACCTTTGTTAATAATAATCGTACGGTCACATAACTCTTGTACAACTGGCATATCGTGTGAGCTTATAATAATGGTTCTCTTTTCTTCCTTCACAATTCTCTTCAAAATTTCCCGTAGTTCATAACTAACTTCCACATCTAACCCTAATGTTGGCTCATCTAGTAAAATTACTTCTGTATTTGCTAATAAGGCAACCGCGATTGCTAATTTTTGCTGCATTCCACGTGATAAACCTTGTACGAGTTCCGTCTCTTTTTCCTTCAACCCAAACTGCTCTAATAGTTTTACTACTTGCGAAGCTACTTCCTTACGAGAACTTCCCCTGTTTCCAGCAAAATACTCTAAGTTTTCGCGAACAGTTAACCTCCAATATAGATTTCGATTCCCTTCTAATACGGCACTAATATGCTTTAATGCCTTTAGACGTTTTTTTTCAATACTTAATCCATTTATGTGGATAGAACCTGTATCGGTTTGCAACAAGCCACAAATCATCTTTATGGTCGACGTCTTCCCTGCACCATTTGGCCCTAACAGACCAAGTACTTCTCCACGATGCACATCAAAAGAAACATTATTTACTGCTGTAATAACTTCCTTCGTTTTTCTCTTTACATACTTCTTACTAATATCACGAACTTCAATAATCTTCTCCAAACATCCTCACCTCTTAATTCCAGTCTATAAGTTTCATTATATTCTGAAAAAGAAACATACAAAACCTGTTGAGGACGTATTTTTAATAAGTCTTGAGACGTAGTAGTCTTAATTTCGTTTAGGCTCTGTTAAAGACCGCTGTTGATTTCCGCGCAAGTTTCCGCTTTCCGCGGGCGGTAAAAAGGAAGGTTATTTTCACTGTCGTGAAAAAACCTACTCCTCGGCTTCGCCTGTGGGGGCTCCCGCTCCCCGCTTCTCCCGCAGGAGTCTACGACTTGCGCGGAAATCAACCGCTAGAAAGGTATCAAAAATCAATACTAACCTTTAACATAGCCTTCGTTTAAAGTAGGGCAATTTAAACAAGCTGAGTCCACTTAATAGTAGAACTCAGCCTGTTTCATTTTATTTAGTTATTACGGTAATAACACCGCTTCAATTACATGAATGACACCATTAGATGCCTCAACATCTGCCGTTACAACGTTTGCTTGATTCACTCGAACTGGATTAAGCTTAATTTCAACTTCTTTCCCATTCACTGTTTTCACTTTCAGGCCATCCTTTAAATCCTTCGATAAGACTTTCCCAGGTACTACATGGTATAAAAGAATGTCTTTTAGATCTTCTCTTGCTAATAAGTCTTCTGCGGAAACATTTAAGTCTTTTAGAAGCTTGGCAAATGCCTCATCTGTTGGTGCAAAAACTGTAAATGGCCCTTCGCCCTTTAACGTTTCAACTAAACCAGCTTTTTCTAAAGCTGCCGCTAATGTTGTGAAGCTACCTGCTGCTACCGCTGTATCAACGATATCCTTTTTACCTGTAGGACTTTCAGCTGCGAACGCACCTGTAGTGAATGTAAATACCATTAGTAAAGATAGTAAAACAATTGTGAACTTTTTCATTGATTAATTCCTCCTTGTACTCTACAGTTATTATTTTTTAATTATGTAATATTTTTTACTGTTCTTTCTCTTACTCGCACACCCCCGGAAAGCATATTCAAAGGTAGTATTTGTTTTTTGTATATTTTTATCCTATTAAAATGGAAAATAAATTTGGCCAGACCCCTACAAGTTAAAGTTTTTTAACATGCTAGTGGTCTGGCCCTATAGAATTGAAATTATTTAGTGAATTTAAAAAGAGAATTATCCTAAGTAGAGTGTACACGTGGGTGTTATTCTTAGAGGAACTATCTATTTATCTTTCTGATTTTCTAACTTCCATTTTTTCGTAGTCTATTAGTAGTTGAATCTCATGTTATCTCCTCACCCCTATATACGGCTGTTCAATAACTTTAACGTTTTTATATCATCAACAATAATAATTGGGCCAGACCTCCAGTAAGTTAAGTTTTAAAATACCAGGGTTGGCCCTATAAGTCAGTCCTTACACTTTTTAATTTCTTAAAATTATATAAATCACATAAAAAATATAACCGATAGCTAATATAGTACCTTCATATTTCCCGATTCGATAATTTGTTCTGGAGAATACGAGTAGTACAAGTGTTAATACAATCATGAATAATATATCAATAAAGATTTTACTCTCCACTAAAAGTGGGGAAATCGTTGATGCACTACCAAGTACAAAGAGGATGTTAAAAATGTTACTTCCAACTATGTTTCCAAGAGCAATTTCACTTTCTTTTTTAATAGCAGCAGTTACAGAAGTAATTAATTCCGGTAAAGAAGTACCTACTGCCACGATCGTTAAACCTACTAGCGTTTCACTCATTCCAAATGTCGTTGCGATTTTCGTAGCGCTATTTACTACAAGGTCACCCCCGAAAATAATAGCTGCCAAACCACCTAATGTTAAGAAGATGTTTATTTTCCAAGGAGTAATTTCTCTTTGGTCTAACTCCACTAAGCCTTCTTTTCTACTTTTTCTCGCTACTTCGAATACATAATACAGGAAGACTGCAAAAAAGAGGAGCAAGATTATTCCATCACTTCTTGTTATTAGATTATCGCTCAGAGACTGAAGGAAACGGTCGCTTATTAAAATTAACAAGGCTACAGAAGCTAAAAGTGTAAAAGGAATTTCTTTTCGGATTGTTTCACTTTCTACTTTTAACGGATTGAGTAACGCCGTCAAGCCGACAACAAACGTAATATTGAAAATGTTACTTCCAATGACATTTCCTAATGCCACTCCGGCACTGCCTTCAAAAGCAGCTACGATACTTACTGTTGCTTCGGGAGAACTAGTTCCAAAAGCTACAATCGTTAGTCCAATTAAAAGAGGAGAAACTCTAAGGTTTGTCGCAATATTAGATGCACCTTTCACAAAGAGGTCAGCACCTTTAATTAACAAAGCAAAGCCAACTATTAATATTATGTAACTCACTCTATCACCTTCGTATAATTTAGTTATACATATTGTACGCTAATAAAGGAAGCTTCATCAAGAATAAAACAATTTATTCCAATACAAAACAACAAAGTTGCGATTAAAAACGATAATAATTATTATGTTATATATAAACTACTTATAGTGGAGGTGCTAATTAGTGTTTATTGCACTAATTTTCTTTTTATTTATGTCTTTCTTTCTATCCGGTAGTGAGACTGCTTTAACAGCTGCGAACAAGATGAAAATTCAGACTCGGGCTGAAAACAATGATATAAAAGCTCAAAAGTTGCTTAGACTTATCTCAAAACCAGAAGAGTTTATTACGGGAATTTTAATAGGAAACAATATCGCTAACATTATGTTGCCTACTCTTGTTACTATCATTGCAATTGAACATGAAGTCCATATCGGTATCGCTACAGGTGTGTTGACTGTTGTATTAATTATTTTTGCAGAAGTGCTACCAAAATCCATTGCTGCAACGTTTTCTACTAGAATAGCGCTCTTCGTTGCCCCAGTCATTACTATTCTTATTGTAATATTTAAGCCGCTCATTTTCTTATTATCTAGATTTACACGACTTGTTATTGGCTTGCTATCAAAAGGAAGACAAGAAGAGTCAAGTTTTTCTAAAGAAGAAATAAAAACGATGGTTGACATTGGACTAACCGAAGGTACGTTTGCAAAGGAAGAATCTCAGCGAATAAAAGGGGCTATTGATTTTTATACAAAAGATGTAAGAGATGCATTAAAGACACCACGAATGGATATTCATGGTCTACCATGCGACATTTCATTTGAAGATGCACGAAGTTTTGTAATGGATAGTAAATACACTCGATACCCTGTTTATAAAGAAAATATGGACAATATCGTTGGTGTTTTCCACGCAAAGCAACTACTTTCCTGGTCGTTTGATTCTTCTAAAGAAATAAAAGATTTTATGGATAGTGAGCCGTTATTTATTACTGAATTTATGCCAATAGAAAAAGTTTTTAAGATGATGCTAAAAGAAAAAAAACATTTAGCCATCGTTATAGATGAGTATGGCGGAACAACCGGAATCATTACTCATGAAGATATAATTGAAGCGATGATTGGCCAAGAAATAGAAGATGAGACGGACGAGGCTGATGAAGTTCTTATTGTGGAGCTTACAGAGACTCATATAACATGTCATGGAAAAATTTCCATCAGTCGTTTTAACGAAATCTTCAAGGCTAAAGTTCCTGAGGATTCAGACACACTCTCTGGCTTTATCTTTAAAGAGCTTGGGCACATACCTGATGTAGGTGAAACCCTTGAGTACCATCATCTACACTTTGAAATAAAAGAAATGAATGACAACATCTTGAAACAAGTAACAGTTTCTAAAAATCTGTTATATAAACATTAATCGAATGAACAAGTATATTGGGCTAGAGGCTTGGAACTTCATTGGCCTTATGAAGTTCAACTTCAACTAATTTTTTTGGCCAGATGAACTTCATCAGCCTTACAACTAATCTAAATAAAGAAGCGAGAGAACATCAAACTAGTTCTCTCGCTTTTAAAATTATTCAGCTCTTAATAATTTTCTTTTGTTTGATAAAAATAGAATCCCAAATCCTATAGCAAACATAAGCAATCCTATTAGTAACGCATTAAACATATTGGTAGCTGTGTTAGGTAGTGCTTTACCATCTTCTTCAGAACTCGGTGGTGTTACTTCCTGTTCTAAATCTTCGCCTTCTTGATTAGACTTTTCATCTTTTGTTTTATCTTGGTCTGTTTCATTGTTTGGTGTTTCTTGTTTAGGCTGTTCTGTTTCGTTTTCTTTCTCATCCGGATCCACTACAGGTACTTGAGGGTCTTCCACAATTTCTAATTCTTCCACCGCTACTAATTTCACATTATCGATTAACATAGTGTACGGCACTTCTAGTTCTGCATCCGCAGCATCTCTTCCAAGACCGATTAAGAACTTATACGAACCATTTTCTGCTACTTCAATAATAGTAGAGTATGTTTGCATTTCTTCATCAATCTCAAAACTCTGAATTGGAACACCGGAACCAGCTAGCTCAACCTTCACAGAACGAGCAAATTCAGACTTCATATCAAATGCTATTTTATACATGCCACTTGGAACATGGATGCCATCTTGGAATAGCTGGATGTGCCACCATTCCCAACCTTCTTGTTGAAATTGAACTTTTGCTTCTTCATTTTCAACAGAAAACGAGGCTAATCCTGCCCAATCTTCATATACTCCTTGATTATGGACATTCCAACCTTCTACAAGATTTTCCCCACTACCGAATTCTGTAGTTGTTTCAAATGATCCATCGTGTAGTAAGTTTTCTCCTACTTCTTTCCACTCTTTTTCATTTGGGGAAACTACTGGCTCTTCTGGTTCAGATGGCTGTTCGATTGGCGCTTCTTCCCCTTCTTCTAAACCTGCAAGTGCCGCTCTTGCACCTTTTACTTCTAATCGAACATTATCTAGATAAATATTGTGAGCTTCTTCTAACTCTATGCCACCCACTTTACCTACTAAGAACTTTAGGCCAACTGTATCTGTTTCCGGCATATCAAATTCATAACGATACGTATTCCAATCTTCCGTTAAATCTAGTATTCTTTCAAAATAACGGTGATAGCCCGGTGCTCCGTTATCTAGCACTAATTCTAACTTTCTATCTATATCCGCTTTTGCATCAAACTCTACTACATATGTCTGATTTTCATGAAGTGTTAATCCTTCTTGAGAAAGAGAGATATCCCAAGGATTAGCCCCTACATTACCAACTGAAATGTTAGCAACTCCATCTTCTCCATAAAAACTTGCATCTGATGTGCCTTCATAAATACCTTGGACATGTCCATGCCAATTTTCTAATTCAGAAGTAAAATCACCATTTGATAATGGGAAATAGATTTTACTATCCTCTTTTACTTCTAATCGAACATTATCAATCACTACTTCATGGTTCCCAATCTCTCCAGCGTTTGCTACTTTTCCAAGTAAATACTTTAAGTCTACTTTGTCACTAGAACTCATTTCAAATTCAAACTCAAATTTTTGCATGGAATCTGTAACATCCACCACTTCAGAGAAAAAACGGTTATATGTTGCATTTTCAAGTACAACTTCAACCTTTCGATCAACAGTTGAGCTTGCCTCAAATGATAAGGAGTACGTTTTATTTGGATGAAGATCCATTCCATTTTGCATCAATAAAACATGCCATGGCTCCCAACCTTCGTTATCGATTGTTGCTATTAATTGACCTTCTACTACATTAATCGTTGCTTGAGACGTTCCTGGTTCGTGATCACCTTGAATATGTTTGTCCCATTTATAAAAACCGTTCGAAAAATCTCCATTTTTTAATGGGAAAATGTCATCAAAACTAAGTGCTTCATTGTTATTTGTTAAACGTACTAATTTTACATTATCTAATACAACATTGTGGTTATTACCACCAAAGTAGAATACAAGTTGTCCTTCTACATCTGTTTCGTTAGGCATTACGAACGTCACTTCTTTTTCTTCCATAGAAGAAGTAAGTTGTACCGGTTGTTTTTCTAAATAAGTTTCTGTTCCATCTTTGCTTAAGAAAGCAACTTGAATGTCTCTATTTGACGATGCTTTTCCGTGAAATGTTAACTTATATTCATCAGTAGCTAAAAGGTTCATTCCGTTTTGCACAAGCGTAACTGCTTCTTCATTTGCTCCAGCTTCATCGATATCTACCTCTAATTGTCTAGCATCAGGATGTACTGAAGCTTCTGCTGTAGCGTTATTTACGTTAAAGTTCCAATACGTCATACGATCGATTCTACCTAAATCAAACGAGCCATTATATACATGATTTCCATTTCTTAATGGTGTTTTAGGTTGATCTTCATTATATGGGTCAACCGGATCAATTTCTTCTACTTTTACATTTCCAATCCAAACAGGGTTTGTGTTTAATCCCATGTTAAACTCTAGACGAGACGCAATATCTGTCTCATGTTGCATTTGGAATGCTAACTCATAAGATTGCACTTCATTTGTTAAACTAAAATCAACACTTGGTGAGTACGCTGTATATCCACGGTCTGGTCCTCCTCCAAGCTTCACATTCACGTTTCGATTTGCTGTTGATTTTGCATCAAAGCTAAGCTGATACCAACGTCCTTTACCTAATGTAACATTTTGGATTAATTGAACAGAGTAAGGCTGATTGCCACCTTGAGAAATATCAACTTTTGCAAAATTCTTCCCTTCAATTGCTTCTACTGAAGCGCTTGCATTTCCGTTAAAGTCAGGTAAATACACAAGATTCCAAAAATTCTTGTCCCAATTATTCTCTAATTCTTGTGCATTAGATATTTTCGTAATTCCTTTAGTAAAATCTTTATCGTACACGTAGTTTCCATCAATTGCTTCTTTCGCATTTGCTGGAAGTTCTTCTGGATCAAATACTGGTTCAACCGGCTCTAAGTAATCGCGACCAGTTAACTCATAAACTTTTACGTAATCTACGATCATTTCACCTGGGAATTCTGTACTGCCATCTGGATTGCCACCGTACCAACCACCAATTGCTAGATTTAAAATAATATAGAATTCTTGGTCAAACGGAGCTGGATAAGCAAACTTAGTAGGATTCCCTGTACCTGTTGAACTCCAATTGTTCAATGTTTGAAATAACTCACCATTTACATACCAACGGATCTCTCCTGGCTCCCACTCCACAGCATATACATTAAAATCTGTCACATCTTGTCCAGCTGGGAAATAGTAATCTTTTGCTGTGTACGTATTGTTTGGCCATTGCCCACCGTAATGAATGGCTCCACCCACTTTATGAGGTGTTCCTCCTGCGTTTTCCATAATATCGATTTCGCCTGAGGCAGCCCAACCACCATATTTATCCTCTTCTGGCATCATCCAAAATGCCGGCCAATATCCTTGACCTTCAGGTAGTGCCATTCTTGCTTCAAACTTTCCATACTTTTGACTGAATTTCCCCTGTGTATGGATTTTGCCTGAAGTATACTGGTATGTTCCTTTGTCATCAGAAGCTGTTTCTTTTTTTCCTTCAATGATTAATTTCCCATCACTCACACGAACGTTATCTTCTTGATAATATTGTAATTCCTCATTTCCCCATCCAGAAATGTAAGTGCCGCTGTTATCATAAAAACCATTACCTTTATCGTAACTCCACTTGCTTAAGTCCAATTCGGATCCTTCAAAATTGTCTTCCCAAACAAGTGTCCAATCATCATTAGTTGTTGCATTCTCGTTGTTTGCTGCTAGTGTAGAGCTAAAATTAGACATTACTAATAAAAATACTAAGAACAGACTAAACGATTTTTTTACCATTTTTCTTCCCCCTAAAAAATAGTTTTTTCCCCTTTAATACAAACTTTATATGTAATACGTCACCTCCTTTAAAGTTACGAAAGCGCTTTCGAAAAATTGTTTAGTTACTATACTTAAAGGATATTTTAAAGAGAGAGAGGAAACTCTCCCCTCTCTTATCATTCTTTAAGCAATTTCTATTACGATCTTTTTCACTTCTCCACGTCGGATAGCTTCTGCTGTTTTTCCAGCAATGCTAGACGTATTTAACTTTTCCAGTGTTCCACCATCGATATTCGTTAGTTGGATAGAAGTTGGTGATACTCCATCTTCTCCGTATGTGTTGGCTTTCTTTTTGTTTACATACGTAACCTCTGTTTGTCCTAAGAAAGTGAACGTTACTTCCCCTTTATCATCAAACATCCAGTCTGGCAAAGTAGGAGACAGTTCGCAAACTAATTGCCCTTTTTCCATTCGGAACGGTTTTTCGCCGGCCATCATCATAAACCACATATTCATAAACTCAATTGTCGATCCACTTAAGCGAGCAACAAATCCTCTACCATGTAACTCTTCGTTAGGATTAGCACTACTTGCGATAAACGATGAATTCTCAAGCGGACTTCTTCCGTACATTTTTGGATCTAAGAAAGGAATAAGTGCTTGTTTCATATCCTCAAAAAATTCATCGGCCAAACCTGACTTTAAAGTTGCTAACAAATATTTATACTCCATGTGCAAGAAGATAGACTCATTCTCAAGCCAACCAGGAGTGAAAGACTTAGCACGTCCAAGTTCTAACGGCTCGTTTGCGATACTCATAGACGTTTTGTACATTTTAAGTTTCTTATCGTAAATATTTGATTGTTTCACTTCATTGTAGATTGCTTTTGCTGAAGCTTTATCCTTTGTTAACTTTAACTGTTTTACTACTCCTTCTAAAAATGGAGTTACTGGTTTTGGCTTCAACTGTTCGTACATTTCTACATTCTCACCTTTAGAGTCAAGCTCAAAGTAAAAATACGTTGGAATAAGTGGAGTCTTGTATTCTTCCACCTTTTGAATTCCTTTTTCCACTCTAGTAGTGAGCATGTGAAGGTACGTTGAGATTTCATCTGCTGTATACGTTACTTCTTCTCCACTTAATCCTTTATAAATGGAGTCACGGTATTCTTCTCGAACAGTTGTGACATTATTCCAATATCGATACTCGCTTTCTTGTGAACTGTCTAAACCAGCAATTTGCTCTACTACTTCACGTAAGAACACATCTACTTCTTTCGGAAGAGCAATCGTTTCTGTTCCAGATAGTTCTACACTGCGTAGAATATCCAGTAATCTCTTCAGTTCAAACAACTCAGAAGTACTAGAACCAAGCATTCCTGGAAGACCATTTAAGGAATCATTCCAACCTGGCTTGTCCCCTTCCATTTCTACCCCTAACCCGAATGGGGCTAATGTAGAAGTTTTCACTAGGGCAAGAATAACTAGTTTTGAATAGAGACTTGTGTAGTAAATATCGCCTTCACCGTATTGATCTTTTATCCAAAGAACCCCATTATTTTTCTTTGCTTTTTCTTGCTTTTCTTTTATTTTTTCTACTGCATCGTATTGTCTTATTTTTCCGTTTCGCGCAACATATTTTTCTTTTCTACTTTTCACTCTGACTGGACTTTCAAAGAACTTGTAACCTTTCTTAAAGAAAAACTCTTTTTCTTTGTCAGGATAAATAGATAAGTAGCTATCGATTAAATCTAGGTTATATGTCCAGTGATCCATCCAATAACCTTCTCCGAATTCAGCTTGTTGCATTTCTTCCGATTGTAATAACACAGCTGTTAAAAACTCTTCGAAAGTAGTGGATAAAGTAATAGATTGTTCTTCTACAAAGTGTTTTAACTCTCCAGGTGTATAGCTGTTATGGAAGAAGGAAACTAATTTTTCTAAATTAGCATCACCTTCTACAAGATTAGAAAGTGAAAAGTCTGCCGGCAATTCATAACGAACCCCTTTTACTACTAAAGGATTGTATCCGTCTAATTGAACTAGGTTCATGAACTGTTTGATGTTATAGTCTTCTACTTTTGGTTCGAATAAGATGTCACACCTACGGTTTTGATTCACATCTCGATAGTTACCATTACCTTGTGAATAGTACGTCGGACTAATAGAGAAGAAATTATAATCTCTTTCTAGGTCGCCATGTTTTCTGGAGAATAAGTAATAAACTTTCTTATCTTCTCCT
This sequence comes from Bacillus alkalisoli, assembly GCF_002797415.1. Taxonomy (GTDB): domain Bacteria; phylum Bacillota; class Bacilli; order Bacillales; family Bacillaceae_I; genus Bacillus_CD; species Bacillus_CD alkalisoli. The sequence goes on from NZ_KZ454944.1 coordinate 3,385,596, forward strand.
TCTCCGAAGACTGTAGGAAAACCACCACGTAGTCCATTATCTAAATAGCTTTGCTCTGCATAGGCATCAAATAATGGTTGCGCTGTTTTGGTTGAAATTTTGTTTGTAATAGGTTTCGTGATTGATTTTGCTTGCTCTTTCATTTTCTCTAAAGCAGCAATATTTATCGTTTCTTTTACATATGTTTGTACATACTCAACATTTTTAGCGTACCCAATCACTGTGTGGAATTGGATGTGTTGCTGTGGAGCAACCGTATCTATCGCCCATGAGAAACCAGCAGAAACTTTATTTGTTGTTTGTTGTGGTTGCTCAACTAGTGTGTGTAATGAATTTTTCATAAATAGACGTGGAACGTTTAAGCTCGTATCTGTTCCGAAAATGAATTCACGATCAATAATTGGCTTTACTAAGCTTTCATTGTTTTTACTATCTCGATAAAAGCTAGCGTAGAAGTTTCCGTGATGAATTTCTTTTACTTCTGATGTATCTTCAATGCTTCCTCTTAATCGATAAAAAGGAATATGTTGTTCCAAATTTTTCACATCAAACCAGCTTTTTATCGTATTACCTAGTTCTTTGTACGCTGCATTTGGTACTCCGCTAGGGAATAAGGATGGTAAGCCATCTACTAGTTCTATTTCTCTTTCATTCTCGGAAAGATTCGTTAACGTTACTTGACGGACTAGTCCACCAACTGCTGACTTTGGTAATGTAAAGTAGACAACTTGAAGTTCTAATTCTAAATTTGAGTCTACATATTCTAGTTCAAGCATATTCTCAGAAATCGTCATCTTTTCTTGAACGTGACCTTGTGCTGATGTCATTGGGGAGAATGGCTCTGTAAAATGTGTGGAGCCATCCTTTTCTTTTATTTTCACAAACGTTCTAAATCCTTGATTGGATACGTGTTGATAGGATTTATCTGCAGGTAAGAATTCCATCATTGCGTGATTTTTATCTTGTACACCAAAGCTTGCGATCCCTTGACCTCTGTTTACATAAAACACCCACATCGGGATTCCGTCTACGCCTGCAATTCCAGGTAGGAAGCTTGAAAATGGGGATTGTTCTTGATAATTGTTTATTTCGAATGAGTTGTTGTCATTTAGTTTGTACATTTTTACACCCTCTTAATTTTTTTAATCCTCTAGAAAGTATCTATATTGTTTACGTTCACGAATGAGGTCTTAGGATTTCTCCTCATGGACGTTTTCCGTCTTATCTTTAGGCAATTCGGCCTTGGGACCTCTTCTCATGGACGTTTTTCACCTAATTTTAAGGCAAACCGGCCTTGGCAGCTCTTCTCATGGACGTTTTTCGTCTTATCTTTATGCAAATCGGCCTTGGGACCTCTTCTCATTGACGTTTTTCACCTAATTTTAAGGCAAACCGGCCTTGGCAGCTCTTCTCATGGACGTTTTTCGTCTTATCTTTATGCAAATAGGCCTTGGGACCTCTTCTCATGGACGTTTTTCACCTAATTTTAAGGCAAAACGGCCTTGGCAGCTCTTCTCATGGACGTTTTTCGTCTTATCTTTAGGCAAACCGGCCTTGGGACCTCTTCTCATTGACGCTTTTCACCTAATATTAAGGCAATTCGGCCTTGGCAGCTCTTCTCATGGACGCTTTTCACCTAATTTTAAGGCAAATCGGCCTTGGCAGCTCTTCTCATGGACGTTTTCCGTCTTATCTTTAGGCAAATCGGCCTTGGCAGCTCTCCTCATGGACGTTTTTCACCTAATTTTAAGGCAAATCGGCCTTGGCAGCTCTCCTCATGGACGTTTTCCGTCTTATCTTTAGGCAAATCGGCCTTGGCAGCTCTTCTCATGGACGTTTTTCACCTAATTTTAAGGCAATTCGGCCTTGGGACCTCTTCTCATGGACGTTTTTCACCTAATTTTAAGGCAAACCGGCCTTGGCAGCTCTTCTCATGGACGTTTTTCGTCTTATCTTTAGGCAATTCGGCCTTGGGGCCATTGCGAAATTCTTTTAGCTTATAAATTATAGTGCAATATTAAAGATTCTTTTATTCTAAAAGAGTCACTAAACCGCTTTCGTAAATAGAAAAATAAAAAAGGTTATAGACCAATAGAGTTATATTGGTCTACACGAGTCTCTTTCGATGAGTGAAACTGGTATTTTTACAGACATGAACTGCTTCTTTTTATTATTAATTTGATCAATTAACATGTTTGCTGCAGTTTGACCTATTAGTAATGTATCTTGTCTAATTGTAGTTAATCCAGGGGTAATATATTGAGAGATTTGAATATCATCAAAGCCAACGATGGAAACATCATCCGGAACTTGCAAACCGTGTTCCTTAACGGCCGCCATTGCCCCTACAGCCATTAAGTCTCCGGCTACAAAAACGGCTGTTGGCCTTTCGTCTAATTTCAATAACTGTTCCATCGCTTCTTTACCATCTTCAAAGGTAAAGAATCCACCGTCTAAAGTATACTCTTTTGGTATCTCAAGATTATGCTTTTTCATCGCACTTATAAAGCCTTTTAATCTTTGGACACCTACGTACAATTGCTCGTTACCGGCAATATGAGCTATTCTTCTATGGCCTAGTTCGTATAGATAATCCACAGCTAATTCACTTCCATGGATGTTATCACTATAAACAGCACTAACTCCACGAGCATCAAGGTCAATAACTACAGATGGAATGTCCGATTCCATAAGTTTATTCACATCTGGCGTATTCAACGTGGAACAAACAACAACGACACCATCTACGCCACGATATAAAAAGTGGTCTAAATAAGATCGTTCTTCTTTTCCAATTTTACTAGATGCAAACAAAAGGTCATATCCTTCTCGCTCTGCACTTTTCTTAAAGCTTTCAATGACTGCGTTAAAGAAAGGGTGTTCCATACCTATTCCAGAATCCTCGACAAAGACAACACCAATCGTCCATGATCGTTTCGTGGATAAGGTTCTTGCACTAGAACTTGGGTAATAACCAAGCTCTTCCACCGCTTCATTGATAATTTTTTTTGCCTTTTCCCCTACATCGGAGTAGTTATTTAAAACCTTTGAAACTGTACTAACCGAATAGCCAGTTTTCTTGGCGATATCATAGATTGTAGCCATGTTTTCTACCTGCTCTCTTGCTTCGCTTTCTATGCTGCATTATATTTTTTAAATGTCATATAATTTATACTCATAAGTACATAGGCAAAAACGCTTACGCCTATTACTAAAAACGGCTTAGGATAGTTGATAGCAATTAAGAAATATGCTAACAACCAAACTAATTGTATCACTGTAATAAACGGGCGAGCAAACACTAGACCAGCAGCTACTTTAATATATTGTAATGTTTTATATTCAAAATGAGCCATTACCGAAAATACATTTAAAAAAGTCATAATCGCGATTGCTGCTATCCCAAAGATAAGGATGTAAACAAATATTCTTATCGATTCATCATAGAAGTGGGAAACGAAAGAATAGTTTACATAAATAATATAAAATATCCCAAGGAAGATTGCACCAATTATATTAGACTTTACAAATGATTGTTTGTAAAAAGTATAGAATTTGGAGAACAAAGAAATTTCTTTATCCCCCTTAATCCATTCTCTTATTACTTGAAATAATGCTAGGGTCGCTGGCATAAATCCAAATAGTCCAAGTCCTGCTAGCACGAATAATACCCAAAGGACATTTAACGCAATAAACTTGTAAACAAACTCGGCAATTTGCATTACTTTTCCCAACGAATACACCCCCTATTTTTTCAAGTGAAATTTATTTTACTGCACCTTCAGATATGCTTTGGATGAACAGTTTGTTGAATAGTAAAAACACGATTAGTAATGGTACAGTTGCCCAGAACGTACCAGACATAATCATACCATAATCCATTTGTCTTGCATCATTCAAGGAGCGTAAGGCAACTTGTAATGTGTGCATAGATGGATCTCTTAACACAACAAGAGGCCATAAGAAGTCATTCCATACATGCATGAATACAATGATACCTAATGTTGCAAAAGCTGGAAGAATCATCGGTACGACAATGTTCCAGTAAATACGGAAGTTGGAACAACCATCAATCTTAGCAGCTTCAATAATCTCGTAAGGTACACCATCTTTTATATATTGCCTCATCCAGAAAATACCAAACGCATTAATTAATCCTGGAATAATAAGTGCTTTAAAGTCATTTAACCAACCTAATGTTGTAATGATGTAGTACTGTGGTATTAATCCTAGTTGTGGTGGCACCATCATTGTGACAAGGATCATACCAAAAAGAACTGTTTTCCCTTTGAATTCTAATTTCGCAAATGCGTAACCAGCAAGTGAACTTAAGAACAGTGTTCCTATCGTGATTGTCGTGGCAACGAAAAAGGAATTCCACATTGCCCCGAAGAAGTCGATATTATTTAATACTTTTTGAAAGTTCGTCACTAAATCAGTTCCTGGTGTGAACGGTGGTGGCACTTGGTTGATTTCTCTATTTTGACGTGTCGCCATGACAAACATATAGTAAAACGGGAATAATGATACTAAGGAACCGAAAATTAAACTTAAATAGACTAATATTTTTTTGATTGAGAATTTTCCTTCTCCTACTTCTTTTCGCGCTGCCATTTTCGTCCCCCCTACTTAATTTTTTTCGAACGGCCGATTAAGTTTGTTAACAATAAGTTAATTGCCGTTAATGAAATGATAATAAAGAATAATACGATTGCTGCAGCTGATGCTGTTCCGAAAGAATTATATACGAACGCATCACGCCATAAGTAAGCTACCATTGTAATACCTTCTTCGCGTAGACCGCGACCTAAGAAGATAAGTGGTTCTGTGAATAATTGTAAGCTTCCAATTGTTGCTGTGAAAACAACAAACATCGTGATTGGTTTTAGCATTGGTAATGTGATAAGACGAATCTGTTGTCCTACCGTTGCCCCGTCCATTTTTGCTGCTTCATAAAGCTCTTTAGGTATACTTTGCATACCTGCTAAGAAAATGATTGTATTGTAACCAACCCATCTCCAGAAAACCATTGTTGCGATGGCTATTTTTACAGGCCAATATTCTGCATTCCAGCGAATAGGGCCAATATCGAAAAAGTTTAACACATAGTTAGCAAAACCAAATGGTTGGTTATTAAAAATGATTCCAAAAATAATGGCAACTGCTACGATTGATGTAATGTATGGTAGGAAAATAAGGGTACGAAATGTATTTCTAAAACGTAATAACGCAGAGTTTAAGGCAAAAGCTATTAATAGCGCCGCAATTATTTGTGGTACCGTTCCTAAAATCCCAATAATAAACGTATTTTTAATGGAAGAGAAGAACACAGGATCATCGAAAATAAAGGCAAAGTTCTTGAATCCATTGAAAACCATTGGATTTAATCCATCCCACTTGAAGAATGATAGATAGAAACTGAATATCATTGGGAATAGCCCAAAGATAGCAAATAAAATGAAGAATGGCGCAATAAATAAATAAGCGGATAAAGCGGTACGTTTCTTTTCTGGTAAGTTGTTAAACTTTTTGATGATATTCAACTTTAATCCCCCTTTAAATAGGTGTTTTAGTTATTTTAGTTCTTGTTGGCTTTCGAGAATGGCCCATACCATTGTTACATAGGGATGAGCAGCTCTCGAAACAATAGATAGAACCAACAAGTAATTTTTTTCAGGGTATGACTTCAAGAAGTCATACCCTGATAAGCTATTATTATTGTCTACCGATTACTCGTTGCATTCTTTCTAGAGCTTCTGTCCATTCTTTTGCTGAATCGTTACCTGCAGCTACGTTATCAATAGCTTGTTTAATTTCTGCATCAACTGGATAGTATAGTCTACCTTTGTAAACTGGCTCAACTTGTTGTGCTGCTTCAGAGAATACTTGAGCTGTTGCAATTCCACCGAAATACTCATCTGTATACTCTTTGAACTCAGCCATTTCGTATACTGCTGGAGATGATGGGAATAAACCGTAATCTAAGAACGCTTTTAGTTGTTGTTCTGGAGCTGTTAACCATGCGATAAACTTGTAAGCTTCTTCTGCATTTTTAGACTCAGCTGGAACTGTTAAGTAAGATCCACCCCAGTTACCAGCACCCTCTGGCATTGTAGTAATAGACCAGATTCCATTTTCAGGACTGTTGTCTTTAATAACACCTTGCATCCAAGCAGGAGCTAACATTGTTGCATAAGTTCCTTCACCCATTCCAGCAAACCATTCTGGAGTCCATAATGGAATATCTCCAACTAAACCTTGGTCAAGCATGCTAGATACGTAAGTGAATGCATCTTTTAATTGATTGTGGTCTTCGATAATTAACTCATCGCTTGTGTTGAAATATTGTTGTGTTGATTGGTCACGTCTTGCGTTGTAAATAAGTTCACCGGAGTCAGTCATTAACTTTCCAGTTTTCTCTTTAATTTGTTGTGCTACTTTCTCGTAATCTTCCCAAGTTTGAATTAACTCAGAAACAGCTTCTGATGAAGCATCGAAACCAGCTTCTTCAAATACGTCTGTACGGTAGAACATTACAGTTGGACCGATATCAGTTGGTAATCCGAATAAGAAACTACCATCTGCATTTTCTCCATTTTTCCAAACCCAATCAAGGTAGTTGCCTTCTACATCTTTTGCACCATGATCAAAAAGGTTTGTGAATGCATGCTCTGCATTACGGTATCTTTCAATTTGTGCTTCCTCAATCATCGTGATGTCTGGCGCGCCAGTTCCTGCAGAAATAGAGGTAAATAGATTGTCATGTAAGTCGTTCATATCACTATTTTGCAAGTTAATCGTAACGTGCGGGTTTTCCGCTACATATTCTTCAATTAACTTATCGTATCCAGTGTTACCGAACTCCCAAAATACTAACTCAACGTCTCCGCTGCCAATTTTTTCGCTATCTTTGTCTTTACCAGCATTTGAACCACCGTCGTTAGAACAAGCAGCAAGTAATGATACAGAAAGTACGGATGCTGCTGCAAGTTTAAAAAACTTTTTCATTTTCTTTTCCCCCTTAGAATCCAAAAAATTTAATATTTATTATGACAAGTACATCTAGATACTACTCTACTTCCTCACCTCCTCAAAGCGGACCTTTGAAAGCTTTAGTTGTGTATGTCTAGGAGTAAGCGCTTTATTTCTAATTATTTAAAGTTCCAAGCGCCACCTTTTGTCGTGACGCTCACAACTTATCAACCTATTTATTGATTACACTTCAAAGAAGTTTTTTGCGATGGTATGTTTATACCAGTAGAAACTGTCTTTTTTCGTACGCTCTAACGTACGATAGTTAACGTGTACGATTCCAAATCGCATTGTAAAGCCCTCTGCCCATTCGAAGTTATCTAGTAAAGACCACGTTAAGTAACCTTTAATATTCACGCCAGCTTCCATACTACGATGTAGCGAAACTAAATGTTGTTTCAAGTAATTCGTACGTCTTTCATCCTTTACTTGACCGTTTTCTGCCTCGTCATTGTAACAAGAGCCATTTTCCGTAATGTAAATTGGAACGTCGCCGTACGTATTTGAAATGTGCGTTAACACTTTATAGAAACCTTCCGGGTAAATATTCCATCCGATGTCAGTTTTATCGTAGCCAACGTCCACTTTTTCGTGATCGAATAATCCTTCATTTTCCTTGTATCTTCCTACACCACCTGAGTAGTAGTTAATTCCTAGGAAGTCAATCGGCTGGTTAATTATTTCCATATCACCATCTTGGATATTCAACGTTGCGCCTTTCTTTTCGAACCAATCCACCATATATTGTGGATATGACCCTTTAAATACTGGATCAAAGAACCAATCCATGAAGTAAGCATTTGCACGTTTGCAAGCCTCAATATCTTCTTGCTTATTGCTATATGGCTCATTCCACTCTACATTTGGAGCATAACCAATTTGTCCTGTTATACCTAATTCTCTGAAGCTCATTACCGCTTTCCCATGAGCAACATGTATATGATGTGCCACGTTTATTGCTAATTGAAGGTCAGTATTACCTGGAGCATGTGCCCCTACGTAGTTAGATAGGAAGGAAATGCACCATGGCTCATTAAACGTAATCCAGTATTTAATTTTTCCCTCAAACTCTTTAAACATCACTTCTGCATACTCTACGAAAGCATCGATTGTCTCACGGTTGTCCCAGCCACCTTTATCTTGTAAAGCTTGTGGAAGGTCCCAGTGATAAAGCGTACACATCGGCTCAATTCCTTTTTCAAGTAAACCGTCTACTAGTTTGTGGTAGTAGGCAAGACCTTCTTTGTTTACTTCACCTGTTCCTGTTGGGAAAATTCTTGGCCACGCTACAGAAAAGCGGTAAAAGTCTACTCCTAAGTCGTCCATTATTTCAATGTCTTCAATGAATCTATTGTAACTATCACAAGCTACATCTCCATTATCGCCATTTACTACTTTTCCTGGCGTTTTAGAAAAAGTGTCCCAAATGGAAGTTCCTCTGCCACCTTCTTTAACGGCACCTTCTATTTGGTAGGATGCTGTAGCAACACCCCATTTCATATCTTTAGGAAATTGTATAATCGCCATTGTTGTAACCCCTTTCATTACCTGTTAAAAAAATATTCATTATTTACGAAACCACTTTCGAAAAAGTGTATACTTTAAAACTATTAATTTATTATTAACACGTCTTTACGGTTATATTAGTTAGTATTAGTAAGTCTAACCACTTCAGAAACCAGTTTCGGAAACCGCTTTCGTAAATTATTATAAACGCATACACAAACTTAGGCAACATATTTGTTAAATCTTTTTTTCTAAATTGTTAATAAAGTGTGACGAACATATGTAAAAGATCGGGCTGGTAGTATATAGAATGGGAGAATTAGTTATCTGGAAATTAGTAGAATATCACATGCATGGGATTTTCTTTATCTACACATCCTCCATGGTCATTTTGGGCTTTTGCTTTACTCAAAATGAACGTGAACACATCCCCCATGGTCATTTTTCGTTTTTTCTTTTCCCAAAATGAACGTGAACACTACCTCCATGGTCATTTTTGACTTTTTCATTATTCAAATTGAACGCGAGCACATCCTCCATGGTCATTTTTCATTTTTTCTTTACTAAAAATGAACGTGAACATTTCCCCCATGGTCATTTTTCGTTTTTTCTTTTCCCAAAATGAACGTGAACACATCCTCCATGTTCATTTTGGGCTTTTGCTTTACTCAAAATGAACGTGAGCACATCCTCCATGGTCATTTTTCGTTTTTTCTTTTCCCAAAATGAACGTGAACACTACCTCCATGGTCATTTTGGGCTTTTGCTTTACTCAAAATGAACGTGAACACTACCTCCATGTTCATTTTTGACTTTTTCTTTATTCAAATTGAGTGCGAGCACTACAATTCAGTTTATTTTTTCAGCTATAATGAACTTAATATTAATCATAAGAGTTTTACTCATAATATGTTCCATGGTTATTTCCCTTTTTAATAAGATTCTTTTGCAATGCTCTCTTTATTCTTTGTTTAGAGTCAACAATTTTACACCACTCGTAAATAGTATTGGTTGTTATTTTTTTCTCAGGGAATAGTAATTTGTATTCATTTACACTTCTGACTACCGCATTTGAAAACTTCTCATTTCGTCCGCAGCTATTACAAGTACAAGTAGAACCCTCTATCCGTATAGAAAACGATCGACACCCCACACACGTAATCCCTTTCCGCAACTGTTCATAATCATATGCTGGTATAGATTTAAACGGTGAGTCCTGTATGTGCATGGCCACAAGCTTTTCAGCTAGCTTTTTGTTATTCGGTTTTATCGTGGAACGGGTGTTATTTAGCTGTTGCATAAACTGGTTTAATTGGGTCGGAAAAATACATGGCATGTTCAGTGGTGTTTGATATAAAGTAAACTCGGGGTTGATGAAAACGATGAACGAACGAATTTTTACATTAAACCCTAATGACTGTAATAATTGTCGCAAATTTAATTCACATTTATTTAACTGGTCTAGTGGATTGTTTACTCCTTTCCTATTTAATGTATAAAACTTACTCGATTCATAATAAAAGTCCCCTTCGAAGTTTTTCACTTCAAATAAATAGATCAATTCTTGAAACAATATCAAGGAATCGATTTGAAAGTGCGTGCTTTTATTTTTCAACAGTAAGTCATTTAAAATAATGCATTCTGATTGTAATTTTTCTGTTAGAGCATCAAACTCTATTTCACCTAAATATCCCTTCTTCAGATTTAAAAAATGTCTCATGTCATCTTCTAGAAGTTCCATTCTATCGTTTAACAATTCTAAAGTAAGTAACTCGCTAGATTTTTCACGATTTTTATAAGCCATTCGAACCAACCTTTCAATGATAAATTTACTAAGATCATTGCTCCAAGCTAATGAATGATAAATAATCCTGGATTAAATCACCCTTTCTTTTATTCATTCGCCTTATTAATAAAAATGGATAGACCTCTGAATGGGAAGTAAGTTTCTTTTGAAAAACACGAATGAGTTTTGTGGTTGATAGTACTGTGGATATACGGAATTAGGCTTGTCCAACCGAACGAATCTGGGGGTACATGAGATACTTATCTGAAAAATGAAAATATTTACGGTAAAATTTTAGGATTTTTCTTTTTTGTTGTCAAGTGATTTTGTAAATAAATTGAGGGTCAGACTGTGCACAGATTGGAATGCACTTAGGTGTCTTGTCTTATCCCCATCTACATTTCAAATGGAGTTCCTCTCCACTTTTATAGGGGAAAAGTACAGTTGTGTCGGTCGAATTAAGAGAAGAAAAAGGAGGGAGAAACTTGGACTTGCAACAATCATTAGATTCTATTAATTATTTTGCAGTATTTATTGAAGCCTTATCAGCCTTTGTTGTCGGTGGTATCTGGTATTCTGCCCTTTTCCACAAAGTGTGGATGAAAGAAAACAACTTTAATAAGGAAACGCTAAAAAAGGGGAATATGGGAATCATATTCGGTGGTGCATTTATCCTTGCTCTCATAATTTCTTTTGTATTAGTCCTATTTTTAGGTCCAGAAAGAAGTGCAGCGATAGGAGCTACCGCTGGCTTCATGGCAGGATTTTTCTAGGTCGCAACAACTATTGGAATTACATACTTGTTTGAAAGAAAATCTTTAAAGCTGTTCTTCATTAATGCTGGCTATCATATAGTAACTTTTACGATAATGTGCTTTATTTTAGGAGTGTGGAAATAAAGTAATCAGTGATATCTTTCTTTAGAAAGTTTTATCAGCCTATCCCTTATATTGGAACAGAAAAAAAGTGCACTCCTCGAAAAAGAAGGAGTGCACTTTTTTAGTAGTCACTATAACGTTTCTTTTTTCCACATTTATGACAACGATGACATTCACAACAGTCTTTTTTCTTCTCTACTGGCTTGCACTTTTTACAATGACAAACCTTTACCCATTCACAACAACAAACTATTTTATCACCGTAGCATTTGTGTTCTTCTTTATAATCATCACAACAAAAACTTTCCACATAACCAAGCGGTCTTTTACAATGGCAATCATTGTAATGTTTTTTATGATCATGATCATGACATTTTCCACACATAGGAATCCCTCCTTTTCAGTATGAAGATATAACATTATATTAAAATGTTTTTTTTTGGTATAGGTGAATGGTTAGACAATTGTAAAATATGTTATTCCCTACTGAATTAGTAGATTACTAACTAAAAAAAGAATAAAACAAGTACTTTCTATGAATAATATTTCTACATGTAATAGAAAAAGTGCGAATGTCATCCACTAAGCGACTATGCAAAATATTAATTTGAGCATATAAAATAGTAAGTCAAAAGAATGAATAAAAGAATTACTAGTTTCTTTTGATTTGCAACCATACTTTAAAGGAGTGAAACATGTGAGAAGAAATACAAGTTGTAATCAGCAAAAAGGATGTCCTCCAGCGCAGCCATGTGATACTGCAAAAACAAAGCGTGTAGATAGTAGTGTAGATAGTAGTGCACCACAAGTTGTTGAGGTACAGGATGTTCCAGTAATCGATGTTCCAGTTGTACTTGCAGAAGTGGAATTGTTTGCAAATGTGGAAGCAGACATTCATCTTCCAACAGCAGCGAGAGAGATAAAAGTAATTAGAAAGAATATTTCATTGAAGCAATGTGAGTCACACATTGATAGATTTAGAAATAATATCGCTAAAGTTTATGTGACTGGTGTAGTTCATAAAAACATTCAATATGTAGAGTCCTGCAGTGGATATGTAAAGGATTATAGTGTAGATGTTCCTTTTAGTTTTAATCAAGAAGTAGAAATCTTCAATCCTGCTCAACAGTTCTTCAGTAATAAAAGTTCTCTAACGGAAGAATATCGATATCTCGATAAGTCTAAACACGGTGCTACTCGTTGTAAGTCAGGTTCATTTACATTCGAGTATTACAATGAACCAATTGAGTGCAAACTTTTATATTCGGACATCTTTGAGTTAGATTTGTATAAAGATTTCGATCGCTTTGGCCGATTTAACAAGGTTACAGAAAAAATGGAAATCTTCTTAGCGCTTAAATTACTTCAAACGCAACAATTGGATCCACGAAAATACGTGCCATGTACACCTAAAACAATTGGACAAAACCAAACATCACCACTGATGAATAAAATTAAAAATAGAATGAACAGAGCATAGAGTAGAAAAAATGGGGTGTCTTTTATTAGACATCCCATTCCTTCCCTAATAAGTCGAGGTCTATCTTTTGTAGTTGAAATAGTTGTAGTGACAGCTTTACAACCCCTTGTATACAACCAGTTGCATCAGTGTGCCAAACAAAATTTGTTTCTTTGAGGTTCTGTTCAATTGGTTCAGCAAATTTTTCTACTAACTTATGATGAACAGAATCATCTTTTTCTTCTTTATAAAACAAGTATTCTGTTTTTTCACGATAAGGTAATTCGATTTTATTTACCCACTTTACTTTTTGACTCTTTTCCCACGGAAATTTAATTTTTTTAGAAAGAATGGAACTGGAATTTTTAGGTACATAATCAACAACTGCACTAAAAGCTCCTGATACAACTACCGTCTTAGAAGATGATAAAACGTGAACTATAACGGCATGCACTTTCCAATCCATCTCCAATACTTCAGCAAACGGTGGCAACATGTTTGAAAAATCAATTATATCTATTACTGCGTTCACTTCTGCTAGAAAAATAGGCAGTTTGAATATTGGCACCATTTTCTTATTGGTATGACTTGCTTCTATCCTAGTTTCTGTACATAGATTTCTAACACTATTGTTTTTATCCTTGCTCATAACAGAGTCGTTTTGAAAGCTTCCTAATGGCTTTCTAAAGAAGAAGTTGTAGTCATTTTCGCACGTAGATTTTCTTACTCGACGATGCTTTTCTACGGTATTTTTTTTCTCATTTGCAGAGTAGAATTCCTGTTCCTTTTTATAAATATCCGATAACTCTTCATGGACGTGTTCTTCTTCCTTTATCGGAGAATTCATCACATGTATATTATTAATAGTAGTTGATAAATGACGTATAGCTTCATCTATTTCTTTTGAGGATTCTTCCGTTGTTTTTTCTTTTACACTTTTTTCGTTTAATGGTCGATTTAATATTTCTTCATTTTCAGCAAAATACGTATCTTCTATTCCTAGTTCTTCGATAGTGTCCAGTTCATCGCTTATCATGGGCACTTCTCGGAACAGATGATCCAATTGTTGCTTAAGTTCTTCTGCATCATGAAAAAAATCTTGCTCTTCTTCAAGTTTTTCGCGAATCTCTTCGTCTATTGATTCATTATGATGTTCTGCCATTTCGTTTTTTTCCACTTCGGCATTTTGGTCTATATGTTGTGAAGTTTGATGGATTGTTAATAAAATATTTTCAATTAATTTCTCTACTTCCGTTAATGAAATTTCTTTCGTTTCTTCTTTATTATCCAATTCTTCTATTTTACTCTTTAGCGTTTCATTAGAAGTATTTAATTCTATCCTTTCATGTTTAATTATATTAATTTCGCTATCTTCATTTAAAATTACATTAGATACGACTTGTGGAAGTGGTAGTATTAGTGGCTTCGGTAATGTTACACTATCGGACTTAACATTCCTATTAAGCGAATTTTCTCTTGAGCGCTTAGAAGATTTTGCTTTTGTTTTTTTCTTTTTCTTCTCCTCACCCTTTGGCATATCCAGTGTTTCTACATTTTGAATATTCCTGAGGTTATCTTCTGACTCATAACAATCGTAGGTCATCCTGTTTTGGAAATTTCCGCTTTAATAAGCAGCCTTTCCTCCCTCCCCTCTTATATCAACTTGGAACATAAGTCTTCTTAATTATTCACAATCACACAAGCAGTCACAATCATTTTGATCGTGCTCGTGTTTACACTTGGAAGAAGAGACGCAAATTTGCTGGTTTTGAAGTACTTTTAAAGTTAAATCTAATACCATTTTTTCTTCTAATTTCGTAAATATTCCCTCATCTAATGGAGCTTCATAAGGCAATGTAGTTCTATCGGTCGCTTCATCCCATTCGATGATGCAACTAGATACTAATTCACAATATGGTAGTTCATTATAATATTGAGAGCTTTCCTGATGATATTGAGACAAATCACTCGATTGATATTGGTCTTTTTCTGGATACCCCGTTGGTAGTTGTTTAGATATAAAGAAGTCGAATTCATTACGTGTATTTACTACCGGCATTATTGGCTTGCTCCAAAATTTTTTTATTTCCGTCACACACTCAAACGGAATATCGATCGTATACGAATGTAAATCGGAGGCAACTGTTGTTTTTGTACTTTTTTCAATTTCATTACATGGGCTAGCGTATTGAATGTTTTTTCGAATAAATCCTTTTATAAATAGTTTATTTGTTGGTAGTAATAAACGAGATTGTATAATTTTCACTCGTTTTTTAATATCCTTTATTTCAAGAACAGGCTCCGGGAAGTTCACTTTTGAACTAATATTAACTTGCACTTTCACTTCAGTAAGTACTACAGGAACCTTCGTCACGACTTTCCCTACACTTACCACTGGTTCACATTCCACACTTTCCATTTGGTGGGCAGTGTTACATTCCCAATCATTGTTTTTGTTATCATCACTGCAATTCGTCATTTCATAATCCTCCATTCAGTCAAGATAATTCATCGTATGCATTATAAATGACTAAGACTAGGCCTTAACCTAGGGACAGGAAAAAATTAGGCGAATTACTTTTTATGTAATTTGTCCTAAAACGAAACACTTCCTTGAAAGAATAAATCGATGTTGACTTATCGACAGGAGGAGAGGGAAGTCTTAATGGAGCAAGCTCCCGTAGCTAGACGTAACCTACTCAAAATAGAGAGTTATACACAAAGTACTAATTCTAGAGTTTACTCAATAACAAAAAAGCACATTACTAGCAAATGCTAATATTGCGCTTTTAAACTTAAGAAAGTCAAACCATCTATTACAAAGCAGTTACCCGAACTTGTTGATTTTGTAGAACTTTAATCGAAAACTGCAGGGACATTTTTTCTACCATATTATAGAAAAATCCTTCTTCAAATGGAGCGTTCCCTTGTAATGGTTCACGATCCGTTGACTCATCGTACTGTAAAATGTTACTGGAGATTAACTCACAATATGGTAATTGGTTGTAGAATTGCGTGCTTGATTGATGGAATTGCGATAAATCACTAGACAATAAATGATCTTTTTCCGGATATCCATTACCTAAACTTTGTGCTCGAAAGAAGTCAAATTCCGAACGTGTATTTAATACCGGCAATTGTGCTGGAGATAAGTTTAATGTAACCTGTGTCATACATTCAAACGGAACATCTATTGTTAGTGATCTAATATCAGAAGATACACAAGAACCTGAAGCATCTCCGCTAGGAGTAGCGTATTGGATGTTTTTTCTAACGTAACCTTTTAAGAAAAGTGGATACGGGCCAGCCGCAAACTGAGGTGGTGCTGAAGGTAACAATAGACGGCAATGAACTACTTTCACTCGTTTTTTTACGTCTTTAATTTCTAAAACTGGCTCCGGAAACGTAACATTAGCAACTAGATTACTACTTACCGCTATTTCCGCGAGTGTTACTGGTACTCTCAAAATTCTTGTTCCAGCAGGTGTTATTGCAGGTGCAACGTTAGTATTCGGACACTGATTTACATTTGCAGATTGGTTTAGGTTAATACAATCTTGACTATCATATTTCATATTTTTTCCTCCTTTAAAATTCAGATACAATTTATCGTATGCAAAACTAATAGAGAAGGAATAGATACATGAATCGGTGTTATCGTGGATTTTCTACTAAAATTAATAGCTTCATAGAATTATTTTAGAACAGAGTAACCGGATCATCGGAATTTGAATTTATAAGAAGAAAATTCGGACTAACCTCGTCCCTTTCTCAAGAAAAAACCAAGATGAAAGAAATGAAGCACCAGCTCCCTTTACGATCGAGGATCCAGATGGGAATCTAATTTTAATTGATCAACATAGATATTTTTTGTTTTTAGGGGCTGTAAAATGGGGAAAATGGGGACGGGGTTTCTTTCACATTTGAAAAATGCGAAGGAAACCCGTCCCTATTTGGTACCTGTTACTAAAAGTGCTGGTCATTCCTTCTATGAACCGCACTTTCTGGCACATCCCCTACTAAAAGTCCGGCTCATTCCTTCTATGAACCGTACTTTCTGGCACATCCCCTACTAAAAGTGCGGCTCATTCCTTCTATGAACCGTACTTTTACTCTTTTCTCTAGCTTAAGTACCTTTCATTACTCTTATGAACCGCACTTTCTTCTTTTTCTCTAGCTTAAGTACCTTTCATTACTCTTATGAACCTCACTTTTCCTCTTTTCTCTAGCTTAAGTACCTTTCATTACTCTTATGAACCGCATTTTCTGGCACATCCCCTACTAAAAGTCCGGCTCATTCCTTCTATGAACCGTACTTTTCCTCTTTTCTCTAGCTTAAGTACCTTTCATTACTCTTATGAACCGCACTTTCTGGCACATCCCCAACTAAAAGTCCGGCTCATTCCTTCTATGAACCGTACTTTTCCTCTTTTCTCTAGCTTAAGTACCTTTCATTACTCTTATGAACCGCACTTTCCTCTTTTTCTCTAACTAAAGTTCCCTTCATTACTCTTATGAACCGCACTTTCCTCTTTTTCTCTAACTAAAGTTCCCTTCATTACTCTTATGAACCGCACTTTCTGGCATATCCCCTACTATTAGTGCGGCTCATTCCTTCTATGAACAGCACTTTCTTCTTTTTCTCTAGTTTAAGTACCTTTCATTACTCTTATGAACCGCACTCCATCGATTTGATAACTTAATTTTTACTCATAATACATCCATTGATGAGTTCCCTTTTTTATAAAGTTTTTTTTCAATACCCTTTGTATCCTCTCTTTGGAATCTACTATTTTACACCATTCATGAATGACATTTGTTGTTATTTTATGATCTGGGAAAAGTAGTTTAAACTCATTAATGCTCCTGATGATAGCGGCCCCGAGCCTTTCTTTATTCCCACATTCTTTACAAATACATGTATTGCCTTCAACAATATTAGAGAATGCTCTACATTTCTCACATAAAACTCCTTTTCTCAAATTGCTGTACTCATATGCTGGAAGGGTTTTATATGGCGAGTCTTCAATATGCATTGAACATAATGCTTCCGCTAGTTTTTTGTGATTTTCCTTTATCGTTGAAGAAAAGCCGTTTAGTTTTTCTAATAATCTCTTGATTTGTGCTGAGAAAATAAATGGCATGTTAAGAGGTGTTTTGTATAAAGTAAATTCGGGGTTAATAAAAATGATAAATGGTCGAATTTGAAAATTATATCCAAGATTATTGAGTACTTGTCTCAATTGGGATTCGGTTCGCTTTAATTGGTTTAATGGATTTGTAACTTCGGATTTAGGAAATCGATACAATATATCAGATTCATAGAAAAAGTCACCCTCATAATTTTTCACTTCGAATAAGTAAATTAAATCTTTAAATATTATTGTTGAGTCAATTTGAAACATAGTGCTTTTATTTTTTAAAAGTAAATCGTTTAGAATAATACAATCAGACTGGATTGTCTCTATCAAAGAATCAAAAATCTTTTCTCCCTCATAGCCCTTTTTTAAATTTATGAAATGTCGCTTATCACTTTCTGACAAAACCATCCTGCTGTTTAAGTAATCTAATATAAGTAACTCTGTTGACTCATTGCGATTTTTATATGCCATTACAACCAACCTTTCTAAAATAATTATTATTCTGTTCTATGAACTCTTTAAATCTGATACTTTTCCAAATGCAGCATAACTAATTCTTTTGCAAGTCGCCTTAAGCTTTCGTTAACAATGTTATCCTTGCTCTCTAGAAATAGGTAAATCGAGATGGGAGATTCTTTGTCTTCCATTCAAATTCAAGCAAATTCCACTACATTCTTTAACTTTGAATGAGCATTCCTTACTTCTTGCCATTCTTTCATTTGTGCTATTAAAGATTAAGGCGAAAGTATACCTTCCGCGAAAACCACCTAGCGATGTTGTTAATATTAATAAATTGTACGATATTGCTTTTCTATTACTTAGATTGAATTATTAAAGTGAAGTTTTTATTTTTAGTGGAAAGCGAAAGTATGATTTGATGTTTTAGTGGATAGTATTACTGCTAAAGTGGAAGGCTTTTTTCTTTCAAGAGCTTGTCCTATTCCTTTCAAAAAAATCCTTATTAAAATCACTTTCTTTCCCCATTTCAAGTTATGGAAATTATTAGTTGTAATTTACATAGGAAGTATTAAAGCTAATTTAATAAGTATGGAGCATTCTAGTATCTCGAAAAAGAGCTTAAACAATTTGAATATTAAGACTTTTTAGTTTTATTGTCAAGTAGGTTAGTAGTAATAATCAAATAAAATTTGAAGTTTAATATAGGTAAAGGTGTTTTTTTCAATACTCTATCTTTTCTGAAATTAGTATTTACTTCTTCAACTCCAACATTTAACATTAGAGTGTAAGATGTTTAAAGTTCAGGAGGAATTCACCCTTATGGAATATTTACTTTATGCGCTAATTGCACCAATATTCACTATTGTTTTTTCTCTAATTAACACCGTAAGATTCAAAAGGTATGTATTGACACCAATCATTGTGTTTATCGTTTTAAACATCCCTACAGTGCTGTTACCTCTTTTTGCAAATGTTGGTTGGGAAGGATTAGTTGGATGGGCTTTATTGTACACTGGCGTTTCAATCGTTATTTCTCTTATTGTTTGGGCAATGAGAAAGTTTCAGATGAGGAGAGCGACGGATTCAAAAGCATAAATTTAATAATAGGAGCCAGCCCCTGTTAGTTTGAGTACCAACTTACTGGGGCTGGTTTTTAATATTTTTATTTACTTTCGCATATAATTCCGCTGGCTTTTGTACATATTATCACTAATTACTTCTAACCAATAAATTCATGGAAGTATAACTAATTTCCAAATAAGTGGTAGGTGCACGCACGAATGGCTTACAAAAAAGAAAAAGTAATAGAAATTACTTCCTGGTTGGCGATGACTTTTTTGTTAATTAAGTTCATCCCAATACATAGATTACGCGAAGCAATGGTTGCTTTTTTATTTAAACAAGCAGTCACTTGGCTTTTTGGGTTGCTTATTGTGGAAAAAGATATGATAAGATATCCGTTTAGGACTTTGTTCAAAAAATCGATCAAAAGCAGCTTCACATTTGAATATTTTGTATTACCCAGCTTAAATGTACTATTTAATATTCATTATCCAGAAAAAAGGAACTTTTGGAATAAGCTCTTATATTATTTTAGCTATACTTCTTCTATCACTTTGTTGGAAATAATCGCTGTAAAATACACAAAATTGATTAAGTATAAAAAATGGAAATGGTACTGGAGTTTTCTATCCATCTGGTTTACTTATTATGTCGGGAGACGGTATCAGAGATGGTTCTTTAAGGAAGCTAACAATTAATTTTTGCAGGAAGGTCAATCTATACGAAAAGACGAAGAGGATAGTGGTCCCTTCGTCTTTTCACATTATAAAATACTTATGCATCTAACTTCAGAAGATTAGGAAGTGTCCATGTAAAACTGGATGTAAACCAGTATTATTTACAAAAGCTGTAGTTATCAAAAAATCGCCATAAAAAATGTGACAATCCTTCTTGGAATTAACGCAAACGATCACTTGATACCTAGGCATTATTGGGGGATAACTTCACACACTATTAAAGTAGAAAAATATCCGCTTCCTTACACTCCCTAGTAATCTCTTCATTCCAAACTGATACTTGCACTTCTCCGATATGAGCTTTCTTTAAGAAAAACATACATAATCGCGATTGGCCGATTCCTCCTCCGACTGTGTATGGAAGTCTTCCATGGAGGATGGCTTGATGATAATCCAATTTGATTCGTTCTTCACAGTTTGCCTCTTTTAATTGTCGTAGCAATGCCTTAGCATCTACTCTTATACCCATGGAGGACAATTCAAGGGCACGCTCTAAAGTTGGATACCAAACAACGATATCTCCGTTCATTGTCCAATCATCATAATCTGGGGAACGTCCGTCGTGTTTCTCACCTGAACGTAATTTTCCACCGATTTGCATAATAAACACTGCCCCATGTTCTTTTGCAATCGCATCTTCTCTTTCTTTTGGCGTAGAAGATGGATAGAGTATTTCTAGTTCCTGTGCTGTCGTGAAATGAATCTTTTTTGGCAAAACAGGCTCTAGACTAGGGTATAACTCCTGAATGTGCCTTTCTGTAGACTTCATAGCGCTATATATTTTTTCTACTTCTACTTTTATTGTTTCAATGGCACGTTCCTGTTTCGAAATTACTTTTTCCCAATCCCACTGATCCACATAGATGGAATGCAGGTTGTCGAGTTCTTCGTCTCTTCTAATGGCATTCATGTCTGTATAAAGCCCAGTACCGACTGGAAATCCATATTTAGCTAGGGCGGTTCTTTTCCATTTGGCAAGTGATTGAACAATCTCGAGTTTATCTCCTTTTATGTCGAGGGCATCGAACGTTACGGTTCGCTCCACGCCATTCAGATTATCATTAAGACCCGTTTTTGCTTGTAAAAATAAGGGGGCAGAAACTCTCACTAATCGAAGTTTATCCGATAAGTCTCTTTCAAAATACTCCTTCACCTGTTTAATCGCGATTTCCGTTTCAATCGGACTTAGCTTTGATTTGTATGCAGAAGGAATAATCATAGGTTTTGTCACACTATTTACCTCACTTTACTAAATTGTTTTCGCTAAATAATGTAACTTATGGTGAGAATACCTAATTTGTTCGATAAATGGGCTTTCAAATTTCATAAAGAGGAATAGTAAAATACCAATATAGCTTTCTGTCTGCTGCATCGCAGAAGGTAGAAGGTGAAGAAAGAAAAAATAAACGCCCACCTTGGTAATTGGTGAACGTTTATTATGCTAGCTAACTGAGTGAGTGAGTTTCATAATGTACAATTACTAAACGAAAAACGAATAGTAAACCTATTCTTTCATATAATTAACGTTTTATATCGAACGTTATTTACTTATAATAAACTTAACATTCGTTTTTCACTAAACGAACAGTAATTATGAAATTGATTCAACTACAAAGGATTACTACTTCATAGCTAATTCTATTTATTTACACTCGAAAAATAGAAACATGATCTTGTAGCTCTTGTGCCATATTGCTTAAAGCATTTGCAGATGCAGCAATTTCCTCCATGGAGGCATTTTGCTCTTCTGCAGATGCAGCAACCATATGAGAGCTGTCAGCAGTTTGTTCGGAGATAGTTGTAATACCTTTCATTTGCTGCACCATCTCTTCGGAACTAGCACTTATCTCCTCTGCAACAGCAGATACTTCTTGCGCTTGAGATGTAATACCTGCGATCATTTGCGTAATTTCCTGAAAAGACCTGCCAGTTTCATTTACCTTTTCGATTGCGTGTGTAACAGAGCTTGTACCTTCATTCATTGATTTAGAGACATTTACAATATCTTCTTGGACTTTTTCAATAACTTGGCGAATTTTTTCCGTCGCATTGCTCGATTCTTCGGCTAATTTTCTTACTTCATCTGCTACTACTGCAAAACCACGGCCATGCTCCCCCGCCCTTGCAGCTTCTATTGCCGCATTTAACGCTAGTAAATTAGTTTGACTAGAAACTTTAGAGATCAGATCGGTAATCTCGCCAATTTCATTTGAGCTTTCTTTTAAACTAGTAATATGAATATCAATTTCTGAAACACGGTTCTGTACGGTTCCCATTTGAGCTACCGTCTCAGATACCGTTTCGTTGCCAGATTGTGCTTTATGATTCGTTTCTATACTTAAATCAGTTACTGTTTGAATAGCTTGAGAAGCTTGTTCCATCCCTTTTGCTACTTCAAAAATAGATTGATTTGCAGATGCTACACTCCCCACTTGGTTTTCCGATCCACTAGCAATTGCTTGTATGGCTTCCGTAATTTGCTCTGTTGCTCTAGATGTTTGCTCTGAACCTGCTAGTAGTTGTTGTGAGGAGGAGGCAACCATTTCAGAAGCTACTTGTACTTTTCTAATTAAATTAGCAAGATTTGTCCCCATTATATTAAAGGAATTTGCAAGATCGGCCATTTCGTCTTTCGTTTTCACTTCTATAGGATCGATCGTTAAATTCCCCTCTGCTACTTCTTTCATTCCTAGATTTACGATTTCAAGAGGTTTTGTTATCATGCGTGATACGAAAAATGCAATGAATAAACCGATGAAAAGGCCTACTAGAAGAAATATTATTCCTTCCTTGTATGTAATGGATGATAATAAGCTAATTAATACACTTTGTACAAGTACTACACTAATAAAGCCAGCGTAAAGTTTCTTTGAAACTGTCCACCTAAAACTAATCATAAATGCCCTCCTGAGACTATTACATTATATTCATAGATAATTACTACTAGTTAATCATAATGTATTACTCCGATTGTTTCAATAATATTCAGATAATTAAAACATCTATATAGGCGAGAGAGTTTCATAATGTTCAATTACTAAACGAAAAACGAATAGTAAACCTATTCTCTCATATAATTAACGTTTTATATCGAACGTTATTTAATTATAATAAACTTAACATTCGTTTTTCACTAAACGAACAGTAATTCTGAAATGGATTCCGGCAGAAAAAAAGGCCAGCACACCAAAAACTGTGGCACCGGCCATGAATATTTTATTTCTCAAGTTTAACTGGCTCTGGAGAAAACCGCTCAACGTTAGATATATTCTGGATTACTTTTACAAGCGGGCCTACAAGGATTGCGGAAATAATCGTTCCTTCTCGAACCCCATAAATCGTTCCCAATGCTGTAGTGGAAATAATTAAGGCAATGATAACTAAAACAACATCAAATATTAGTTTTATTTTGCTAAAAGGTTGATTTGTATTAATGGCAATTACTTTTACAATTCCTTCAGCTGGATTATTCACGACGTTCGCCTTCAATTGTAATACAATGCTAAGCGCAATAACGACACAGCCTAAAACCACCATGAATAATTGAACAGAATAAAACGGTTGTGGAATGAAAGAAATTATATAAGACCAGGAATCTATTGCCACACCCAAAACAGGACCTACAAGCAGCTGCAAATACTGTGTTTTAGGAAATTTACTACCTAAAAGGCTAAATTGAATGAATACATAAAGTGTGTTCATTAACATCACTAACATTCCAAAGCTAATTGGGACAAATTGGCTCATTACATATGGTGGGCTCGTAATAGCAGTCGTACCAAGGTCAGCCATTGTTACTAGACAAATACCTAATCCTAAAATGATGGTGCTTAAAATGAACAAACTATAAGGTTTAACCATACTAACAAGTCCCTTTCCGCTTCTTTCTATTACATATTTATTTCGGATCTCTAAATTATATGTTACCACGTTTTGAGTGAAGGGGAGCTTGTCACGACCATTTCTCTTTTACTCTACTGAAAGTGCCTTTCATTGCTCTTGAACCCCACTTTTTATTCTTTCTCCTGTTCAAAGAGCGGTTCATTCCTTCTGTGAACGGCACTTTCTTCTCTTTCTCTTGCTCATAGTGCGGTTCATTCCTTCTATGAACGGCACTTTCTGTTCTTTCTCTTGCTTATAGTGCTGTTCATTCCTTCTGTGAACGGCACTTTCTGTTCTTTCTCTTGCTTATAGTGCTGTTCATTCCTTCTGTGAACGGCACTTTCCTCTTCTACTCTACCAATAGTACCTTTCATCACTCTTCTGAAACGCACTTTCTGTTCTTTCTCTTGCTCAAAGTGCGGTTCATTCCTTCTATGAACGGCACTTTCTTCTCTTTCTCTTGCTCAAAGTGCGGTTCATTCCTTCTGTGAACGGCACTTTCCTCTTCTACTCTACCAATAGTACCTTTCATCACTCTTCTGAAACGCACTTTCTGTTCTTTCTCTTGCTTAAAGTACGGTTCATTCCTTCTATGAACGGCACTTTCTGTTCTTTCTCTTGCTTATAGTGCTGTTCATTCCTTCTGTGAACGGCACTTTCCTCTTCTACTCTACCAATAGTACCTTTCATCACTCTTCTGAAACGCACTTTCTGTTCTTTCTCTTGCTTAAAGTACGGTTCATTCCTTCTATGAACGGCACTTTCTGTTCTTTCTCTTGCTCATAGTACGGTTCATTCCTTCTGTGAACGGCACTTTCCTCTTCTACTCTACCAATAGTACCTTTCATCACTCTCTTGAAACGCACTTTCTGTTCTTTCTCTTGCTCAAAGTACGGTTCATCCCTTCTGTGAACGGCACTTTCCTCTTCTACTCTACCAATAGTACCTTTCATCACTCTTCTGAAACGCACTTTCTGTTCTTTTTCCTACTCAAAGTGCGGTTCATTCTTGCTATGAATCGCACTTTCTTTTTATAATGCATCAAAGGACAGACCCTTCAATGCATTTTTGCACCAAAGTGTCTGTCCCTCCGATTCATGTCCCACCGATTCATTGGCTCATTTTCGCCAAAGTGTCCACAAAACTCAATTGTTTATAGTACAAAAAAGAAATAAAAAACAAGCATGATTAATCCAAGAGGTACGCCACACATTGCCCATTCCTTACTCGTAATACGAAGTTTCGTTGAGGCAATAATATTAGGTATGTTACCAGGAACCAACATCCCTCCACTTATTAGTAAGCCTAACAGCAGCACTCGTACGGTATCGTCTTCTAACTCAGGGCTTAGTTCTGCTGCGGTGAGTGTTGCATTGTCCAATACCGCTGATGTCATGTTTAGCCAATATATGATGGATGGATCTAGGGATAAAAAATAGGTGGAAATGATAGGTTCAAAGCCTGCCCCTAAAAAAGTCAGCCCCATAATGAAAAAGTATACCTTTAATGCTCGTACTAAAATATCTTCATAACTTTCCTTTTTATTTATTTCACCAACATTCTCCTCTACCTTCGCCGTGTCTTTTACAAAAATAGCCGCCAATACCCCAAAGATAAATAAAGCTAACAGCACTTCTTTTCCTATAAGCTTAAATAGATAGAAAATATCTTCATTTAGCTTACTAATTGCAATCGTAGACAATGGTTCCCCAATAGGAGAAATCGCTGCACCTAATCCGATAGAAAAGCAGGCCAGTATGGCAAGTCTCACTTCATCTTTTCGACCAAGTTCTAGCTCGGAAATGATAAAAACGAGTACCAGCGCCGCAATAATTGCTGTAATGAGACTTGACACTACTCCTAAAATAACGACAAGGAAAAAGACCAAGTAAGTAAATCTCACTTTTTTTCTTACATGGGCTACCATGATACGAGTGGGAGTTTGCAGCCATTTAAAAATCAATCCCGCCCCGAAAACGGCAAGCGTAATTTTAATTGGATCGGTGGCAGCAGTTATAAAAAGAGGCCAGTTTAACACGTTGCTTATTATTACTGTTATTCCACCCATGAAAAGGAGAAACATCTCCATATTTCTTTCTATTATTTTTACAGTTAATGGGATGATTAGCACGACCAAAAATATTAGCAATAATCCTAATTCCATAATGAATGAACACTCCCTGTACTTACTATTAAAACTTATTAATGGGATAACAGTTCATCATATGATTTGGAGTAGGACAAATATTCGTAAAAATGCATTAAAGGGCCAGACACTTCGATGCATTTTTGCACCAAAGTGTCCCCTCAACTTACTGCCATACCCTTATACTTTGCTGCCTGTACTAGTTGAACTTCATCGAGCTTATATTAACTTAGTGCTAATAGCTCTCAAGTGTTTTTGACGGATGAAGAACTTATCAACGAGCTTATGTCCACTTTTAAAGGATTAGAATTAGAAAAAGTCGAGCACCCACCTTTTGAAAGCATGGGCCTTCGTAGAGATACGTTTTTCGTGGAAGTAAACAAAAACAGTAGATTAAACGTTCATATAACAGAAGACGGATATATTACGCTTGGTAACCGGGAAGCACTTAACATCGATTACGGCCACTACAAAATCTTAAACGAATATAAGTATTTCAACGCCATTGATTCTTTACCTATTGAATGGAAATAATGATGCTGAGTGTCAGACACCTTGATTCACGATGATTCAAGGTGTTTTTCACTGCCGTTCTTTAACCCATTTTTTCTACACTTCTTTGTACTATATCCACCATGTCGTTTTCGGCACCAAGGCTAAAGTTAAAGATAACTCCACTGCCTCCACCTGCACTAATTGCTGTAATGTAGACTTTCTCTTCAAAACCAACAACTGTCAGGCTCAAACTGGCTCTGTTTCCATTTCTCATATAGTACTTATCATAAACCCGAACTGCTATTTTAGTATCTCCCGTCGCATAGTCGCTCTCATCCACTAAGTTCATGCTAATACCACTATTACGAATATCGTTTTGTAACTAATTGACTACTTCTTCAAACTTACCTTTAATGATCGTTTCATACTTTGCCATGACAGTTTCATCATCTCCCATAATTACTTTTTCCGTGTAATGGTTAGTTAATTCCACAGAAAAAGCCATTAGTCCTGCAATGGAGAAAACGGGGACGGGGTTATATTTCTCATTTGGAAAGAATGAGAAATGTAACCCCGTCCCTAACTTCTCCCTCTTACCAAAATTTTGAATCCATAGTAAAATATACATATTAAGATTAATTTCGGTTCCTAGAATTGTCATGTGGAGGTGAAACAATATGCAAAAAGGTATTTTCATAACTTTAAGTATCGGGTTAGCTGTTAGTTTAATTGCGAACTATAACCTTAGTAAAAAAGTAAACACATTAGACAATGAACTTCGGTATAACATAAGAAATTCAGATAGAGTGACAGAGCAATTACAGCAGCAACAATATTATATCGAGCAAGCGTTTTATGAATTCAAAGAGAGTAATAGTTGGATTGCAGAAGAACACTATGTTCCGAACGAGAATCTTTCAACCCCGTCTTCTCTTCACTTTGACTATGAAGTTACGTTGAGAGAAGTAGGTGGAGACTCGACGGTTCAGTACCAGTATCGTGTAACTGGAGATGAGAATTGGAAGATTTCCGAGATGAGACGAATTGGCGATGCTACTTTTACCGTACCAATTGTGCTTGTTCCAACTGCCGAATACGAGTTTCAGTTAGTGGAAAAAGGGAGCTCCATCAAAACAGGGGCGGTTGCTACCATACCGAGTGAATATTATTACCCCTCTCCGGTAATGATTATGGGTTCTGGTTCAAGCCTTGATCATAATGATGTATTAACTCAGATTGACATGGAATTAGAGCAATGGGAAGTATTATTTGAATTTTTCGAGGCGGAGTCTGTAAGTGCGCTTCTATATAATGGGAATGAGCTTACTCGAACTGTTCCTTTAAGAAAAAGAACAAGAGCTAATGGCGGAAATACGTGGCGTCTAAACTTACATAATCCCAATGCCACATCTATTCTGATCGAGGTTATTTATAAGGATGGCAGAGAAGAATTGTTAGAAGCTTATTCTGATAGGCAGTAGTAGTGAAATGTGTGTTGACCCAGTAGGCAATAGTTTTACTAAACTGGGGGCAGACACCTTAGCTTACTTGGAATAATAAGACGATACGGTCGTGATCAGTAAGGAGTAATGATGAGTACATTCAAACAAATACTATTTTTATGCGTTTTACTACTTTCATGTTTATTATTAATTTTGTCCATCGTATTTTACTTCAATAGCTTTATAAGTTTTTTGCTTATGTTTCTTTCTACTACTTTGTCTATTATGTTATATATTATAGTAAAAAAAGTGGGTTGAGGGGTCAGGAGTTATAACCCATTTCCCCAAAATATGGTGGACAGTTACTCCTGACCCCAAAAACCACCTATCCCTTCTCACTTCGCCCTTTGGATTACACTTCTAGATATTCCAGTGATTCTAGATAGTTGTACTATTGAGACTCCTTTTAGTTTTTTCATTTCGGCTAGGATGGCGTTTCTTTTTGATTTTTCGAGTTGTTGAAGAACTGATTTATGGGGGATTCCAATTTTGTTTAAGTAAGAAACGACTTCAAAGTCAGAAGGTTTCACCTCCATTTCTAAGCAGACATCATCGTTTTGTTTAGACATGTGTTTTTTAAATAGCGCAGTGGCTTCAGTTGTTTTTTTCGAAAAAAGGTTAAGGACAAATTCTGTATTGACGAGGGTAGGATAGGTAAGGTATTCATTCAAGCTTGTCCAACTGCTTTCAAAAACTGTCTTCACTAAGCCTGCTTTCAGTTGGTTTTGATGGATGTAACGAAGTACTGTGAGAAAATAATCAGTCGTTTCCACCGGTTCGCTTCGATAACGACCTTGAAATAAATGACCGCTTCGTTCGTACTTTGAATTGTACCATAATACATAACTCGCACTAATCCGTTTAATAACTTCCGAGATTGGTACCTCTTTCGACTCCTTAATCAACAGATGAACATGGTTGTCCATAAGGCAATAAGCATATAGTTGATAGTTACATAGTTCTTTTAACTTTCTCAGCTTACCAATGAAAACTTTTTTATCATTTGCATCCTCAAATATTGTTTGCCGATTAATCCCCCTCATTATCACATGATAAACACCAGTACTACTTTTTCTCCGCATAGCCCTAGGCATTATAATTGCACCTCACTTTCTGGTGTGGTTTTTAGGGTCAGGAACTCTAACTCACTCTCTAATTTTTTATTTGTTTTTGGTATCAAATAGTTTTGAATAGAATTTTCATGATTAAGAAGGAAAGGAATATATCAGAAGAAGTGGAAAGAGGACTTGAACTATTAGAATTTTATGACTTTTTATTTTTTATGTCAAGTGGGTTTTTGGGGTCAGAAGTTTTAACCCACTCTCCAATTAAATTAACACGGTCATTCCCAAAAAAGGTGGGTCATAATTCCTGACCCCAAAACCCATTAACCCACCTCAAAACCGCTCTAGTTCATTACCCATTTATCTTTCAAGAACATTATTCTACTGATGATTAGCCCTGCGATGATGCACAGTATGTTGCTGCCGATCATGATGGCAAGGTGTTGGTAGTTTACGATTCCGAAGCTAAGTTCCTTTAAAATCGTAAAGAAGTTCATAATAGGTATTGCAAAATGTTGGTACGATAGTTCGTTAATGCCGATTCCAGTTGTTATCATTAATGGAAATACAGCGACCATTAATATTGGTGTGCTATAGCTTTGTGCTTCTTTCACTGTTTTCCCCATGATGCTAGCTACCATTAATAATGTTGCGACAAACATGGAATAGACGATGGATACAAAAAACGCTGCACCGATTACTAAATATGCGTTTTCGCCAAACGAGACTGCGCTTTTTAAGTTTTCTGTTAAAAAGTTAATCTCTAGAGCTACCACAACGAGTGTGACAATCCCTGTAATTGCGCCAATGGACGAGATGGTTAGCCATTTAGCCATTAGTAGCGTCATGCGGTTTACAGGCGTCATTAATAATGCTTCCATCGTCTTCTTTTCTTTTTCTCCAGCAAATAAGTCAGCAGCAGATGGACTTGCACCAATACCGATTGCTAAAGCCAAAATTAACGGTATTAGCATAGCAATTAAATTGATGTTAACATTTTCTTCAGTTAGTTCTTTTTGTTCCAGTACAAACGGTTGAACTAGCTGCTGAGGAATACCTTCTCCGTCTAAACGCTCTGCAATGACAGTAGCTTCATAGATTCCTAATGCTACTGTCACTTGCGTCATTAAATGTGAAGACTTTTGACTAAAAGAATCGCCAATAATCGTTGCTGTTGCTTCTTCTCCGTTCGCTACTTTTCCCATGAAATCTTCACTTAATATTAATGCTGCTTGGGCGTCACCTTCCTGTAATGTTGCAGTCGGATCTTCTACTTTTACAAGTTCAATATTAGAAAAATTAGCAAGTAAAGATTCTTCTTGTTGACTGAACGCTTGATCAACAGCTAGTTGGTACCTTTCATCTGCCCCCTCCTCTACCAAACGCTCATAGAAGAGAACAAGACCTGTCATCATGACGATTGGAAGTAAAACTGTTAACAATAATGTACGACGGTCCCGAAAAGAGTCTTTCATTTCTTTGAGATACATATTACGAAACATATTCATTCCCCCTAACTAATTTACTCATGAAAATGTAGTTCAAATCTTTGCTTCCTTCTTCTTCATAAAGAGATTCTAGAGAGCCGTGATGGACAAGTTCTCCTTTATGCATCATCGCCACTGTGTCACATAGCATTGTCACTTCTTCCATGATGTGACTAGAAAAAATAATCGTTTTCCCTTCGCGTTTAAGTTGGTGCACTAACTGTCGGAACACATTCGAGGACGTAATATCAAGTCCTGTTGTCGGTTCATCGAAAAGGATGATGTCTGGGTTATGGATAATCGTTCTAGCAATCGCAACTTTTTGACGCATTCCTTTGGAAAACCCGCCAACTTTACGATCCAAGTAATCTCTCATACCGAACATTTTTGCTAATTCGTCGATTCGCACCTTTGTTTCATGTTTACTTAACCCATAAAGTGTCGCAAAGAACTCTAAATTTTCTCGAGCTGTTAAACGATCATAAAGGCCTGTTTCCCCTCCAAAGAGCACCCCGATTTTCTTTTTAATATGATCAGGATTTTTCACAGTATCATAGTCCGCAACAGTAACCTTCCCATCTGTAGGGGTTAATAGCGTTGCAATGGTTCGTAGTAAAGTCGTTTTCCCTGCCCCATTTTCTCCTAGTAGTCCAACCACTTCTCCTTTATTAATGTTGAAGGATACATGTTTTAGAGCCGTTACATATATCTTTTTGTCTTGAAATTTCTTTGTTACTTCTCGAATTTCAATCATCTTTTCCACCTCTTTTGTTTGGTTTCTTGGTTTTATCATACAAAGAAACGCAAGTCGAATCAGTAGTTTGGTCGTGAATGTTCCATTTCATGTCGTGAATATGTCAAAATAACTGTAAGAATGGTAAAATAAGAGAATGTTTGGAAAATATGTAGGAATACAAGTGAGGCGGAACAATGAAAGTTGGACTTGTAGATGATAGGTATATAGATTTAGATAAATTGAATGGGATTGTAGCGGGTATTCCTAATGTAGAGATTGTGTTTTCCACCCAATCTGCAGAAGAAGCTTATGAGTACATAAAGAAAAAAGCGGTAGATTTGTTAATTGCAGATATTGAGATGCCTAATCTATCAGGATACGAGCTAGCAGATATTATTCACTCACACGCCCTTAATATAGCGGTCATATTCGTTACGGGAAATAGTGGATATGCTGTTCACGCTTTTGAACTAAATGTCCATGACTACATCATGAAACCTTATCCGAAAGACCGTTTAGTGAAGAGTATAGAGCGGATTTTAGAAAAGTCTAATGCAGCAGAAATTGCTGGTAGACTTTATTTGAAACAAAAAAATGACATTCATATCGTACAAAAGAAAGATATCGTGTTCATCGAACGATCTGGTCGTTCTACGACGATTTTCACGAAAACAGGACCAATTAAAACGTACCAAACGTTAAATGAACTTGAAGGTGAATTACGAGAACGAGATTTTCTCCGATCACATCGTTCTTTCATCATTAATATCCATTATGTAAAAAATTTCTCGCTTTACGCAAAGAATTCTTACATCGTTTCCTTTGAAGGACTTGAAGAACAAGCAATGATTACAAAAGATAAAGTGGAATTTTTACAACAGCATTATTTTTAAAGGGTGAATGAACGTGAAGAAGAAGAACTTATATTGGCTTATAATTGGAGCTTTAGGATTTTTCCACCTACAATCTTTGCTTGAAGATGTAATACCTATCTTTGTTAGCATTTTCTTCATACTAGGAATCGTATTTTATTTGTATCGTACTGTTTTACTACAGGTAGAAAATTTGCCTTTCAGATGGAATTTGATTTTAGTGGTTTTACAAGTACTAGTATTACTTTTGTCTTTGCTATCTTCTTCTATTTGGATGTCATTTATTTTATTCGTATTATTTATTAGTTTAGAAATAATTAGAACTGGCTGGTCGAAAGGAACGGCGGAATTGGCAAGAACTATTGATAAACACGAAGAGCAGTTGGAGCAAATTAATGAAACTTTCCGAGTTGTTCGAAGCGAAAGACATGATTTTCTAAAGCATGTGTCTGCTATTCACTTTATGTTGGAAAATAAGAAAGAGTTAGAGGCGAAAGTGTATTTAGATGAACTAGTAGATAGCTACGAGGAAACAAATTTCTCTATAAAAGGAGAAAGTGGTGTAGTTGCTGGCGTCTTGCACCAAGCCTACATTCGGGCGAAGAAATTGAATGTTGATCTCATTTATGACCTAGATGTACCTTTATCAACGCTTCCTTTACCTGACCAGAAAATGGTGACACTTATAGGTAATCTTCTTACAAATAGTATAGATGCTTCGGAAGAATGGCAAAAGAAGAGCAGAAAGCAAGCGACAGTAACCGTGCAATTTTATAAAAGAAGTGGCCTTTATATACTAAAATGCAAAAATAATAGCCTGCAAATACCTACCAAAGTACTCGACGAACTTTTCCACACGTACGGTAAAACGACAAAAGGCGGAAGCCACGAAGGACTTGGCACAAAGGTAATTAAAGAAATTGTTGAAGAACACCAAGGCTTCTTAGACTTTGTCTACAAAGAGGAAGAATTTGAAGTTAAGATTAAGATTCCCGCAATTAAATAGAATGAATTATTTGGAGTGCCAGCCCACGTTAAAGTTTTACCAAAATGGGGGACACACCCTGTCAAAATGGCTTATGTTGTATAAATAACATAACAGGTTAATGCTCTAAGAGGCCGTTGAAGAAGTTAAATATCTTTAAAGTGATTTACTTTTAATAAATCACTTTCCCAAACTTTTTATTTGATTTTCAGTAATCCCTTTAATTTATTTTAGACATTTATTTTTAACGGCAACTATTTTTTCTTGAGGAGAAAACAGGGACGGGGGCTATTTTCTCATTTGGAAAGAATGAGAATTCAACCCCCGTCCCCGGTTTATCACCTATACATCCCGCAAAAATGGGCTCGGTTCTCCTACGCTGTAAAGCTGCAAATAATGCATTGCTCTCGTGCAGGAAGTATAAAAAACTCTGCGCAGACTCTCCTCACCGTATACATGCTCCGATGCATCATAAATAATGACGGCATCGAATTCGATACCCTTGGACAAGTATGACGGTATGACAACTACTCCTTGCTCATATTCAATCGAGTTGCTCTTTAAGAGTTTCATTTCATCAATGCCAGACAGAGATTCATATGCACGTACACTTTCCTCCGCAGATTTGCATATGATCGCAATACTTTGATAGCCAACACTTTGTAACTCGGCGACTTTGGAGGCAATGCAGCTGTGCAGTTCTGCGTGATCGTGCAATTGTTTTAGCTCGGGTCTCTCACCGTCACGTTCAAAAGGGATAATCCTTTCGCCGTTAGGTACTAGTCTTCGTGTAAATTCGATGATTGGTTTTGTTGACCTGTAGCTCCGTGTTATATTGATCAATTCCGTTTTATCTGGTCCGTATAGATTGGTAAGTGTATGAAAATCTACCATTTCACTAGCATGTGCGAATATTGCTTGATTAAAGTCACCTAGCACAGTCATTCTTGCAGAAGGAAATAAACGCTTTAGAAACTCGAATTGAAAAGGTGAATAATCCTGCGCCTCGTCAACAACGATGTGTTTGATCAAGCTGTTTGTCTGAAAGCCTTCGATCAACTCTTTCAAAAGTAAAAATGGGGTTGCATCCTCATAAAATAATTTATCTTCCTCTAGCATATCTAGTGTTCCTTGACATATTGCCGCCCACTCCGCTGGTGTCTCCCCTTCGATCCACTGTTTGATCTGCAGGGAATCAGTAAATAGTTGCTTGTAAATACCCTTATAATCGACAAAACGAAACGTTCGGATTCTCTTTCGCAACGGCTTCAATTTTTGGTGAACAATCAATTGGGCAAGTGCGGCTGGCTCGATCTCATAATCGCCAATCGACTCTCTATTAAATCCGCGTTTTTTCGCTAAGTAGGCGTGTGCCTTATGATAATCATCTTCGCTAAGTAGCTCGATTTCCT
Organism: Bacillus alkalisoli; assembly: GCF_002797415.1. GTDB lineage: Bacteria > Bacillota > Bacilli > Bacillales > Bacillaceae_I > Bacillus_CD > Bacillus_CD alkalisoli. The sequence goes on from NZ_KZ454944.1 coordinate 3,420,237, forward strand.
CCTGTACCCATTGCTTTGTTCTTTCGACCTTTTGGACCTCATTTATTTTTTTCAATAGATATTCTGTCAATTTTTCAAGTCTATTATGGAAACGGAGTGACGTGTCTTGACTGTAAAACCATTCTGCTATTTGTTGTGCCGTAACGATTGGTTTCCCTCTGAAGGTAATGTCCTTAAATAGCATTCCTGATAATTCTAGTGACTGTCTGTATGATTGAATCGCCTCAAAAAAACGGGTAGATGCTTTAAAACGGATGCTTGCAAGCCTTGACCTGTACGCAGGAGTCTTTGCTGCGGTTAAAACATATTCCAATTGCTCGTATGGATTTTCAACTTGAAACTCTTTACTCAGCCGATGATCCAAGTATTCCTGAAATGTGACCTGCTGCATATTCTCTTCACCAACTTCAGGCAACACATTAGACACATAACTGTTAAAAATCGAATTAGGAGAAAATAGAATAATTTGATCCGCATTCAGATTATCTCGATATTTGTAGAGTAAATAAGCAATCCGTTGCAGAGCTGCTGATGTCTTGCCACTGCCAGCTGCACCGTGAACAATGAGCAATCTCCCGTGGTCATGACGGATAATCCTGTTTTGCTCCTGTTGAATGGTCGCTACTATGTTGTGCATTTGTTTGTCTTTGCCTTTTCCCAGAACCTGCTGTAAAATCTCGTCTCCAATCGTAAGACTCGTATCGAACATCGATTGAAGCACGCCGCCACGGATAATGTATTGCCACTTTTTCTCCAATATGCCTTCGATTTCGCCTTCTGGTGTTACATACTTAGCTGGACCAGGCTCGTAATCATAATAGACACTCGAGACAGGAGCCCTCCAGTCGTAGATCAGGAAATTTTCCCCGCTAGTATCAGTAAGCGAGGAGATACCAATATAGATTTGTTCCTGAGTTGAAGTTCCTTCTTCCATAAAATCAATCCGCCCGAAGTACGGGATTTCCTCCATTCGGCGCAGCGTGGATAAACGTTTGGATGCATGTCTGTGGGTGCTTTGACTTACGGACAGCGCTTGGGCCTCTTGACGCAAGCCGATAATGGTTTCAAGGTAATCATCAAAGGAATCCGTATTTACTTTGACTTCATCCCAAAAGTGTCTTCGGATACCAACTACTTCGTTTTTACGTCTTACCGTTTCTTCTTCCAGTCTGTTGATTTCCTCCGTAATTGTCTCCATTACACTGCCTACTCGTTGTTGATCCAGCTGAAGTTCTGAATTCATAGCAAACACTCACTCCTTAAAAAAATTCTATAAAAGGGTTGACTAACGCACCGGTTTCATTGTATAATTATAATAGGGATAATATATTTAAATACCAATTAAACAATGCATATCTATATAAATTTACCACAAGATCTTATTTTTTTCAATGTGTTGGACTTACAATTTTTAATCTTTTTCCATTAAACTATCTCACAATCCATATAAAAAAGAGTAGTATTTACCGTTTTCAAGGTAAATACTACTCTTTTTATGTTTTAGCAAGAGTTCTCAGCTAGACGATGATTACCCGACGGTGGACTGACACCGAAATATGCACTTAAAATATGAATAAACCCCAGTACGCAGCATTTTTAGCATACAGGGGGGCTTTATACCAAAAAATTAAAATCTTTTTTCACTTTTTTTAGCATGTTCTTCTTTTTCTAGATAAATAAACAAATTAGTTACCCATTTTGAAAGAAAAATGACAAAGACATAAACAAGGAAGATGTGAAAGTAATTTACCCATTTATACATCTGAAACATGTTGTGCATAGTTAGTAATGGTTTGAAAATAAAGGAAAATACTGCCCCTAGTATAATAGAATAAACGTAATAATTTTTACCTTTGTTTAATGTCCATTGATACATTAAGATAAAGGAAACAGGGATAAGAGATGAATCTAAACTTACATTTTCAGGTAAAAAGGGGAAAAAATGAAACGGGAATGCCCATAGTCCATTTTTCAATCCGTATGAAACGATGTAGGAAATATAAAGATTGAAATTAATTCCATAAAACCCTAATAATATCGCTCTTTTTCGATCAATCTTGTAAAATAATATAGCTAATGGAATTATAAACATGGATAAGTTAACCCAAAATTGCCAAGTACCAAAATGCGAAAACTGTTGCCAATAGTCTAGCCATTTCTTAGAGACAAGTTCTTGTAAATCAATTATTTCTTCCAAATTTAATTGTTGTTTATTCACCATTCCACTTCTACCCTTCAAATAGTAAAAATTTGATAAATTTAAGAAATCCAATGAATAACACTAGTTCTTTTCTGTGTATTGTAACCTTATTAAGATATCCCTATCCAAAACAATGAAATAATGAATGATTATTACTACAACTAGTTACTTCGAAAAACTGGCCAGACCCCCAATGCTTTAAGGTTTTACCAAACTTGGGAACTGGCTCTATCGCCTTATTTTCTCCACAAATGTTTAAGAAAACTAAATATTGCAATTAGAAATCTTCACTGTATAAATATAAAATCGAAACCCGACTAAAATGAGCATGTAATGTCGGGTAATGGGTCTTTTATCCTGTTAGTATATTGATGAAAGGTGGTTAAATTAAATGGATATGTTACAAGGAATGAACAATGCTCTAAATTATATTGAAGACAATTTGGCTAGTACTATTGAATTAAATGAAGTAGCGAATAGAGCCTTCTGCTCTGAGTATCATTTCAAACGTCTATTTACCATTCTGTCAGGTATCACTATTCTGAGTACATTCGCAGAAGGCGACTTACTTTGGCTGCTCTAGAATTGAAGGACTCTCAAGTTAAAGTAATTGATATTGCAATGAAGTATGGATATCAATCTCCTGATGCCTTTTCACGAGCTTTTCAAAATTACCACGGAGTAACTCCTTCCTTATCAAGAAGGCCTCAACAAAAATTAAAAGCATATCCAAGAATGACCTTTCAATTAACTATTCAAGGAGGAATCGAAATGAAATACCGTATTGTTGAAAATGAAGCATTTAAAGTTATTGGAGTTAAGTATGAGGTCAAAATGGAAAATGAAATCCTATCCCCTACCTATGAAAATATGATTGCAGGTATCAGTGATGAGAAAATGAGTGAAATGGAGTCCTTCTCTAATAAGGAACCTATTGGGATTGTTCATGTATCCGTCAACTACTCAGAGAGTCCGGATGGGAAGGTAATTTTTAACCAATATATTGGTGCCGTTACTACAAAGGGAGAGAAAAGTGAGTATTCAACATTAGAAGTCCCTGCGTTAACCTGGGCAATTTTTGAAGTGGATGGGGATTGGCTACAAGTAGAAAAGCATTGGCAGCGAATTTACTCCGAGTGGTTACCGACATCTTCCTATGAGCTAATAGTAGGGGGACCGGAAATACTAGCTAGCAAAGATCAAAAAAGTGAGATCTGGATCTCTATTAAGAAAAAGTAGAAAATAAGCCTCTACTTATTTCTATCCCAGACCAAACGTGTTAAAGGCTGACTTAGGTGTATTCTTAGTCCGTCTTTTTTTCAAAAAAAGGTGCCTACCCCCAGTACGTTAACGTTTTACCAACCTGGAGGACTGGCAATAAAAATCCAACATATATCTATGGAAATTCGTCAAATCGAAGATAAGAAATTATACCCCGTCCCCAATTTCACATGGATGCCACTGGTATTTAGATAAGTCAATATTTCCATTAGCACTTACTTCAACGCCCTCGATTTGCAGGGTCATCTTTTGTTCGTTGTAGGATTCATCATCTTGAAGGGCAATCTGTCCCTTAGCGTTAATTACTCGATGCCATGGGAGACGATGCTTCTTACTCATCGAATGGAGGATACGAACAACTTGTCTGGCAGCTCTTGGACTTCCTGCGAGCCCTGCAATCTGCCCATATGTCATGACCCCGCCTTTAGGTATGGATCGAATAATGTCTATCACTCTTTCGGTAAAAGGTGTCACTATAATAGGTCCTCCTATCAATCAAACGTTCTTTACTAGTAATAAGATGCTCTTGTTTTATCAAAGATTTCTTTCCTACTAAAACAATTAATAATGTTAATTTCCAACCGGAACTCTACATCCCTTAAGAATGCTACTATTTCATTATCATTTAATCAAACGTTTGTTTAAAAATTACTATGTTAGAAATAAAGAGGCTACCAAAAAGTCAGATTCCTCTAACTTCCTAGCCGCCTCTTCTTCATTGCTATTATTAAACTTTAAAACTAGAAACCATTTCTTTTAATTTATGTGCATGTTCAGCTAGTTCTACTGCGCTGGAATTCATTTGTTCCATTGCGGCTAAACCTTCTTCTGAAGCTGCAGCATTGTTTTGGTTTCCTTTTGATGTTTCTTTTGCAATCTCAGATACTTCTCTGAACACTTCTGTTACTTCTTCACTCAGTTTATATGTGTTGTTTACTTCTTCTCTAATATCATCCACTAATGATAGTGTTTCGAATATTTTATTTTCAATAACAGATAATGATTCTTTCGTTAATTTAGCATTGGAGACACTTAATTTCGCCTCATCATTTACTTCACTTGTAGAGGATATTGCCGTTTCCATTTCTTGTTGAATTTCAGAAATAATCGTTCCTACATTTTTAGAAGAGTGTTTGGATTGCTCGGCCAGTTTTCGAACTTCTGCTGCTACTACTGCAAAGCCTTTCCCTGCTTCACCAGCACGAGATGCTTCGATTGCGGCATTTAGTGCTAAAAGGTTCGTTTGTTCCGCAATTTTGTTGATGTCTTCTACGATTTTTTCAATTTCGCTAGATTTATCGACTAAGATTTTCATCATTTCTAAGTTAGCATTTGATAACGATTGTAGCTTTTGGATACTTTCCGATTGTCTATTCACGCTTGCTACACCTTGATAGGAAGCCTCTTTCATTTCGGACGATTTATCTTTGACTATGACAACTTTTTCATTCACATTTTTATTAAACATATTCAATTCTTCCATTTTATTTAGAGAAGACTCCGCATAAGTGGAGGTCTCTTCTGAACCTGTGGCTATTTCATTGTTTGTTTCAGCTATTTGTGAAATGGTTTTCGTTGTTTCGTTTGAAGCGATAAGTAACTCTTCACTGCTTATCGCAACCGAATTAGCTGTTTGATTAACTTCCTTTACTAAGTTACCTATACTCTCTATTAATTTATTCGTATTTTCTCCTAATTCAGCAATTTCATCTTTTGATTTCAGATTAATTCTTTTCGTTAAATCTCCACCTGAATTGGACATATCTAAAATCAGCTGACTTATATAACGTAGGTTAGTTGTTATATTCTTTGTGATGCTAATTCCTAGTATAGTTGCTATGATGATAATCAAAACAATGAATATAATTAAGATGATCTCTGTCCATAGGATTAAGGAATTCAGTTCAGCCACTCTATTCTCGGTAAGTGATTGCTCCTCTAAAATAAACTCTTCCATCAATACCCTGATTTGGTCCATATAATATTTTCCACCTTCAAAGTCAGCTAAAACAACGGTTGTTTGAAGGTCGTTTTTTATTCTAATATCAATATTTCTATCAATGTATTCCACTAGCCATTTATCCACTAAAGTAAGTATCTCATTTATACTTTCTACTTGTTGTGGACTATTACTAACATCCTCTAAAATTAGGTCAAACTTATTCACTATTGCACCTTTAGCATGGTAATAAGGTTCTAGATAGATGGTATCCCCTGTGAATAAAAAACCTCTTTCTCCAGTTTCGATATCTACTATAAGCTTTTGAATATCCTTAGCATTCGATATCACTTGAAAATCATTTTCGATTATATAATCAAGTTCACCCTTTAATTTTGTAAAAGAAAATATTGTAACTAAACAAATCGTTATTAAAGAGATTATTAAAATACTAATTGAAAAAATCAACTTACTCTTAATAGTTCTAAGCACTTAAAATTTCCTCCTAAAATCAAACTAGCATCATACCTTTAATATATCGACTTAGAGGCATAAATTTTCAATTAATATACATACTATTTTTAATTAACTTTTTAGGAAGCAGGATGAGTATGTATTTTAAGAGGCTTTATTCGAAAAAACAAGATAATAAAACAAACAGTCTTACACAAGTACTGAGTGTAGATTTAGATAAGTCCCTTAATATAGCCTTAATTAAAAAACTTACACATGATACGGATGACTTAATAATAAAGGAGTTTAATGAAGAAATCACCTTGGTTTATTTTGCTTCTAGAGTAGACCACAGTGAATTACAAAAATATATTCTTTCGCCATTAGCTCATCATCAATCAGTTGAATTTCTTGAAAATACCTCACTAAATAAGTATGCAAAAACAAATGACCTTAATGAGGCTGTTGAATTTTTATCTCTAGGTAAATGTTTAATTATTCAAGATAATAATCCGATTATTATTGCTATACATGTAGAAAACGTGATGAAGAGAGAAGTTTCAGAGCCAATTAATGAACAAGTTATACGAGGATCTCATATAGGGCTAATTGAAAGAATTTCTTCAAATATCAATATAATACGGTCCAATGTTCACCACCCTGGAATGGTTGTAAAATACATTAAAAGTGATAAGAACAAGACAAATGATCGTATAGCTCTACTTTATATCGAAGAACTAGCAGATAAAGAAGTAATTATTAAAGTAAATAATAAATTAAAAAATATTAATACTGACAATATCAACTACACTTATTTCAATGAAGAATTACTCGAAAATAATACTTTCTCTCCCTTCCCGCAAGTATTAAATACTGAAAGAGTAGACAGAGTAGTAACTAATTTACTTGAAGGAAGAATTGTACTTCTTATTGATGGGAGTCCGACTGCTTACATTTTGCCAATAACATTTTTTACTTTTTATCAGTCACCAGATGATTACCAAAGTAGGTGGATAATAGGGAGCTTTTATCGTATTTTACGTTTAATGAGCTTCCTTATTGCCTTAAGCTTACCTCCACTTTACATCGCAGTCATTGCATTTCATTATGAAGTTGTTCCAGGAGATTTGGCATTAACTTTTAAAGATTCCGTTCAAGAAATACCATATCCACCAATTGTTGAAGCAATTATATTAGAGATTACTATTGAATTAATAAGAGAGGCAGGAATAAGACTTCCCAATCCATTGGGACCTACAATTGGTATTGTGGGAGGTTTAGTAATTGGAGATGCAGTTGTAAATGCTGGCTTAGTTTCCACTTTAATGATAATTGTTGTTGCACTAACTGCAGTTGCTTCCTTTGCTGTGCCTACCTATGAATTAAGTATGTCAAAAAGAATTTTGAGGTTTCCGCTTATGGTTGCTGCTGCTTGCTTTGGATTTATTGGAATTATCATTGGGTTTTCCATTATATTAATTCACCTTTGCCAATTAGAATCTTACGGAAAGCCATATCTTTATCCTATATCACCTTTTGATCCAAAAGAATTTAGAGATAGCATATTTAGACTTCCAAACTGGATAATAAAAGATGAATCATCTAATAAGTAAAATGATAGAGAGTGTGCAACAAAGTGAATATTAATAAAAATGAACTAACACAATGGCAACTATTTTTTCTCATTGTACAGACGCAAATAGGAATAAGTATCTTATCCCTTCCAAATACAGTTTTCAAAAATGCAAAGTGGGATGGCTGGATTTCTGTCTTAATTGCTGGTATAGGAATTCAAATTATTATAACTGTTATTTGGATGTTACTAAAAAACAAGAATAAAATGGAGTCCATTTTTAGTAAACAAACTTTAATATTTGGAAAGAAAATTGGTTCTTTTTTTAACTTATTATATATATTGTTTTTTATTATGATCTTTTCGTTCGTCTTGGTTTTATATAGTGAGATAATCAAAACTTGGATTCTCATTTATACACCACATTGGCTTATAGTCTTAACATTATTAATCCCAATTGTATACTTGGTCAGAGCTGGTCTCCAACCGCTTGCTCGATTTTATGTTTTGACGATTCCTATAATTATTCTAATTATTATCTCCATTGCCATTTCCTATAAACGAGTAAATATATTCTATATACTGCCAATTGGATATAACGGACTCCAAAACATCCTTATCGCTTCCAAAGACTGTATTATTGCAATGCTTGGTTTAGAGGTCATTATGGTTGGATACACACACACAAAGATAGCACCTAAAAAAGCTTATTTTATGTCGAGTTTGGCAAATATCGTTGTAACTATCATTTATTCATTTACCGTTTTTACTTGCTCTATCTATTTTAGTCCGGAGGAAATTAACATAGTTCCACATCCAGTACTTTATATGACGAAAGGTTTTACTTCACCAATTATTGAGAGAGTTGACTTAATTTTTGTCACTTTATGGGTATTGTTAGTGATTACTACAGCATCATCTTACCTTTATATGGCAAGTTTTGGATTAAAGTATACGTTTAAAAAAGTAAATTTTAAAGCAATTGTTATAGTGGTTGGATTTCTTTCCTTTTTTTTAACGTTTATACCTAGAGAACAATATTTGTTAATTAAAGATATAGGAAAAGTAATCAGTTTTGTTAGTTTCGGTTTCTTGTTCTTTTTACCTGTTTTTCTATTAATACTTTCTATCTTTATTAAGAGGAAAGGAGAAAAAAATGAAACAACTACATAAAACCATTACCATTTTAACTGTTTTGATATTATTAACTGGTTGCTGGGATGAAAGACTACTAAAAGAAGCAACTTTACTTATGCTTGTAGGTGTTGATTATCTAGAAGATGGTCAAGTGCAAACATCTGTATCTGCTCCATTATTACCTAGTCAAGAAACAGTTGATAATCGATTAAATGCCGTAGCAGTCGGCCAATCATTCAATGAAACGAAATTAGCTTTAGACAGGTCCATACCAGGACATATAGAGATTTCAAAACTAAAAGTATTTTTACTGGGACCATCTGTTGCCCAAACAGATGTATATCCATTTTTAGACAGTATGTACCGAGATCCATTAAGTGCGTTAAACGCCAAAATTGCCGTTGTGGATGGAACTGCAAAAGACTATATTATGTTATACCCTAAAAATAAACCTCGGATTAGTATCTATATAACCGAATTGCTAAACAGTGCCGAGGAACATTCATATGTACCAGTTCAAACTATAGAATATATATGCCCAATTATGTTTGATGAAGGACAAGACTTCATTGTTCCCTATCTTAAATTGGATAAAGCAAGTCAAGAAATTAGTGTTTCTGGAACAGCGCTATTTAATGACAAAAAACAAAGTGGAGTATTAGATGCCCATGAATCGATGTTATTTTTACTACTTGCAGACCAAAAGGGAAAATCTGCAAAAATGACCCTTACGATTGACGATCCGAGTAATAACAGACAACCATTCGATAATATCATCACCATTGAAATTAAAAAATTGGATAGAAAAATGAAGATAGTACCTAAGAATGACACTATAGAGGCGGAAATTGATTTAAATCTTTATGTGGATGTCATAGAATATCCACACGATAATTTGCAGGAAAAAAAAGAGGTAATAAAACTAGATAATGTTTTAACGAAAATATTAACAACGGAAAGTGAAGCAGTAATAAAAAAACTTCAAGAAGCAAACTGTGATGGGTTTGGTATTGGTAGAAGAGTATTTGCCTTGCATAATACATTTTGGGAAAATCATGATTGGAAAGAATTGTATCCCTCTATCTCCATAAAATCTAATGTCCATGTGAAAATTATAGACCGTGGAATTATTAACTAACAATTAACCGAAAATTAGGGCCAGAACTCCGGTCGCTAAGAGAAAACGGGGACGGGGTTACATTTCTCATTTTATAAATGAGAAATGTAACCCCGTCCCTAGTTTATCATGTTTATCTATTTCAATTGAAAAAACCATTTGTAAAACTTCCATATTAATATTAATGAACCAAATACAGTAATCCATGTAACATACCAGTCCCAATGAAGATAATTTATTAGATTGGTGTACTTTTCGAATAAGATTTCTAACAAGGTTAGAATTGTACAAAAAGAGCTAATGTATACGAATTTTTTCCATATGGTCTTCTTTTGGGGATAATAAATACAAAAGAAGCTACTTATGATTGGAAACATAATAAATTCGAATAAAAAACTTGTACCATTGACATTCGCAAGTTCTCTAACAGGGTATTCTATTAAATTTAATTGGACGACAAGTAAACCCAAAAACCAGGTAACGAATTGTTGGAAAGAAAAGGCAATACTAGCCTCTCTCCATTTGTTTTTTGGAATAAAGCCTAAAGAAATAAAAGTAATAGCATATAAAACATATAAAAGCATAAACTCAATATTCATATGTATCAGACCCTTTTGGAGGCTGTTTGAAAAGCCACACTACATAACGACGGCATAACCATAATTCAATAGTAAAATTAAAGAAGCTTCTTATTAGATTATCTATCTTTATGTTCATGATGTTTGTAAATGTCCCTATTAGAATCATAAAAGATAAAATAACTCCTACCCACAACAAGTAATGGACTAATCTTCTCAGAAATTTAGCGTTAATAGGGAAATACAATTGAAATAAAACAGCTGCGGTAGGAAACGCTAAATATTCCATTGTAAAATTGATTGTCGTAGCATCTTTAAAAAATCGGACAGGCGCTTCGAGTAACCCCGCATTGGTTAATCCGATGCTAAATAGCCAAGTTAACATTTGAAAAAACAAAAAGGTAGCTACTACCTCTCGTATTCGAGTTCTCGGTACTGCTTTCCAAAGTATTATAGGAAATATTACCCATAGAGAAGATAGCACAAAATAGTCGAACTGCATATGTATTCACCACCTAATTTAAGTATGAGTGAACTTCCGAAGATTTATGCAGAAAGCAGTGCCTGACCCTAAAACTTATATCTAAAGTTCTCAAACTTAGATATATTACACTAATCTTTATAATAGCTGATTGGGTTTGATTAAAACGAAGTGTAAAATCGGGGACGGGGTCACAGTTACACTTCCAAATAAAAAAAACTGACCCCGGTACAGTAAAATTTTAGTGTACTGTGGGTCAGGCACCGACTTCCATATGATTTTTTCAGGGTAACTAATTATTAACTCGTTTGTTAACTTCAATCGTAATGAACTCCGGTAAATAATTGGGAGTACATCCTTTTGATACCATTTCATCTTTGTAAAGACCCGTTTTCTCACCAAGTTTAATACAACGTGCTCGATACTTTTCATCATAAACGCCTATCCAGCCTGCGGTGAAATTCATAGCCCATTGAACTTCCGGTTCTTCCTGCGTAATATTAGCTTCAATTGCAGATAGTAAGTCTGCGGTGTTATCAGGCGGTATTTTTCCAGTCCATCTCAATCGCGCTTGAAAATACCAGAAAGTTCGCCTTTGAAGAGAAGAAGGACTATTTTCCCATAACTCCATCATTGCAATGTTCTTCTTGTCTTTGGTAAGCTGATTAGCCATTAACCAATCCATTAAGTTATTTCGCTCATCAAATGTGTGAGTCTGCATATCCTTATCAAGCTTATTTAGTACATCTTGTGAAAGATGTTTTTTGTCCATAATTAAGATTGCCAATAGTCTGGGCAGAAACTCTCCGGTTGACCAAAGTTCCATAGCTAGTTAGTGATCTTTTTTAATGTCCTTCGCGATTTTTCGTAAGTCGCCTAGCTTAGTTTTACTATTGATCTGAGGTAGAATGTTTTCTGCTTTTGATGAGCGTTTTATTTCTGTGCTTTTATTTTTATTCATTTGACACAACTCCTTATGCGGGATATATCAATAACTAAATTTCATTATAAGTCTTATTGCATACAATCCTATCATAACAATGAAAAAGGAGTGATTCATTTCGCCGTTACTTATGGTACGGTTCTCCGTGGTGTATCTAAATGAGGTTTTTACCAACCAAGATTTATTCTCCCTCTAGTTCCTTAGAATACTTCCCATATGTTTCTTGATAGTTACTATTAAAAAAGTTATAAGGTTTTGTTAAATCAATTCTGTTAAAGTCGTATTCTTTAATCGTATCTAGAGTTTGTCCATTATTGGAGATAAATATAAAGGATTGAAAGGTATTTTCTAGTTTACTAAAAATAAACTGTGCTGTTTTCTTAATTTCATCATTATTAAAATCATCTTTTAGAAAAGTATCAATAATCATTGGCATATTTATTACTTCCTTATTTTTCAGTGACATTTCATAAATAGTTAAATATTGAGCTATAAATGCCTGCACTTTAGATGCTCCAGATAATCCAATCTCTACTGATTCCAAGTTGGATGTATAGTAGTTTTTAAAAGAGAATTGGATATTCAATTCATTAAATGCCTGTATCATCAATCTCTTATATTCTTGTGAAACATCTCTTCCATTTAATTTATTTAAATTCTCTTCAACTTCTTCTAACTTATCTTCGTATTCCTTTCTTTGTAATTCCAATGTTTTTATCTCTTCTTTTAGCTTAATGTTTATGCGGGACAACGCATAACTATCTGCCCTTTCTATTAGCGATACTACAGTAGCATCAGCGTTTAACTTCTCTTCAAGGTTGTTTTGATCAGCCTTTAATGCTTTTACTTGCTCCATTGAATCATTTATAGTCTTTTCTACCCCATCTAGATGCATTTTAATTTTTTCACGTTCATTTATTAAGTTTTCCCTTGTAAGTAGCAACCTATAATTCTGTTCCATATTATTGTCAACTCTCTGATTGCATGTTGGGCATTCTTTTTCTATTTCTTTTTTTATAAAATTTTCTACAGATAAATCTAGTTTGGATTGCATCTCTAATAGAGAATTTTTGGTGTATATACTTTCATTAAGCTCTTCTTTTATTCTGTGTTCTGTTTCAATAATATTATTATATAATTGTAGGACTAGTTTATAATTTTCTTTAAAGTCCTCAACATCTATACTCTCAATAATTTTTATATTTCTTATATTTTCTTGAATTATCAACTCTTTACTTCTTATTAGAGAATCAATTTCTTGAAAATTAGCTTTTGCCTTATTTTTTTCTAGTTGGAGAGTGTAGTATTCGTTACTTCTCGCCCCACTAAAGTATTCCAAGAGTATTTTTTTAATATTGGATATAAAATTTATTCCGTTAAATGTAGTAGCTAGATAACTCTGCCAGCTATAATCCTGATCCGTATAAAATGGAAGGAAAATATGGTTTGGAAATAGTTTGGTTTCAGTATTTTCTTTACCTGTGGTAATTAATCGTATACCTAATACCTCATTTAGTTTATCCTTGAAACTAGTTGTGTCGTAATAAATGTTACTGTTATATTTATTTTTTATAATCTTAAAGTAATTTTTCCCTTTTCCATCTTTTAGTCTCCGTCTTATAAGAATAAAATCATCATTTTCAATGGAAAACTCTAAAATATAAATATTATCTGGATATTTCTTCAAAAAATCAAAACTTCTTACATCACAGCCCAAAGTGTACAACATAGCTCTAGATAGAGTAGATTTTCCAGTATCTTTTTCTCCCACTATTAAGTTAATATTGGATGTGAAATCTCGGCTAAAAGCTTTCTTATTTGATGGAGAAATAATCGAGAACTTTTTAATGAAAAAATCCAATTAATTCATCTCCTTTGCTACAAACAATAATATCAATACTTTTATCTCATGATCATTTAATCTTATACATATATCTTCAAAATAATTATTACTTTTTATTTCATGAAAAATATCATATAAGTCATCGAAACTTTTCAAATCGAAATATTCACTTATCTTTTGGTAGTCTTGTAGAATAGGGTGGTTTCTAATTTGTAGAAAGCTGTTTATCTCAGTAAAAATTAAGCTTATTTGAATACTTCTTCTATCTTTATCATTTAAGAAATGTGCACAGTCACTAAAGTTGAAATCGTTCTCTAAACTAGTATATTTATAAATCTGTTGTGTTAAATAGGTATTTGTTAACTCACACTTATTCTTCCTAATTCTTCGTATCTCATAAGTGAGTGCATTATAAAGTGCAGTACTATTAATTTTATTATCTCCAAGGATTTCATTTATAGTATCTTCTATAAAAATTCTAGTTACTTCTTCATGTCTTGTTTTAGGTATTAATCGAGTAGCGTGTATTTTAGCCCATTCATAACTTTCAAACAATGTTTCATTAATTATTTCTTCCTTAACTTCCTCACTTAAATCTTGAAAACTAAAGGTTTTTAAATATTTTATACCCTCTAGATCCTTTGATAGCTTCTTGGAAAACTCAATATTCTCGCAGACGAGCAAATGAGATTCGACCTTACTCTCTCCGATTTTCCCCTTAACTTTATTATAGTTTGTGTACATTTTTTCTATAATAGATAAACCCGAACTATCTTTCTCTGTTATTCTAGAAGGCTTATACAATAGTTTTGGAGTTATATTATTGCTGACACTCTTAGCCTGAAATAAACTAATTTTATCGCTCACAATTATAAAATCTTCTATTTTTTCATAAATTAATGCAAAATCTTTCTTATCCTTCAACTCATTAAATATTAAATATATCGCTGACGATACTTGGAATTCAAAACCGTCTAACGCATTATCTCCACCATTTTCCTCATCTTCTATTGCTATTAATTGATGTATAATTGAGTTATCGATCATCCAATTCCTCCTAAAAGTACACGTAAGCCCTTCCTAATTATCCATTAATATACATTAACCTGCAATAAAAAATAGGCATTTCCTCATATACTTATCAAATTGCATCTAAGTTTATTAGATTTCAAAACAAACTAAAAAAGGAGAAGAGAAGTCATCATCAGACGACTTCTCTTCTCCCTTTAAGGTGAAACGACTCACTACATTGTTATTTAGTTGTATTTGTATTGTATCTATTTTTTTTCGATCTTTAATCGTAATCTTATTAATAATGAGTTGTAGTAGGTGCTTCCTCTGTTCTGTGGTAATAGATTCTTTATAAACTTTTTCGAAGTTTGTCATTACCTCTTTTACCATTTTGAACGATATTTCTGCCTTATTACTTTGGTTTAACTGCCTTTCAATGGGCGAAAGCCTATTCTCTAAGTTTTGCTTCTCTTCATTAATCTTGGCAAGTCTGTCTACCAGTTCACTTTTACTTAGTACTCCATCTTCAAACAAACTCAAAACTTTGTCTTTTTTATTAGATGCAGCATCAATTGACTTCTTTATTTGGTTATATTCTTGAAGCGGGGATGAAACATCTTTGTTTACTGCATTAATACGGTCAACAACATCTTTAATTAACATATCGTTATTTGTAAAATGTGATATTTTACTTAAGACGTATTCATCAGCATAATTAGTTCTAATACCATTGGAATTACAAGCAGCAGTTCCTTTGTTTTTCCAAGCACCACACACATAGTACTCCAAAACTCTCTTGCTACCATCTTTATTCTTATTAGTGGCTCTCCCTAGAACCATACCAGCTCCACAAGAAGGGCACCTCAAAAGTCCAGTCAATGGATATTCACCGCTGTGAACTCTGTTTGGCTTATTACTTCTTTTTTCAAGTATTGCTTTTACTTTATTACAGTCTTCTTCGCTAATTATTGAATCATGTTGCCCTCTCTCAATAACTGGATTGGAATTAATGCCACTTCTTCTCTTCTCACTCCAATCTTCCCTTACGTTGTAACGAATATAACCAACGTAAATTGGATTTGTGATGATTGTTTTAATTGCATTTATAGAGAATAGGTTTCCTTTTTTGCTACGATGACCTTCTTTATTAACGGTATTAGCAATAGATTTGTAGCCATTCCCTTCGAAATATAGCTAGAATATTCGCCTAACTGTTTGTGCTTCTCTCTCGTTTATAACTAGCTTGGTTGATTTTCTCCTTTTATTTTCAGCCGATATCTCAACAGAATCATAACCTAGTACTTTTCCACCATTCCATGAGCCTTCTCTAGCTTTTTCTAAGAAGATTGACAAGAGATAAATACTTTATACTTTCTTTCTATTTTCAGTAGATAAAGGCAGATCTAGTTGAACTTGAAATACCGCATGATCGCTCCCTGGGATACGCTTAATAAAAGATCTGGTTTGCATTCCCGGTACTTCCTTTTTAGAATCTCTCATTTCTCATAACCTCCTTTCCAATTTTGTAATAGTGCTGCTTAAATAGTGATAAAACTTCCTTTGACACGAACTCATTTTGACTTAACTTATCAAAAAGACTCGTTTTCTCTTGTTCCGTATTCAATAAAGCATGCCTCCACCTGCCTCCTGAAAAAGACAAAAAAGCACCGCTCAACAAGCCTACACTTCTGTAGACCAATCGAACGGTGCTTCCGTATATTTTCAGTATTTAATTAAGTTAATCATATCTATAGCCCTAAAAAGTAACTATTAATAAAAAGTAAAACATACAAATTAGTAGATAACAAGAAATTATTAATAATTTTCCAGAAAAACTTCTAAAAGTAGTGGTGAGCTAAATCAAAAAATACCATGCACTTAACCTCTTAGTGGATTCCATTATATAAACCCTAATTGCAGAGTATCGTACTACTGCGCAGGCAAGACACGTCTTTTATTTTATATGTGACTTTTTACAATCATTTAAGTTACTCTTTATTTTTGATTCTTCTAATATGAGCAGGTTGTTTAGTAATTAATAATATTTCTTAGATCTAGGCGTATTAATACGTTTTGTATTTGAGAGTAAACACCATAGGTCCCACCATTAGAATATCCCTTAACTATTCCTCGAGCTTGTCCACTGTAGTAAACAGGACCTCCGCTATCTCCTGGAACTGGCGCAACAGACATTTGTACCATATTAAAATAATAACTTAACCCAAAAAAACCTGACCAGTTCGCATTTCTTATTGTTCCACATTTAATATTTGATTCAATCCCTGCAAAACAAACTGCTTGTCCTACATAATCGTCACTTGAAGCCTGGTAACTAGTTATACTAATTGACCTTGAAGAGGAACCATATAGTTTGTTGCTTTTATTACTTGAACTAATAGCAATAGCTGCAGCGTCAACACTATCTGAATTGGCGAATTTCGCCATTTGACCAATTGTCCCCCCACCCTGAGTTACAGATTTCCATTGATGTCCACAATGACCAGCAGTTAGATAATAGTACTGAACTGACCCATTTACATATCCCCAGGCTGAGAATGCCCCAGTACAACTACCACCGTCTATGGCTATCCCAGCTTGTAATGGTCTGTATTGACTAAACCTATTAGTATCTTGCGCTCTCGGAATTTCTTTCACAGAAAATGGTACATTAATATATTGTTTTAAGACTTCCTCTATTTCATTAATATACTTATCTACCCCTATTTCAAGTTGATTTAATTTTATGTCCGTTGCTATAGAATTAATTATAATTCCCTTACTAGTTAGTTCTTCTAGGTGTAAAATTAGTTTGTCGTGATCAGCGTCTAATTCTTTTTCAGATACATTTACTTCTACAAAATTTATATTAAATTCATTATATTTTTCAACTATATTTTTTATTTTCATTTCAATATTAGGAACGGATTTCTTTATTCCTATATTAATAACTCCACCTTTAGTTTGGTCTATATATACCCCACCAAACTCTTCATTATTTAAATAATTCTTTATATTTCCTTTAAGTTCTGGGACTATCTTGTCTAATTTTTTCAGTCTATTTGTAAGTTCCGTTTCCTCTTCATAGGTCATGTATATACCAAATGCTTGTTTGGATGCCTTTGGATTTGCCATTACTTCTTTTACAAAATTTTTATTACTTTTAAGTCCAAACTCTTCCCTAAATTTAATATTTTCTTCCACCTCATTAAGAATTTTATTCGCCTTATCACTTTTATTTTCTGATTGTGCTGTTGTAGCAACTGCAGAAACTGAAATTATTGGTGACAAAAGAATAATAGATAAAACAATAATCCATATAAAGCTTCTCTTCATTTTTTCTCCTCCTAGAATATTAATTAATTATTACAAGATAAGTTTACCTTTATCTGTAAATTATATCAATGAATATTTTGAATTTACTGACATAATATGAAGTGTTATAATTACAAGTGAATTTATAAATAGGAGGAATAAGAATGTATAGAAAATATCTATCATTAGGATTTATATTAGTGATATTAATATTATCTGGATGTGAAAAAGAAGTTTTGATAGACGCTAAGGAATTTTCAGTGGTTACGATAAAAAATGTAAAAACAGAAGAAATAATTTACTATAGTGAAGATAAACAAGCAGTTGATAAAATTATAGATACTATTAATAAATCGAAAACTTCTGATAATGTTGAAACATTGGGTTCCCCATATCGTTTAATTTTATCTAATCTTAATAACAATTCATCAAAGGAATTATTAATATATGAACAATCAGGAAACGTAATTGTTGACAAAATATTGGTATATACTAGTTTTGATTATTTTGACTAGATAAGAAAAAACAAGGAATTATCGCCCCAGATGAAATGAAGGAATTATCTATTAAATTAAAATTACTATTTAAATTAACAGAGGGGAATATGGAAGGAGAAACAGATACTAATCAAAGTAGGATGTACATAATTGCTTTCAACCAACAATGAAGCTACGAATGTAATTTTTGGTTTTTCTTATTAGGAATGTCTTATAAATAGCCCCTTAAATAGCTAATTAAAATCATCATTTCGACTTTTATCGGCACGACACCCACTATTAAAAAGTGGTTAAAATTGTAGCCACATTGGTATGCATTATTCGCGCAAGTTCATTTAAATTCATTGGGTGAATGGTTGTCTTTCCATATTTTTTAATAGTTGATATTTTCAAACAATAAAAACCCCTAATGTGGAAGACTTGTTATTTTAGCTAAATAAACAAGCATTCACTATTTGGGGTCTTTCCAATTACACAAGGCTAATTTATTTCTTGGTTTAAATCCCTTTGATCTAACGTACTTCTAATCCATCCGCTTCCAACTCTTCACCAATATTTACAATTAACTTTTTATGCTCTTCATTTTCCTAAGAAATATGAAGAATTTCCTTCAAAATATTCACTAAAAAGATATTTATTATACTATCATTTTACCATTTGTTGATTTTATAAAAGTAAGCTAACTAAATCAGCCTCCTCATTCCAACAATTTGATCCTTTTTAGGAATAACCTTCATTGTACTATTTATGTACACTATCACAAAACAATCACAAGAAAGGTATTTTCTCCTCCTTTTAATACTAATACTGTTACAAAAGTTAAAGGAGTGATAAAACTGAATGAAATAAAAAATGTCGCCATATACTGTCTAGTAAGCACAGAAGAACAAGCTTCTGAAGGTTATAGCATATCTGCTCAATTGCAAACCCTTCGTCAATATGTACATCTTTATGGGTCGCAGATTGCAGAAGAATACGTTGATGAAGGCATTAGTGGGAAAGATATAAAAGGGCGACCTGCCATGCAAAGTATGATATCTGATGTGGAAAAGGATAAATTCCAAGCTGTCCTTGTATGGAAAATATCACGTCTTTCAAGAAATATGTTGGATACTCTTGTTCTGCTAGATAAATTCGAAGAGTATGATGTAAAGTTCATTTCCTACTCTGAGAATTTTGATACATCAAGTCCTATAGGCAAACTTGTCGTTCAACTGATGGCCTCCATTGCCGAAATGGAGAGAAATACGCTATCTGAAAATGTAAAGCTCGGGATGACCCAGAGAGCTAAAGAAGGAAGCTGGAACGGCGGAGTAGTTTTCGGATATGATTCTATAGAAAAAGAGCTTGTTGTTAACACCAAAGAGGCAGAGCTTGTTCAACTTATTTTTACTCTATATGCAGAGGGTAATGGTCTTAAGGCTATCGCTAATAACTTAAACAAAAATGGTCATAAGACAAAACGCGATAGATTCTTTTCAATAAATGGTATTGCTACTATATTAGATAATCCAATCTATGTTGGTAAAATCCGATGGTTACAAGTTGAGAACTGGGATAAAAAGAGAAGGCGTGGCAAAAATGCGAATCCCATTTTAGTCAATGGGAAACACGAAGCGATTATTTCTAACGAGCTTTGGAATATCGTTCAAGCCCGAAGGCAAAGTAAGTCCTTTAAGCAGCGTCAGTCAAACGAGCCTTTCCTATTAAGTAGTATCCTACGCTGTCCTGATTGTGGCCAAGGCATGGTTCCTTCTATCACTACTTCTACACAAAAAGATGGAACAAAACGAAAATATCGCTATTATGTCTGCGGCGAATTCCACAACAAAGGATCAGCTGCATGTAGAGCAAATTCAATTAAAGCCTACGATGCAGAATATGCTGTCTATAATCGTATAGCTGACTTCTTAAATGATTTAGCTGGCTTTCGTCAAACCATAGAAAATATTAATAAAGACACAGTTCATACAAACTTTAAACTAAAAGAGCAATTGAATCAGATCATTCAGAGGAAAATTCTTCTTCAAATGATGATTCAAAAGAGAAAATGCCACCTTATCTTCAGATTTTTTTGCCTCTATTTATGGTACGGTTCACCCCTAATAATCCTAAACACCCTATAAACTTGCTCTAGTAGTATTAAACGCATCATTTGATGTGGAAAAGTCATCTTAGAAAAAGGTAACGCATCGTTTGCTCGTTTCATAACATCACTGCTTAGTCCGAGTGATCCGCCTATGATGAAAGCTATTTTACTATTTCCATATGTAGCTAGCTTGTCTATTTCTTTCACAAGTTCTTCATAAAAGGTGCCTGCCCTCAGTACGTTAAAGTTTTTACTAGTTGGGGGTCAGGCACCTTTAAACTTTCATTTCACAACCACCTTCTGAACACTTTCCTTTTCCAACAATTCCTTCACCCTCTGGTCGATTCTTTCTATCTCCCCGGTAGGGTTTCTCCACCAGTTCCGACTCCAGATTCGTTCGATTTTCCAGCCGCGGCTTTCGAGGAAGTTTTGTCTGTATACATCTCTGTCTTTGGCGCTTTGTGAGCTATGGTACATGGCACCATCACACTCGATGCCTAGAATGTATCGAGATGTGTCTTCTGGGTGCACGATCGCCATATCGATTCGGTAGCCGGACATTCCCACTTGTGTCCAAACTGTGGTACTGGCCCCATAGCCTAATTTTGCACCCAAAACTCATTCTATCCCTTCACAAATCTCTTCCCAACGATTCTCCAATTCTTCTTTCTCTCTATATAACTTCTGCAAAACGTCTATATCGGTACTTTCCGCAAGTTGCTGGTCTACTTCTAATATCCGATTTTCTACGATAGCTAATTCCTTCTTCAACAGTTCTGAATTATTACCATCCTTTTTCTTCGTACTGATGGAATGTTGCCCCTCCTTTTTCTTCTCTGGGGTGATCTCTACTTTCTTACTCCGCAGTGCCTTTTCATCCCATTTCATTTTCGCATAATCATAGTTTCCTACATATCCATTTACTTCTTGATTTTGGATCCAATAAATTTTTTCAAACAGTTTATTAAGAAAATAGCGGTCGTGAGAAACTGCTATGATCGTTCCATTAAAGTCTTCTAATGCTTCTTCTAGAACTTCCCTTGATTCAATATCTAAGTGATTGGTTGGTTCGTCTAAGATTAGCAGGTTGATATCTTGGTACATTAGCTGCGCTAAGCGTAGTCTCATCCTCTCTCCTCCACTGAGCTGGGAGACTTTTCGATAGACGGTATGTCCATAAAATAGAAACCTCGCTAAAATCCCTCTCGCTTCTCCTTCTGTCACACGCACCTCACTACGGAAGACATCTATCAATGTATCGTCCGTAATGTCAGAAAAAATATGTTGGGATAAATAGCCGACCTTCACATTACTGCCTAAACGAACCTCTCCTTTGTCTGGTTTTAATTGGTGAAGCATGAGCTTAATTAATGTAGATTTTCCAGTTCCGTTTTCGCCTATAATAGCCACCCTTTGTTGATAGTTCACATCTAGGTTTACGTTTTGGAAGAGTAGTTGATCACCAAAATACTTTGATACATCACGAAGTATGATTACGTCTTTTCCACTTCGATCTGCTGCTTCCATTTCTAGATTCATTTTCTTTCTATTTAGGATAGGGCGATTAATTTTCTCCATTCGCTCTATCGCTCTTTCCATGTTACGTGCTCTTTTATGAAGACCTTCACTCGGTGGATTCGCTCTGTTTGCCCACTCACGTAGCCGCTTAATCGCTTCTTTCATTTTCTTTATTTTCTTTTGCTGTTCCTCAAATGCTTGGAACTCATTTAACAGTCGCTCTTCTTTCTCTCTCATAAATCCTGTGAAGTTCGTGTGGTAGCAGGTTATTTCGCCGTCCTCCATATCTAGTATTTTGGTTGCTACTTCATCTAGAAAATAACGGTCATGGGAAACTACAACAACCGTTCCACGATATTCTTGTAAAAAGTTTCCTAGCCATTCAACTGCCATCAAATCTAAATGATTAGTCGGCTCATCTAATAGCAGTAAATCCGGTTCATGTAGAAGGGAAATGGCCAATCCAACCTTCGTCTTTTCTCCTCCACTTAATGTTGAGAATGCTTTATTTAATAGAGATTTTATGTTTAAACCATTTACGATTTTTTCAATATTGGCTTCTATCTCATAGCCACCTTGAATTGTAAAATGGTCTTGGACGTTGCCATACTCTTGTATGAGTCGCTGCATTTTCTCTTCTGTCGTTTCTCTGCTCATCTCCGCTTCTAATTGCTTTATCTTCTCTTCTGTTTTTAATAGATCAGAAAAAGCAGTTTGTAGTACCTCTTTTGTTGTATGTTCATTATGGTAATCAGGAATTTGCGATAGATAGCCGATTTTCAAGCCTTTTTTCCAATGAATTTGGCCAGCATCGGGTGCTTCTTCTCCAGCTAGCAATCGAAACAACGTCGTTTTTCCGCTACCATTTCGACCGACTAGACCCACTCGGTCGTTTTCTTTTATTTCAAATGTTATATTTTCAAAGATGGAGTTTCCTCCGTACATTTTTTTCACTTGGTTTACACTACATGTGATCATGCTTGATCCTCCTAGTTGTTTACTGAATGTTGTTTATGTGTAAGAGATGTATCCGTTATTTTCTTTACAGGTACATGCTTTCCGTAGCAATCAATTTCCTTCTTCAAATCTTCTTCAACTACACTCTTGGTTTTAATAGATTACAAAACCATACTAAACACCTTTTAAAAACACGAAAAAGCCAAAGAGATTACAGCAATCCCCATGGCTTCCTTCAGAAAAGTAGGCACAAAAAAAGAGCGTAGGAAACGCTCTCTTTTTACCTATATTTATTGTGGGTAAAGAGATGTTTTCTCTGTATTTGTTTTGCTATTTAGTTGCTAAAAATGGGCATACGTATCCCGTTGACAACTAATACAGCAAATTTTGCACGGACGAAATATAAGAATTCATTCCAGAAACCGCGCACCAAAACAGTAGTTAACATCCTTTCCCACCTCCGTTCTAAATAATTATGTTTATTTTAGCATTATTTAGTAATATTATCAAATGAAGATTAGGAAATTTCCAGCCACAGGAACAGTTCTTCTAGGATGTGAAATGTGGACGAGGTTAAATTTACATCCTATTAAAATGTGAATTTAACCCCGTCCCTGTTTCTCACAACAACCTCTTCAACTCCTCAAACGACCTCACATCATTCCCCTCTACAATATCCCATACTTTCTGTGCGTTCTTTGGCCCGATTTTTCGGAGCATGTATTTGGACCAGAGTTCTTGTTGTTCCTTTTGGGTTAGGTTGATTCTTTTCCTTAGTAACAACTTCAATTCATCATAATGCATGGCTCTTTTGTTTTCGTTTGCCTCGAGTTGTTGCTTTTTTCTCTCTTCCATCATCTGTTGGCGTAATAATTCTTTTTGTTTTTCTAGTTCTTTTCTTTGTTGTTCCTCGAGTTCTATTCTTCTGAGCTCGGCTTCTTCTTGTTCTTTGTGTAGGAAATGATAGTTTTCGATAAATTGATTTCTATTTGATTCTTCTATTTGAGGATCGCTTAAGTTTAACTTTTTTTCGTTTATTGCTAATGCTTGGGAGAATGGTATTTTGTATCCTTCTCCTAATAAAAATGCTCTAAATGGTTTTTGTATTCTGTCTTTTAGATAGCGATGAATGAGCACGGAGATACCGTCTTCAGTTGATTGAATATAATATAAACTCCTTACTTCTACCTTTAAGTTAGGCAAGGAGGCTACGTAATTATAAGGTTTAAAGAATAATAGATCTGTTGCTATTGTTTTTAAAGCAGTTTCCCATTTTTTATCTTCGGAAGTATGTAGTGAAATGGATGCTTCTGCTTCCCATAGGACGATGGCATGTTTTTCTTTTTCAATGGCTAGTTCTTTATTTTCTATGAACCAGATAGGGTGCATGCCTTGTTGTTGAAAGTACTTGTGGCGTTTTTGTATTTCTTTTGCAAGGGTAGCATCTAGGTTGGGGGTAACGTTTGTCACGATGGAAATAGCGAGTTCCGTTTGGCCAATTTTTAGAAAAATGTCAGGATATTGCTTTAAGTTTATGTTTGCACGATAACCGTAATCAACATTGATAGTGGGATTAATCTTAGAAGTAGATTTTAGTTCATCTATAAATATATCTACGAGGGTCTTATGCTGAGGAGTTTCTCTTTCTGTTTGTTTTCTATACTTTTTTTCTGCTTTATCTGCCATTTTTGATTCTGTGCAAGCTTCTGAATGCCTATGGGAAAAATGGACTTCTTTTATGTCACTGTACTTGACGATTAGTTCCGCCTGACAATAAGGACATTGGTAAATACCTTTTTTCGCGAGTTGCTTGTAGGATTGTACATGTTCTTTTGTTAAATGATATGGTAGTCTTTCGGTTACTTGTTCGATTACATGGTATGCTTCTCTCATTTTTATCACCTCTTCATTTTTAATAGAATAATAGGGACAGGCCGATTAATGCGTTGTTGCATTGTGGCTGCTGTCCCTGCCGTTCGTCTTTGGTTAACTATTTTCTCTTAACCATTGTTTTAACTCATCCGACAGCAAATTACTAGGAATCTCTTCCGGGATGAAGTTCCCAACCATCATTATTTTCACTGTGTTGTTGGATAGTTTTACGTAAACAACATCTTGGAAAGGAGTAGCGATTACTTTTTCGATGGCTAGCTTTTTCTTAGAGAAGTAATCTGAAATTCTATCTACTTCATCTTTAGACAGCTCCCATCGCTTTTGTACAACCTTACTCTTTTCTATTGTAACAACAGGTTCTCGTTCTGAGGAGTTAGTGGTGTTGTTTTTTGTTTTCGTATTTTCATTGATTTTGTGCAGTAGTTCTATGATTTCCGAAAAACCGAAGATAAAGATGGCACTTATAAAGGCGGCACCCCAAAATAGAAATGCAACATACCAATTAAATGAGTAGCTTGTTTCTGAACCGAAATATAACCCTACAAAGAAGCCGATGACTAATTCTGCACAGCCGACGTAAAATAATATTTTGGAAATCTTGTTTTCTTTTTCCATAGTAGTTCCTCCTGTTATTGTATCTATCTTAATAGTAATAGAAATGGTGGGCTGTTTTTGGTGTATGAAATAAATGGTGAATTGAAGGAACAGAAACCTTGGTACAAATGCGTCAAGATCCCTATCCCTTCAAAGCAAATTTCTTAAGAAAGGATTCTGTGTAACAGGTTGGCTGGCGCTGAGCTTTCTCAATTTCATTTTTGCTTTAACTCCCCTTAATACACCGGCACCCTAACCGGCTCATCCATCCGAATCGTCGTACTCACATACCTAGCATTAATATAAACCGTATCTATATGATCTTTCGGAACACTTATAGAGAATTCCGCTAATTCTCTCTGTATGTCATGACCTTGATCACTTAAGAAATAATAAGCATATGGATCTTCATGCTCCACGTATTCCATGTCAAAATAATAACTGCGCTCATAGCGAGGATTTTCTTCTTTTCCTGTAATTGTGACACGATAGGTTATTCTTTCTTCCCCTTCCTCTTTTACAACTGTTAAGTATTCAAAGATAGTCCCGTCGAATGTTATGTTCATCGGCTCCTTGTCCACTTCTTTTAGCTGTAGTGGAAAGGAAAAGTCGGTCCTTTCACTCATGGTCACTTCGTATAAACTAAAATATAAAGGCTCCTTATTGTATTTCGTTGTATGATAGTTACCTTCCACCATTTTATACGTATACGGGTGGAATGCTTGCTCATAAATGGATTCGTCACTATCCAACTCGTAAAATCCACCTTCGGAATATTCGTCTACATAAAACGAAAACATCCCATACGGATGTTGAAGAAGAGCTTCTCCTTGTTCCGTTTCTACTTTATATTTCATCTGAACGGATTCTATATATTTTTGATCGTTTGCACGCGATTCACGTAAATCCTCGGAGGTATCTATTCTTGTTTTCATCACATTCCCCGTCGAGCTTGTTGTCCATTCAAAAACCGAAATATCAAAAAGTTCCCCAATCGATACTTTCTCGTCTAACTCGATCGTATTCGCTTTTTTCATTCCATCCTTATACAAAATTGGAACAGTCACTTCCCAAGGACCAAATACACCACCAATTCTGGATGTGGTAAAGCGAAGGTCAAACGCTTCTGGAATCTCCTCCATCGTCCACATCCCTTTCGTTATATCTAGAAAAAACGAACCTTCTGTTGCTTCTTCATTCGCACTTATTATCGTTACATAACTTACCCGATGTTCCTCCTCATCGGAAACTAAATTAAACAAGCCGCTTTCTCCCGTAAATCTTGTACTAATTAAGTGATTTCCTTGTTCATTATCCGCGAATTGTAGTACTCTATCACTTTCATTTTCTATTAGAAAATCCACGCGCATCAGCACCGACGTAATTTCCACACCAGTAATTTCAAACGAAATGCCGCTTGCTTCTGCTACATAGGTTCCCTCTTCCCAAACGTTATAAAAATCACCATACTTCACGTAGTTAGTAGCAAGCTTCGTCCATCCCTCTATCTTTGGCATGTTTAACACGATAAGACCAAACAATAGGACAATACTTGCAGCCGTAAGTAGTTGGTAGGCCAATGACTTTTTCTTTCTTGTTTTGTCTTGCGTTTTTGCTATTGCTTTTTCTGCAAAAGGTGTTTCTAGTGGGTTTGGTTGAATGAACGCTTGCACTTTTTTCATCGTACCATTCGTTTCATCTACTAGACTACGACACGCTGGGCAAAATTCTAGATGGTCTTCCACTTCGGTGCGGTTTTCTGGAGATAGTAGGTGATGAGTGTACTTGGTAGTAGTTTCTATGCTTAAGCAGTCAGCGTTATTCGGTTTGTGAGAAATTTCTTGGTGAAAAGTAAGGATGACATTCTCAAGTGTGTTGGTAGGTACGTTTAGTAGTTTGCTAATGGATGGGAATGACAGTTTAAATAGATAATAAAGTAATATAGATTGTTGTTCTATCTGTTCTAATTGAAGAAAGTGGAGCTCGACTAGTTCGTGTTGTGACGAAGCTTCTTTTCGTTTTTTCAGAGTTGGTATGTTGTGATACATATGTATAACGGCATTCGTTGAAAAAAATTCGTGAAAAAGGTCGTTCTCTTTTGGAAGACTAGTTATCTCCTTTTTCATATGTAAAAACGTATCAATGACTAAAATCTCCGCATCTTCTTTGTTGTTGGTTAACAAGGAAGCAACTCGATATAAGCTTGCCTCATACTCAGCAATGATTTTTTCATATTCCATCGGCATTATTTTACCCCTTACCGTTTTTTGAATATTATAACATATTGGTAGCGTTTGGATAGGTAGATTTTACTAAATGAGGTCAGACCACTAGTACCTAAAATATCACCAAACTAGGGGGACTGGCTATAACACCACACAACAAAAAAAACGTTTCTTCTATTGTGGAAGAAACGTTTTTTTACTATATCATCTATTCATTTTTTAAAAAATACGAGTTTTGTTTAAAGCATAAGGGACAAGGGCTTCGATCCAAACGGGTAAGGTCCCTGTCACTAAACCAAAACATAACCTAGTATTTATCTACTCTATTATCCACTCGAACGTGGTCAGCATAAGTATGAGAATTTAGTGAATTGTTTGAAGAGAAATTATTATATAATCCTTCTTCACGTGCTTCATCTGCTTCTACTAGTACTACGATATGCCCATTGTTTAGGTGAGTTTCATACTCGAGTGCATGTTTTTCTGGGATCCCAGCTCCTGTAAGAGCACCTACGAGTCCACCGCCACTTGCTCCAATAGCTGCCCCCGTAAGCGCAGTCGCTAATGGTCCTGCTGCTGCAAGTACACCAATACCAGGTATTGCTAGTAACCCAATCGAAGCAATAACCCCTGCAACACCACCAATAACGCCACCTGTTCCTGCACCTATACCTAAACCTTTTGCTGCATTTTCAGCTCGTCCACTATCTTTTTCTGTCACTTCAGTACCTGTGACATCTTGTATACTATTAACATCATCACTATCTTTCGCAAAAACTGAAACTTCATCTTTCGTGTAACCCATAGCATGAAGCTCCTCAATTGCACGAATAGCCTCTTCTTGTGTTCGGAATACTCCACCAACAATTGTCTTGTTCATGTTATTACCTCCTAAGGTTTTGTTAATTGCTAAGTACTAATTAGTAGATTCCCAGTATGAAGAGATGATAAACATAATGAATTAACTGGACAGACACCCCGATCCATTTTTGCACCGCGGTGTCTGTCCCTCCGCAACACTGAAAAATATTTTTTCACTCTTCCCCACCCAATTAACGCACTCTATCGTCTAAAATGAAGAAAGGGGGGATTTGCCAGATGAGTGAGATGGAACATGTAGCAATAACTACGGAAAATGAATGCGCCCGAGATAAAGTGTTGGAAGTATTAATCAATGAATATAGCGATCGAATTTTGCATCTTACATATACATATGTCAAAAATAAAGCAACTGCGGAAGATTTAACGCAAGAGATATTTATTAAATGCTATGAACGATTTCATCAATTCAACGAGCAATCCTCGTTGAAAACGTGGGTGTACCGTATTGCGAGCAACCATTGTAAAGATTATTTACGAAGCTGGCATCATCGTAAAGTGACCTTTAATGAAAAACTACTAACCTATATACCTTCGAAAGCTAAACAGATAGAAGAACAGATTGTTGCAATGTCTGAAGAAAATAGTCTTGTCCAAGCCATTATGTGCTTACCCACAAAATATCGGGAAGCTATTTTTCTCTATTATTATGAGGAGCTTTCCATAACGGAGATTAGTAATGTTACTGGTGTGAACCGCAATACGATTAAAACAAGGTTACAGCGTGCGCGAGAATTAGTAAAAGAACAAATGGTAGAGGAGGATAAAACATGAAGGATCCATTTTTCAATCTTAAAAGCACGATGAAGAAAACCGTCTTCAAAGACTTTTCTTTGTCTGATGAACGTAAACATGCGATTAAGGAATCCGTACAATCAAAACAATTGACGTCTATACAACCTATCTGGAAAGAAGAAACGATTGTCAAATTATTGGCCTCACTTCAAAATGAAGAGAAACATGGATATGAAATTTGCACCTATCTGTTTCAGCGTGATGAACGATGCTTTCATAACAACGAAGGCCAGCTTTATACGCTGTTACACCTTCTAGAAAATAAACAGCTTCTTTCCTCCTCTTGGCAAGATGAAAAAAAGTATTATACATTAACGTCTAAGGGGAAGAAACAATTAGCCTTAGCTACTAAAGATGGAGCGAAAAAGCAATGGAGCTTCAAGCATTTGCTGGAGGAGGCTTCTTATGAGCTCGACTAAGTTTGAAGATTTTCTGAAGAAAGTAACCTCGAGAGTAAAATCAAAAGAAGCGCACTCTCTCATTAAAAAAGAACTTTACAACCATATGAGTGAACTGCGCCAAACTTATCAAAAAGAGAAAATGTCGATTGAAGATGCAGAAGAAAAAGCGATAGAAAAAATGGGGAACGCTTATACATTAGGGGATCAATTAAACAAACTCCATAAACCGCGAATGGATTGGATGCTGACTATTTTATTTGTTTTACTATCAAGCGTAAGCTTTCTCCTTTTATCAGGTGGCGTGTTATCTTTACCTGCTAGTTATAATTTTATCCTTCGTCAAGCAATCTGGCTTACATTGGCTGTCATTGTTATCGTTTCTATTCTTTTCTTTGATTATCGGCGTCTTAAAAATGGATGGCTATTCTTTTACGTTTCAGGCTTTCTACTGCTACTTTATACTAGCCTTTTTGGGACTTTGATTAACGGAGCGCGTAGAGCGATATGGATATCTGATATAAGGTTAGACTTGACCGTCATTTGTTTATTTTTACTATTCTTAGGTTGGGCAGGAATTAGTTCAAACATGCACCTCTTCTCTGATTGGAAAAAACAGCTGCTATTAGTTGGATTATTCTGGAGTCCACTTTATCTATTCTTGACGCTACCAGATTTTGCATCTAGTATAATTTATGCAGTTTGTACTCTCACAATGATTCTCTATTCGTCGATGCCGAAGAAGGTGTTAGTAAAGTTAGTAGCTGTAAACGGAATCGTATTATCTTTCTTTATCTTTTTCCTTTGGCAAGTGAGAAGGCATAGTTTTACCACTCGCCTCACATCTTTCTTAAAACCAGAAGAAGATCCATATGGCTACGGGTATATTTATATGGTTTTAAAAGATGTATTTTCCCAAGCAAGATGGCTCGGTAATGGTTTTCAGCAAGATGCTGTGATCGGTCAACTTCCAGATATACATACTGATTTCGCTTTTCCGTATCTTGTCTATTCGTTAGGTTGGGGCTTTGGTATTGTACTATGTTTCCTTCTATTACTCTTTATTTATCGAATGACGATGAATGCGTTTAAAACACACGATCATTTTGGTAGGATACTCGTAATTGGAGCAAGTGCCCTCTTTGCATTGCCAGCTGTGTGGAGCATATTAATGGGACTTGGGATTTTACCTATTGTTGGCTATTCCTTACCTTTTATCACTTACGGCGGCAGTAGACTTCTATTTTATGCAACGCTATTAGGTTTAGTCTTGAACGTCTATAGGAGAAAGGATATTGTGGAGTCTACGATATAATGTTAGAAGTGAATCAGAGTGACAGACACCGCGGTGCATTTTTGCGCCGTGGTGTCTGTCCCTCCGAAACATTCAATCAAACCTGCTCGTTTCAACACCATCTATAATATCTTCTAGTTCGGTTAAAAAGGTTATATATACAGGACCAGGTATTCTTTCCGTGAAGCTTTTAATGGCTGGCAGTTCTTCCGCCTCTTCAACCGTTTCAGGCTTTTCTTCTAGCCTGCCCCACCATGCCTTCATTTCATGAATGAACTCGTAAAAATACTGTTCAAATCTCTCTGCCCACTCCGCTCCTTCATCCCCTTCTGTTTTTTGCATCATCGTCCAGGCTTCAAGGGCTGTTTCGAAATGCTCGTTCATCTTGTCCATTTGAACCACTCCTCTCTTTTAAATGGAGGTAAATGGGGACGGGGTTTGATTTCTCATTTTTTGAAAGAATGAGAAATCAACCCCGTCCCCAATTTTCCCCTAGATTTTTTCAAAAATCAATCGCAGCCCCTCTCTACTTTGGTAAGAAGATTGATTCGTTATAATGCATAAGCCTTGCGCATCGTGGTCTGCTAGCAGCATCGTTGGTTCCTTGCTCATTTCAATTGATGCAATTTTATTTTTGTAATACACGTTCTTACCTTGTGTAATTAGCCACATGGAATTTTGTTGCGCTAAATAAAACCACTCTGTAAACACCTTTTTTAGTACTTCGCTGTTTGGAATAGTGATAGTGAACGCTGGTATTTCTGCATGATACGTTTTTCCATTAAACATCGTAAGGACCGTTCGGCCTGAAGGTTGATAATGAATTTCGAATTGATCTCTCATTAATAATACTGATTTAGCGTCATCCTCATATCCTTCAAAATGAATATAAAAAGGAAATTTGAAGCATGAAGTCGCAGCCTTTTGCATTAACACAACTGTATCTTCCACGTAATCCTCGTTATCTCCCCATATATGGAATTGTTCGTAATCTCCGTGAATGACTATCCAATCTTGGTCCTTCGTAAAGTCTTGCATGATATGAATATTCATTTTTCTTTACTCCTAAAGGATAAATTTGCACGGGGACGGGGGTGATTTTGAAAGAATGAGAAATCAACCCCGTCCCCATTTTTCATCAATCCCAATAATTAAACAAGAACTCGCCTTGGGTTTGGGGTTTCCAGTGTTTGATGCTGTATTCTTCCCATTTGGATAATGGGCGATGGATGCGGAATGGGCTGTTTAGTTGTTCTATTGTGCATACTTTGTATGGCGGTGCGAAAAAAGAAGCTAGTTCTTGGTGATAGGTGAAACGTGGGTAGCCACCTATCTCTTCCGTAAACGCTATATTGTAATCGTTGCAAAGTATATAGATTGTGCCATCCTTCAAGTCAAGTTTTACTGCATTATAGCTGCACATATCTAGGTCATCGTATGTTAATATTTGAAACTTTACGCGAAGGTTTCTGGCTATTTTTTTGCAAAGGTTATGAAAATCAACAAAGTCATAAGTACTAAAGGCTTCATCTGGAAGAGTTTCTAAGGTGCTTTCTCCTTCTAGCCCTATTAATCTATTCACTTCTTTAACGTGAACTCTTACTTTTGGATCGGAGAACAATTTATGAAAATCTTCTTTAGTTAATAGTGCAGGCCTCACATCGCCGGATTGGTCATAGGGAAGTGAATGGCCCCACATTGAGCTTTTTTCATCTAGTGTATAAAAGAAACTAAGTTCTTCATTTTTCACTTTAACAATGACACGTATGTCGTATGTATTATGGTATGTTCCATCTGAGCACGGCACTTGATGGTTGCATATTAGATCTGCTTTTAGGATGTTCATGTATATCCTCCTTAGTATCTACGACAATATCTTGTACCCTAAGTGACGTTCCCCTAAAGGTGACTTCTAGAGGCCATCGTAATAGAGTCTCATTTAATTCGTCTCACTTTCATTAATGGGTCTCTGCGAATGTGTTAATGACAAACTCTTTGTTGGCCTCTTCATCAGAAATTGTTCTTATTGGAGCTACTTCTTCTGATTCGAGGGGTCAGACACTTCGGTGCACTTATGCATCAAGGTGTCTGTCCCTCCGATTCACATGACCCTCCGATTCAAAATTTCTCAACTACTCTTCTTCCCAAAACAGTTGGTCTAATGTTTTCGATAGTGCTTTACATATAGATACACATAAACTTAAGGTCGGATTATACTTACCGAGCTCAATTAACCCTATTGTTTGTCGCGAAACACCAACAATCTTCGCTAATTCTTCTTGTGAAAGATCTTTCTCCACTCTCGCCATTTTCATCCGAATATTTTTCATGTTAATTCACCTTTTCTTCGTCATCTAACAATTCTTTCTCCATCGCTTTTTCACTACCTTTAAGGGCCATTAGAAAACTCCCACCAAAGAAGATTAAGAAGAATGGTAAATAAATTATTAGTGAGACAAAGAATACTAGGAAAAAGAAGTTATATGCTTCTGCAGTTGTTTCCGCAAAGCGAATGGCACTGTTTATACCAAAAAATAAAGCAATCCCTATTCCGAGAACAACACCAGTTAAAACTGTTTTCCACTTCATTGGAACTTTACTTTGTTGATCATGTAGTTCCACCTCTGCGGAAAATACACCTAACTGCATACTTCTTAACGTATAATAAGCCCCAACTGTAAGAAGTAGAATTAATTCCAACGCGATATTTTGAAGGTCAAAGGTTCCAACAAACAACTTATACGCTAGTGATACAAAAATAATACCAATGACTAGATAATAGATTTCACGGTAAATCCGGTTTTGCAATGCAACTATTCGTTCATCCTTTAAGACCGCATTCTTATTAAAAAAATTCATCCAAATCCCTCCATCATTTTTACTTTACATTTATAATAACATATTTTTAACATTTTGCAATATATATACGTCATTTAGTTATATATATTTATTACAATGGGTTCGAAGGGGGTGAAATAGGGACGGTGGTTGATTTCTCATTAAAGGAAATGAGAAATCGACCACCGTCCCAAATTTATCTTAAGATATTCTATTCATTTTAATGACTGTATACACAATAGGTACTAAAATGCCGAGAATAGTTATCGGGGTTGTGAGTGGCAAGACCGAAATCCCCCACCCCATTGCAACGGAAACAGTATGGAATAGGATGATTGCAAACAATAGGAGGCAAACGTTTTTCACTAAGTTCAATAGTTTTTTACTAATCGCATAAAAATGTGGCGCATTTTGCTCGTTTAAACGGGCTGGATAGTTGTGTATATGTGGGTATTTTTCCAATATAGTTAGTAAGAAAAATATAAACGTACTGACGATCGGTAAAATTAATAACTCGCCTTTATGTCCCCAGCGTGTTATCTCCCCTGTTAAATTGTAATGCCCTGGCACTTTATCAGGCAGCCTCGACCAAACGGAAATGAGTAATATAACACTTCCAAAGAAGAAAGCTCCCCCCACTATATCCATTAACCACTCGATCTTTGTCTTCGGAATTTTTATAACTGGCCTTTCCCAAGAGTTATTCAATATGATTCACTTCCTCTCATACCTTTTATTACTTATACGTTTAAAAGGGACGATGGTTTCTTAATTTTTATGGACTATGGGCGAAACCCCTCAGAGAACTAGCATCACTAGACTCAACAACTATCAGTTTATTAAACTTTTATAAGTACAAATCATTGTGCTATTAACTGGCCAGCAGTCGCTATTTTAAGTCCAATGTTTTTTGCAAGACCATCTCGTATCATTAAGAATACAACCAGTTGCAGCAATTGCAACTGGTATGTAATGTATGGTATATCTGTACCTTTTCTTGTTTGGCTTTGATGGGCTTTTGCTGTAACAATTATCGCTTTTTCTACTAGGTTTTCAATTGATTAATCTGGTGAAATTAATAAAGTGTTTACAAAGAATTTATTGTCCAAATAATCCGGTTTCTTATAGGTAATCTTCTCGTTTATCAATATAAATATTGCCATTTCGATCGATTTGTGCAAAAAATACATCTTCTACCCTGGAGATATTATTTTCGTTTATCACATTTATTACCCACTCTTTATCTTTACCCAATAACTCTAAGCTTTTCTTTAAAATCTTTCCATCTATAATAAAAGCTTGCCCTACTCCTCTAGATGCTTGAATATTAAAAACATCTTTTTGCATTGCCGGTAAATAGGCTGGCTTTTTTAATACTGAAATGGTTCCGTCCGTTTCTAATAAGGCTGTTTCAACTTCGTCAATATTAAAGACACCCTTTTTACGTAAACTAGTTAAAAGGCTATCCATCGTAAGCAAAGTCTTCTTCAACCCTTCCTCTAATACTTGTCCTTCCTTTATAACAATTGTAGGTTCTGACTCTAATATTTTCCTCCCCCTAAAACTTTTGAGAGCGATAACATTGCTTATATAGATATATAAGCAAAATAATATTAAACCTGCCATGGTTATGAGGATCGGCACATCACGAGATACAATACCACTTGCAACAATAGAGCCAATTGTAATACCTGCAACAAAATCAAAGAAAGTCATTTGTGCAATTAATTTCTTATCAAGAATGCGACATAATATGTATAAAAGTATAAAGGAAATACTTGTACGAACAAAAATGTCTATAACAGTCATCTATAGCCCCCCTGTATAAACCGTTATCATTCTAAATAGTTCCCTTATTATTACTAAAATATT
This sequence comes from Bacillus alkalisoli, assembly GCF_002797415.1. Taxonomy (GTDB): domain Bacteria; phylum Bacillota; class Bacilli; order Bacillales; family Bacillaceae_I; genus Bacillus_CD; species Bacillus_CD alkalisoli. The sequence continues at coordinate 3,455,954 of NZ_KZ454944.1, forward strand.
TACAAATATGGGAAATGGGGACGGGGTTTCTTTCTCATGTTGAAAAAATGTGAAATGAACCCCGTCCCCATTTCACACTCATAATTAGTAGACAAGCTAAATATAATGATTTGTAGGGATAAAGTGCACCGTGGGGTCTGACCCCACAGTTCACACAAAGTTCACGAGCATATTATTAGTATTTTTCAGTTAATTAGAGTTATATTATATTTATAATTAACACTTATTAATAATTATTGTAATTTAGATTATTATTTAGTATAATTATAAAGTAATAATAATTATCATTATTTAGTTAGTAAGTTTATTAAAATATAAAACTTTTTAAATAGGGGGAGAAATGGATGAACATGAATGACAATGCAAGTGCAGGAAAATGTCCTTTTAGCCATGGAGGCACTACTAGTCAAACATCAAGTGGGACGACAAATCGTGACTGGTGGCCGAATCAGTTAAATCTAAATATTCTTCATCAACAAGACAAAAAATCTAATCCTATGGGGGAAGATTTTAAATACACAGAGGAATTCCAAAAGCTAGACTATTTCGCGCTTAAAAAAGATCTGGAAGCGTTAATGACAGACAGTCAAGATTGGTGGCCAGCTGATTACGGTCATTATGGTCCTTTCTTTATTCGTATGGCTTGGCATGCTGCAGGTACATATCGTACTGGTGACGGTCGTGGTGGCGGTAACACAGGCAACCAACGTTTTGCTCCATTAAACAGCTGGGCTGATAACGGTAACCTGGATAAAGCACGCCGTCTTTTATGGCCAATTAAGCAAAAGTACGGAAACAAAATCTCTTGGGCTGACTTACTTCTTTTAACTGGAAATGTAGCAATCGAATCAATGGGTGGAAAAACATTCGGTTTCGGTGGTGGTCGTGCAGACATTTGGCATCCAGAAGAAGATATTTACTGGGGTTCTGAAAAGGAAATGCTAGGTGACAACCGTTACACAGGAGATCGTGAGCTTGAAAATCCACTTGCTGCTGTGCAAATGGGGCTTATTTATGTGAATCCAGAAGGTCCAAACGGTAACCCTGACCCGCTTGCAAGTGCCCGCGATATTCGCGAAACTTTTGACCGTATGGGAATGAATGATGAAGAAACAGTCGCACTAGTAGCCGGTGGCCATACTTTCGGTAAAGCACACGGAGCTGGCGATGCTGCTCACGTTGGTGCAGATCCAGAAGCATCTCTTATTGAAGCTCAAGGCTTTGGTTGGACCAGCACTCACGGTAGCGGTAAAGGTCGTGACACGATCACAAGTGGTATTGAAGGCGCATGGACTGCAAACCCAACTCAATGGGATAATGGCTTCTTTGATTTACTTTTTGGTTACGAATGGGAGCTTACAAAGAGCCCAGCTGGTGCACACCAATGGGCACCGATCAATCCTGCTGATGAGCATCTTGCACCAGATGCAGAAGATGCATCTGTTCGCGTTCCAACAATGATGACGACGGCAGATATTGCTTTACGAATGGATCCAGCATACGAAAAGATTTCTCGTCGCTTCCACCAAAACCCAGACGAGTTTGCAGATGCATTTGCTCGTGCATGGTTCAAATTATTACACCGTGACATGGGGCCAGTTTCTCGATATTTAGGACCTGAAGTTCCAACAGAAGAGTTAATCTGGCAAGATCCAGTTCCTACTGCTGATTATGAACTAACGGTTGAAGAAATTGAAAAAATTAAACTATTAATCTTAGATTCTGGATTAACAACTAGCGAGCTTGTTACAACGGCTTGGGCTTCTGCAAGCACGTTCCGCGGTTCCGATAATCGCGGTGGCGCAAATGGTGCTCGCATTCGTCTCTCTCCACAAAAAGAGTGGGATGTTAACCAACCTGAACAACTAGCGAAAGTTCTTTCGGTTTATGAAGAAATTCAAAGCCATTTAGAAAAGAATGTTAGCCTCGCTGACTTAATCGTCCTTGGTGGTTCTGCTGCTATTGAAAAAGCTGCACAAGATGCAGGCTATGACGTAACGGTGCCATTCGCGCCTGGACGTGGTGATGCCACACAAGAACAAACAGATGCAGAAAGCTTCGATGTGCTTGAGCCAGTTGCGGACGGTTTCCGTAACTATCAAAAGAAACAATTTAGTGTAAGTGCTGAAGAGCTTCTAGTAGACAAGGCGCAACTACTTGGTCTTACTGCACCAGAGATGACTGTACTAATCGGTGGTATGCGTGTTCTTGGCGCGAACCACGGTGGCACATCACATGGTGTATTCACAGACAGAGTTGGTACATTAACGAATGACTTCTTCGTAAATTTATTAGACATGGGTGTAGCATGGACTCCAGTAAACGGCAACCTTTTCGAAGGCCGTGACCGTAAGACTGGTGAAGTGGTAAGAACAGCAACTAGAGTCGACCTAGTATTCGGTTCTAACTCTGTACTACGCGCTGTAGCTGAAGTGTACGCTCAAGAAGACAACAAAGAAAAATTCGTACGTGACTTCATTGCAGCTTGGGTAAAAGTAATGAATGCAGATCGTTTTGATTTGAAATAAATTAGTTAACGAAACTAGGTTCTAGCTTAGAAAAATTTCATTAATAAAGAATCCGAACTACTTCAACATTCAAATTGCTGAATGTTGAATGATAGTTCGGATTTTTGTTTGTTTAATTGTTCTTTTATTCCAGTCTCTTTCTTTAAGAGACTTAAACAATTAAATTTGTACTATGTATTTTTTGAATACTGAATTGCATCTTGGGAGATTTTTTAGGAGTAGTTGAACTTTATTGGCTTTATGAAGTTCATCCACTTCTTTTTTTTGACGCTAATTGAACTTCATACGCCTTATGAAGTTCATCCACTTCTTTTTTTCGGCGCTAGTTGAACTTCATACGCCTTATGAAGTTCATTTCCCATATAAACCGAAAGCCCGTTGTACTTCATTTTTGCACCAAAGTGTCAGTCCCCTCGATTCATTCCTAATTCATTGGACATACTAAATGGAATAGATATTGTGAAAGGTTGGAAGCGTTTTGAATGAAGTAATTCAATTTAAGGATGTCCACTTTTATTCTGATGATAACGTTCATATTTTAAAAGGAATTACTGGTTCCGTATACGAAGGAGAAATTACTACCTTTGTTGGTCCATCAGGGGCAGGCAAGTCGACATTGCTCAAATTATGCAACGGATTATTAACGAAAAAATCTGGTGAACTACTCATAAAGGGAAAACAAATCGAAGAATACGATCCGATTGAGTTACGAAAACTTGTAGGTATTGCCCTTCAAAGTGCACCAATGGTAAGTGGCGATGTTTTTTATAATCTAAATTTGCCTCTCCAGTTGCAAGGAAAAGTATTGGACGAGCAAGATGCAAAACACTTACTAAATGTTGTTGGACTAGGAGAAGCATATATCCAACGCAACATAAAAGATTTATCAGGTGGCCAACGTCAAAAAGTGTCCATCGCTAGAACGTTAGTGAACCGTCCGGAAATATTATTGTTAGATGAAATTACGTCTTCTTTAGACCAAGTGTCCCAAAAAGAAATTGATGAACTAATTGGGAGGGTTAGTCAAACGTACGGAACAACCATCATTTGGATAACCCACAACATACAACAAGCAATATCGGTCGGAACGTCTACGTGGGTGTTAATGAGTGGAGAATTAATAGAAGCTTGTAAAAGTGATAGCTTACTGAAGTCAAAAAACGAACACGTACAAGCTTTCTTAAAGGGGGATATCAGATGAACCCTTTAGCTTTACTCATCGCACTTGTTTTTGTATTTATTCCTATCTTTTTATCAAAAACGTATCGACTTGGATTGGAAAAGGATACAACCATTGCTGTCGTTCGTTCTATTATTCAACTTTTTATCGTTGGATACTTATTAACATTCGTTTTTGAAGCGGAAAGTTATGTATTTATCATCATTATAATCGTTATAATGATTGCAGCAGCTGTTCAAAATGTAACAAAAAAAGAAACGCCAATAAAAGGGATTGTGTGGAAAGTGACCGCTACCCTACTATTTATCCAAGTGTTAACGCAAGGGATTTTACTTGGATTTGGCATCATACCCGCAACTGCTCAATATATCATTCCGATTAGCGGAATGGTCATCGGAAACTCGATGGTGTTGGGTATTCTTTTTTTGGATCGTTTTATTTCAGAAGTGGAGTCGAGAGAAGATGAAATCGAATTAATACTTTCTTTAGGTGGGAATCCTAAACAAGCGATACATTCCCAACTAATACTTTCTATTAAAGCTAGTATGATACCTACAATTGAAAGCCAAAAAACAATCGGACTTGTCCAATTGCCAGGGATGATGAGTGGCCAAATTATTGCTGGCGCTAGCCCTATTCAAGCTGTTCAATTCCAACTACTCATATTATTTTTACTATTAACTACCGCGTCTGTTACGAGTGTTATGTTAGGGTTACTATCCTATCCTACACTGTTTAATAACCGAAAGCAGTTGTTGAAAATAAGAAAGTAAAAAATGCCAGCACCCCCCACTGCACTAAATCTCTACTGACGTGGGGGCGCTGGCATTTATGATTCTTTTTTCTTTTTCTCTACTTCACCAAATTTGATTGGTTCTTTATTTTCTGCTATTACAAGTCCATCTAAATCAATGACACGAATATGTGGTTCTTCTCCTTCGTATAGCTCGGAGTGTTTATAAAACTGTCGCACAACTGAATCAAGAAATACTGCCTGGAGGGAATTTTCTAGTGAATTACCTTCGTAATTGTTGAACACTAGTTCCACTGTATCAAACTCTACTAACTCGGCCCTTTCTAGTAGCAACTCACCTTGATCGTCCGCTTCGGTAAAACGGAATAATAGTTCATTAAAGGTTTCTGCTGATAAATAAATATCATTCCAATTAAAGTCTTTGGAATCAAAGTCCATGGTTTCTAGTTCTTCGGCTGTAGTAAAGTCCCCTCTAGCTTTTTTCCCTTCTTTTTGTACCGCTTTGGCTTCATCTTTGGTCGATTCTTTTTCTGCTTCATCATTTCCACCACAAGCAGTCAACAATCCCATGATACAAACAACCACAAATAACTTTCTTATCAACTCGGCTATCCCCTTTCTGTTGATTACTTAGATGTGGTTATTATTTGCAAGATATGGTTTATTATCCATGTGAAATTGGGGCGGGGTTCGTTTCACATTTTCGAATCCTTTAAATGAGAATTGGGGACGGGGTTTGTTTTCTCATAAAGAATTTGAATACTCTATCAAGCGTATGTACCTCTCTTTAAAATAGCTTCCACCTCATTAGCAGGTAAAGGACGACTATAATAATAACCTTGTCCATATTTACATCCATTCCATTTTCAATTTAAAACTCCACTTGCTCTACTTTTTCAATACCTTCTGCAATTAAATCAAAATGCAGGTTAATGATTTAGAACACTAAAAAAAATATAAAGATTTAATAATGTAAGCCCAGTGTTTCCTTAACGGAGCACTGGGCTTTATTCAGGTCAGGGAGTTAAAGCCCACTTTCCTACCTTAAATATCTCCTAACCCGAAACCAACCATCCAACCCATTCTCATAAAAAATTGTATAGTTTTTCTTTTTATGTTGACTTTTCTTTCCAACGGTTTTATAGTTAATTACATAAGTAACTAACCAATTAACTAACTAAGTAAGTAGGTGATGAAATGGACTCACGTTTGATGGAAGACAAACCAATTTTCGTACAAATTGCAGAACAACTTGAAGCAAGTATATTGGATGGTTCCATAAGTGAAGGAGAACGGGTGCCTTCCACCAATGAGTTTGCAAAACACTATAAAATCAACCCCGCTACAGCAGCAAAAGGAATTAATCAGCTAGTTGATGAAGATATTTTATTTAAGAAAAGAGGAGTCGGAATGTTTGTGGCTGAAGGAGCTAGGAACAAAATCCTTGCGAAGCGTAAAAAAGCTTTCTACAGCGACTATGTTGTTCCATTAAGGAAAGAAGCAGAAAAGTTAGGAATTGACCCACAAGAATTACAAGCTTATTTTCAAAAGGAGGAATAATAATGAAAATAGAAATGCAAAACGTGACGAAAAAATATGGCGCAAAACTTGCATTGAATAACTTAAGTTTAACTTTAGAAGAAAATAAAATTTACGGATTGTTAGGTCGCAATGGTGCTGGTAAAACGACCTTAATGCAGTTGCTAGCAGGTTACATGCTTCCATCAAGTGGGAACATTCTTGTGAATGGAAAAAAACCTTTTGACAACCGTGAAGTATTAAAAGATATATATTTAATTAACGAAAGCAATAACTTTATGAGGAGCTTTAAAATAAAAGATACATTAAAAATGGCTTCTTTATTTTATCCAAACTGGTCCCAAGATACGGCTAATCGTCTTTTGAAAGTATTTCACCTTGACGAAAAAATGAAGGTAAAAGGCCTTTCTAAAGGTATGGAATCTGCTCTTGGTATTATTATCGGTTTAGCTAGCCGCACAAAAATCACTATTTTCGATGAACCATATATTGGATTAGACGCATCCGCTCGTTACACATTTTACGACATCCTCTTAGAAGAATACGAAGCCTACCCAAGAACCATTATTTTATCTACCCATTTAATTGACGAAGTAAGTAACTTATTTGAAGAAGTGATTTTGATTAAAGAAGGAGAACTACTTTTCCACCATACAACGGAACAATTACTCGAGCTAACAGTGAGTATTTCTGGCAGCAAAAAGGCAGTAAATGAATTTATTGAAGGAAGAAATGTTGTCCATACAGCCGAACTAGCAGGGCATAAAGAAGTCACTCTTTTCGGGGAAAAGTACGATAAGTCACACGCAAAAGAGCTTGGCCTAACGATAGAGCCAACCAATATTCAGCACTTAATGGTTTACTTAACCGAGGAAAAACAAGGGGGAAAACAATATGCTTAGAGATTTAAAAGCTATTCTTTACTTTTTTGCCATAGATATGAGATTTTCCTTTTCTATATTTTGGACTATATTTATCGCGAGTTCTTTTTTCTTACTAGCGATCTCGTACAGTTTTTCTGTAAATATGGTTGTATCCATAAGTGTAGCAACGTACGTTTTCTGCGGAATTGCAGGGTTTTTACAAACGAAAATAACTTTTCCGTATTCCATCAAATTTGGTTTTACGAGAACTCGTTACGTTCTCGGCAACTTAGTCTTTAACGTGCTACTTGCTGTAACTATGTCCGTTATTCATTTACTTGTTAATTCTTTATTAAATGGTGCTACGAGCATACTACAAACTACTTCTTTTTCCATTCTTACAACAGTAGAAGGAACAACATTAGCGAATACTTGGTATAACCACATGCTTGTAGATATTGTGTTATGCAGTTTGTTCTATAGCGTTTGTTTGTTGCTTGGATCGGTGTTTTATCGTTTAGGATTAGCTGGTGGGCTAATGTTGGTCGCACTTGTTACGGTTACTATATTCTTCCCTGAAACTAGAAACGTTCTAGTGGAACAATTTGTTGCGATGGATAATGGATCAATTCAATTATCTTTACCATTCACTCTTTTGATTACAGTAATAGTTTTATCAGCCTTACCAGTATGGCTTATGTTGCGTAAAGCTTCCACTATAGCCGGAGTAGCAAGATAAGAATCGGGGACGGGGTTCATTTCACATCACATTCATTCATTGAATGTGAAACGAACCCCGTCCCCATTTCTCACCCATTTTTCTCATTCTAAATCTTCCTTACTAATCCAACCTATTGTGTTTGTTTTATTTAAGGTGTGGAAGAACAACTTTTCGTTGTGAGAATTGGGGACGGGGTTTGTTTTCTCATAAAGGATATTAATAGTCTATCAAGCGTATGTACCTCTCTTTAAAATACATTCCACCTCATTAGCAGGTAGAGGACGACTATAATAATAACCTTGTCCATATTTACACCCATTTTCAATCAAAAACTCCACCTGCTCTATTTCTTCAATACCTTCTGCGATTAGATCAAAATGCAGATTTTCTCCCATTTTTATCATCGTTTTTACTAGTGCTGCTGTGTTAGAATTTGTTAAGATTTCTTTAATAAACGTTTTATCTATCTTTACTAAATTAATTGGTAAATGATTCAAAACACTTAATGAAGAATACCCTGTACCGAAGTCATCAATAGATATCTTTACTCCTAGGTTCCTTATTTTTTGTAACACGGTTGCACTATGGGAGATATTTTGCATCACGCTTTCTGTAATCTCTAAACCTAAATAATCTGATGACAATTGACTTTCGGATAACGCTTTCTTAATTTTTTCAATAAAATCTATGTCTTCAAATTGAATAGTGGATACATTGACGGCTACTTTTATCATAATTCCTGATGATTGCCATATTTTATTTTGTTTACACGCCTCTTTTAACACCCAGTTTCCAATAGGAACAATCATTCCTAAATCTTCCGCTATCGGGATAAATTCTATAGGAGGAATCTGACCTAATTCCGGATGTTTCCATCTTATTAACGCCTCTACCCCGTATATCTTCCCTGTTTCTAGATGTATTTTAGGTTGATAATGTAGTTCAAATTCATGGTTATGAAGTGCCTTCTTTAATCCTTGTTCCAATTTTCGTTTCCGGTCCATTATATTTTTATCTTCTGGTATATAAAATTGATAATTATTTCTACCTCGTTTTTTGGCCCAATACATGGCAGTATCCGCATACTTCATAAGTGTGGTAATATCTTGACCGTCCTTAGGAAAAATACTAATACCTATACTCGGTGTTGTATAGTACTCCTCACCTTCTATATAAAATGGTGCTGTAAAATCTAGTAAAATCAGTTCTGCTACTTGTTTTACTTTCTCCTTGCTTGTGTTTTCTAAATATAATATAAATTCATCTCCACCTTGACGAGCTACTACACCACCATCCACATTTGCCACTAATCTATCACTAACTTGAATTAAAAGTTTGTCCCCAGCAGCGTGACCTAACATATCATTAATCATTTTAAAACGATCAATATCAATAAACATGACAGCTAACATGGTTTGATTTTGTTTACACCTTTCAAATGCTGATTGCAGACTAAAATTTAGCATTGTTCGGTTTGGTAGTCCTGTTAAATTATCATGATAGGCTATGTACTTCAGTTTTTCTTCCATTTGTTTTCGTTCGGTTATATCATATGCTACACCATTTAATTTTAAAATTTTACCTTCTTCGGATCTCATTGCTTTTCCAAAGAGCTCAAACCAATGTACTTCTCTATTTTTGCGAAAAAATCGAAATTCACATTTTGCAGGATATCCTAATAGCAAGTCATGATAGAAGATATCTACTCTTTTTTTATCATCTGGATGGACTATTTTAAGCCAAAGGTCATAATCTTCTTCAAATTCTTTTGCCGTATACCCTGTACTTTTCTCAATCCCTTTGGACACTTTTATTCTGTTCGTTTTTAAGTCATTTTCCCATAGAAAAGAATAGCCATTATCAAAATGACTTTGTAATTCTTTTTTGCTTAGTTTTAACTGATTGGCATAGTATTGAAGTTGATCATGTTGCTTTCCAAACCACCACCCAAGGGCCGTGAAAATGATGGTAGCAATTGCGTCACTCATAGGAATATAACCTATAATTCTATAATCACTTATGATGAATACCATACAAAGCGAAAATACTAGTATCGTTCTCGATATTCTTCCCTTATATCGCATTAATGCTAACTCCTCTAAACAATCGAATTAGTGCCAGTTTACATGGAATATTCATTCCAACTATTAGTATTCTTATTCTTTTCAAAAGTTCTGAACATATTCTTTTTAGATGTGAAATGGGGACGGGGTTCATTTCTCATTCTTTAATTGAATGTGAAACGAACCCCGTCCCCAACTTCCCTTTTCTGAAATAACATTTTAAAAGGTAACTTGTAAGCCAAAGCACTTCTCAGATATACATAACAGCATTACTAATAAAAATCAATCAAACGTTTGTTTAAAAATTAGTATGTTAATATAACCGATCAAAATCTTACATATAAAAAAAGTGCCATCCCATATCCGCTTAAGTTTGAACGAATTTAGGACTGACACTGTGTAATATACTTAAAACTCATTTATGTAAATTATAAAGTCGCTGTTCCACCGCCGTTGCTTCTTCATAATTAGTGGCAGGTACAGCTATTTTTGTATTTAGAAAGGCAGATTTATTACCTCTTTCCGGATATGGATCCACATAAATTAACATAGAAGCTAGGTTTTCTTCTGTCATCAACCAGCCAAAAAATTTTGTTACAATTTTATTATTTTCAAACTTTATATAGTTCATGTTACCGACGAAAAAGTCCATGTCAATCCATGCTTCGTCCGGATAGTCTTTTGTTATTTCGTATTTTTCGATAAAAATACTTCCTTCAAACTCTGATTTTCGAAAGAGTGGTCTCTTTATTTTACCTTTTACACTCACGCTTGTTACTTCACCAACTTCTTGCTCTTCATCACTATACTCATAAGCAGGATATTCCATGTCAATCTTCTTCGGAAAATCGTAATAATATAAAAAAGCCCCACTTGGAATCGGTACTAAAATAGCAAAACATATTAGTATAAGATCTATGTTTTCTTTTATCTTCAACATGTCAGTATCCTCCTGATTATGAGGGATTAATTTTATTGGTAATATTTACATAAGTTTATTCTCTACTTAACCTAAAAATCCCTTTTTATTTTGAAAAAGAGGGACGGGGTTCGCTTCACATTTTCGAAGTTTAAGGGAATGTGAAGCAAACCCCGTCCCATTTTCACATCTCACATAATTTGATTTTCATTCCTATTTATGATTTAATGTTGATAAATCGTAATAATTACTATTTTCAATTAGGCTGAATTAGGAGGTTTATTAAATGGCGAAAAAATCAAAAGTGGTGAAAGAGTTAAAGCGTCAGAAGCTAGTAGAAAAATATGCCGACCAAAGAAGAGCACTTATGGAAAAAGGTGACATTGAAGGCTTAAGAAAATTACCTAGAGATTCTTCCCCAACTCGTCTTAAGAATAGATGTGAGGTGACTGGAAGACCAAGAGGGTACTTACGCAAATTTAAAATGTCTAGAATTGCTTTTAGAGAGTTTGCTCATAAAGGACAAATTCCTGGTGTGAAGAAATCTAGTTGGTAAAGAACTGAGGTGTGTTGCATTGAATGAGTATTTTGCTAGTTACATGAAAAAAAGTATAATCTCTTCTCTTCCCCAAGAAAAGAAAATGATTTATAAATTCATTGAGGATATGGAAGGAAGCTATGAATCACAAGCTGAGACACCTGAACAATACTTTCAATTACTTACTAAAAATCATCCGTATCATATTGCGTCGATACATTTTAGTTTACCATCTGACGAAATTCGAAGAATGATACAAGAAGTTGAAAGAGAAATTTCTGTAAAACTAGATCAAAGACTTCAATCAGCATGCTTAATAGACTATACAAGTTCTTTTAATCAAAATGATAAAAAATTTTTCTTCTATTTATTATGACAGACGGGGATTGTTTCACATTATTAGTAGTAAAATGTGAAACAAACCCCGTCCCCATTTCACATCAATCGTGTTTATTACGAGGAAGTGGTAGCCACTTTAATACATCTTGAATTTGTGCATCCCAATAACCCCATTCATGATTACCTGGGCTAAAGGTTGAAGTTAGTTCGACGTTGGATTGCTCACAAACCTCTTTAAACTTTACATTTTGGTGGTATAAGAAGTCCTCTGTACCACAGCATTGATAAAGAAGGGGCATCTGATTTTCACCACTTTTTTGCTGCAATAACCAAAGCAAATCATTCTCCGTATCTTTTACTGCTTTATCACCAAAAATTAGCTCAAACCCTCTTTTTCTTTCTTCTGGCATTATTTCCATTGTATTCACAACATCTAATGCCCCAGATAAGCTAGCTGCGGCTGCAAATTTTTCTGGTTGGCGAAGTGCCCACTTAAAGGCACCGTAGCCTCCCATAGATAATCCGGCAACAAAGTTGTCTTCTCGCTTGTCAGATAGATTAAAAAATGTTCGAGCTACTACTGGTAACTCTTCTGATAAGAATGTCCAAAATCGGTGACCATTCTCCATATCCGTATAGTAGCTATGATGTACTTGCGGCATAACTACCGCTAAGCCTAATCCGTCTACATAACGCTCAATAGAAGTTCTGCGGGTCCAAATGGTATCATCATCACTATATCCGTGTAATAAATACAGAGTAGGAAGCTTTGTATCCTTCTCTATATTATTTAGTGGTTTTTGCGGTAATATTACTGTCATGGAAGTACTTAAACCTAATACTTCGGAGAAAAAATCACATTTTATTATTGCCATCTTTACTCTTCCCCCCTATAATTTAGCCTTCCAAACAATTGCTTCGTTAGGTCTTAAGAGCCTTGAATAAAGATAATGTGGCGGTCATAATTGACCACCACATTACTTTTATAGATATATAGCTATATTGTTGGAGTCTTCGTTCAGTAAGGACATTAATTTCTCACTATCTACGAACAGTCCGCCTTGACGGTATCTATTCGAAGTTGTTTCAGCCTCTATCTTTTGACCATTAATTTCCATATACCTTTCACCTGATTGTAGGTGGTACGTAAAGGTAACAGGTCGTTCATTATACTTATAAGCAAATGTTAGTCCATCTAAATGGTTTGGAAGTACTGGGTCTACTACTAATCCACCATTATCCTGACGGATACCTAGGCAATTACTAATAAGCTGGTTCATATAGATTCCAGGTCCACTGGAGTAAATACGCCATCCACCTTTTACTTGCACACTTCCATCACGTAATTTCCCGAACTGTTCTTGTGCTTCATAACGTGAATTGAATTTCCCGTCAGAACTACTGAAGTATGCGTTGCTTTGTCTACGTTCTGCATTCGGTACAACGTTTTGAATACCGATTGGATTAATCATGGATAAGCCTTTCCATGCTTCCTCTTCTTTACCTAACTTCGCCATCGCTTCTACAAAACGAATGTGAGCATGAACGTACTGTAAACCTATTTCTCTACCAAAGTTAGAAGCTTGTTCCGCACGTTTGAAGTGCTTACTTACTCCGCCTTCGTATTTCGCTGGACGGTTCATTAAGCGTACGCCGTCTGGGCAATAAAACTCTTTTTTGATCAACTCATAGTGAGAAGCTGCTTGTTCTGGTGTTAATAGTTCACTAATCATACTTCTTGTCATCGGAAGTAGACGATAGTTAATACCAGTCTTTGTATCTTCTGGATGAACCATATATTCTACTTTTCCTGGCTCTTCCATGTAAACAAAGCCTGGAATTACGTCTGTTTTAAGCATATATTTCTTAAAGTCTGCTTCAATGCCCTCGGCTAACGCCATTAGCTCTGTTGCTTCCTCTTTGTTAACTTCCTCTAGTACAGTAGCAAACTTTTTCATTACTTGATACGTTAAAGAAACGGTCCAGCTACTAACCATGTAGTCTCTTAATTGTGCGTTAGCAGGTTGAAGCGTATCATCCCAGTCTCCATCACCATAGGAGCTTAAATACGTATCATGAACAAAGTTGTTTTTCATATAGTCAATTTGTTTTTTCGCGTGATCAAAAATAGTTGCTGTTTCTTCCGTTAAGTCAAACTGGCCACGAATTGTATACGGAACTTTTTCCTCTAGAATAGAGAAGTCCTTTGTAACGGATAAATAATCTGCAAGCACCTTTAAAGGCCATACGATAATGTCTCCATGACTTTCTCCTGCTTGAATTTTGTTATAACGGTCGAACATGAACCATTGAGGCCAGTTGCCATCGTCTTCAAATTGGTGACTGTACACTGTTTTCAAAATTTCTTTTACCGATTCATATTTCTGCGTAGCCATGAAATATTCTGTCGGCCCTTGGCATACATCACGAGTTCCCCAAGCTGCACCACTATACTGCTCTAAACCGTGTGGTACAGTGAAATGCACTAACATATTATGTGTGTACCACCATGCAACACTGTTCACTTTTTCTAAATCTTCTGTTTCTCCACCATTTTGCGATAAGTCAAAGCCATTCATACATTCGCGTAAAAATTCACGGTAACGTGCAATTTCATCCGCAGCATTTTTCTCTGTAAAAGGAACTTCCTCACCATATAATAAACCTTGAATCGTCATCGTCCAATCGCTAGTGCTATCAAGTTCTAAAACTACTAATGCTGCAGAATTAAGGTGTGCATTTTCTACTAATGCTTCTTCATTACTAATCGTCATGTTCGTACCATCAACACAGAACTTGTATGTTAACTCTGGATAAACATTTGCACTCATAGAAGATTCATGAGCTGTAAACGTCACAACCCCGTTTTCTTCTTCCATAACGAATGGTGTTTCTAACTCGTTCGCATTTACAACCACTTGGTTTGTCACAAGGTAACGGTATTGTGTCCCGCTTTCTGATTGAACATGTAGTTGAAGCTCTGGCGTGTCCACCATTGTGTAACTTGTAATGATGATCATATCTGTTGCTGTTTTGTAATACCAGCGTGCATAGTTAAAACCAATTTCATACATTGAAGGCATCGTTAATAGTTGGTACGTTCCTTCTACTTCTACATAAATACGTTGACCTGATGTTTTGAAAATATTTAATGCATTACGAGCATTAGAAAGCATCTTATTAAAAGAAGTATTTCCAACAACTACTTGAGAATTAAATATTCCGTACATATAAGATGTAGACGAGAACACATTTTCCTTCATTTTGTCATTTTGACCAGTCATGATAATATGACCGTGTGGACGTTCAACAACTAACTCTTTCTCTTTTAACACGACATGCTCATGTGTTTCTGTGAAGAAAGATAATAACGTATCTCCATCCCACTCTTCTTGACGTCTAGTCGGGAAGTATTTATTTACTTCATCGATTGTTAAGGATTCCGAATGGACTGGTGTACCAATTTTCTCAGAGATTCGAACCTTAGGTTGTTCCACCCCAAGTTCAACTACTGTCCCTTGGATACTTTCCCACGCAAGTTTCACTTCGTCTTCAAACTCTAACTCTATAATTGCTTCTTCATGGTTTTCTTTAAATAAGCCATAGAACACAAACTGTGTAGCACCAGCTAGTGTTACTTTCTCAGATTGTAGTGCTGTATAAGCAAACTCATATTGGTATACTTTATTTGGAAGCGAATCTTGTAATAATACTTCTGGTATATCCGTCTCTTTATAAGGTAAACCGAAAAATTGGAAGCCATCTGTTAAATAGCCTGTTGCTTTTGTTAATGAACCTTGTTGCATATAAGGGAATCCACCAGGTTGTGGTTGGTTTTGTCTAGAACATACAACATAACCTTTTTCCCCTGTTTCAAAAACAGTGTGGTCTACATATTGGGAAACGTATGCTTCATTGTTACGAACAGCACCTTTACTCGCAATTGACATGTCTTGTCCGTAAATCACATCAACTTCAACATTTTCCCCTTCTACTTTCACATCCCAGAACCAAACACCGTGAGTAGTTAAATGGAATGTTACTTCATAATTTACTTCCTCAATGTTTCCTTTCCAAGTCATTGCTTTTTCCGATGCATAAAATGTGCTTGGAGATTTCACGCCTAGAAGAGGAAAAACTTGCATTCCCCCTTCACGATGTAAACGTAAGTAAATGTTATTTAATGATCCATCAACAGGGTTAGCTAATAGTTGATTAATCATCACCCAGTTATGACTTGCTTCAAATAAGTCACCACTGTTTAAGAATGTAAAGTTTATTTCTCCCGCTTTTAGATTGTATTTTGACGTTTCAATTGTTGTTGTCATGATGTCCTCCTATATTGCGTTATTTTACTAATACGAATTCTTTTTCTTGTGTTTCTACGCTGTTAGGACCAGCAAATGCAAGGAATTTTCCTGCATCACTACTAAACTGTAAATCAGCATGGTGGTAACGAAGCATTTCTTCTGTAATCGTGAATGTAACCGTCTTCGTTTCACCTGGATTTAATGTAATCTTTTCATACCCTTTTAGTTCTTTTAACGGTCGTACAACTTCTCCAACAAGATCACGGACATAGAGCTGTACAATCTCATCACCGGCTACATCACCGTTGTTCGTAACATCAACCGTTACAGTTATCGGTTGATCTACTGTAAGTGTATCGGTAGAAAGTGATACTTCACCGTACACATAGTTTGTATAGCTTAGTCCGAATCCGAATGGAAGAAGTGGCGTATTTGGAATATCTAAATATTTAGATACATATTCTGTCACAGGTTCATCCTGCGGGCGACCTGTATTGAAGCAGTTATAGTAAACTGGAACTTGACCAACTGAATATGGGAACGACATGGTAATCTTACCTGATGGGTTTGCATCACCGAATAATAAATCCGCAACAGCTGCTCCACCTTCTGTTCCTGGGTACCATGCTTCTAACACTGCATCTGTTTGGTCGATAACTCCGTGTAAATCTAATGGACGTCCATTGAACAATACTACTGCCATTGGCTTGGCTAATTTCTTTAACTGGGCAATTAAGTGAAGTTGTGCTTCTGGTAAACGAATATCTGCACGACACTTCGCTTCTCCACTCATTCTGGAATGCTCACCTAATGCAAGGACGATCACATCAGCATTTTTTGCCGCGTTGATTGCTTCTTGAAGCTGTTCTTCTGTTCCGGCCTCAATATCACAGCCTTGCGCTACGAAAAGGTTGGCTGGATCCATTTTCATCTTAAAGCCTTCATCTACTTTTACTGCAACCTCTTGTGAACCTTGCCAAGACCATGGGCCTAAAATGTCGCCATTATGTGCGAAAGGACCAATTAATGCGATTTTTTGTTCTTTTTGTAAAGGCAGCACATTGTCATTTTTCATTAAGACACATGATTTTGTTGCTAGTTCTCTCGCAACTTGACGATGTTCTTCACTTAAAATTAACTTTTCTTCTAGTTCTACATTTGCGCCACGATATGGATTTTCGAATAATCCTAGTTTTTCTTTTAATTGCAAAATACGTAGCACTGATTCATTTAGTAAGCTTTCAGAAATAGTTCCATCTTCAATTAGCTCTTTTAAATTAGAAATATAGCAAGGTGTCATCATTTCAATATCAACACCTGCTTCAATTGCCTTTTGCGCCGCTTCTTTTTCATCAGCAGCTACTCCGTGTGCGATGATTTCTTTTACAGCTCCCCAGTCAGAGATAATAACACCGTCAAAGCCCCATTCATCACGAAGTATTTCTCGCATTAATTTTTTATTTCCAGTAGCAGGAATGCTGTCCACTGTATTAAATGCTGTCATTACCATTTCACAGCCTTCATCAAGAGCTGCCTTATATGCTGGTAAATACGATTCACGAAGAATACGCTCGGACATATCTACCGTATTATAATCTCTTCCAGCTTCTGCAGCTCCATAGGCAGCAAAGTGTTTCACACAGGCTGCAACTCTGTTTGTATCATTCGTTAAATCCGATCCTTGGAATCCACGTACCATTGCTCTAGCAAAATCGGAATTTAGGAATGGATCTTCACCAGTTGACTCCATTACTCTTCCCCAGCGAGGATCACGAACTAAATCTACCATCGGTGCAAACGTTACATGCACTCCAGATACAGCAGCTTCTACTGCTGCAATTTCTGCACTTTTCTCTGCTAACTCCATGTCCCACGAACTACCAATTGCTAATGGAACTGGAAAAATAGTTTTAAAACCGTGGATGATATCTGCCATCATTAGTAAAGGGATGCCTAAACGGTTATTTTCCATGTATGTTTTTTGTATGTTCATAACTTCCTGTGCACCAGCACCACCAAGAACGGAACCGCTATTATTTACTATCTCTTCGTTAATCCCCATATCCTGCATCGGACCTGTAATTTGTCCTTCGTGTGAGGATCCTTTATAAAATAACGTTGCTAATTGTAGCAGCTGTGCTACTTTCTCATCTAATGTCATTTGTTCAAGTATTTGGTGCGAGCGACTTTTCGTCATATTACCCCTCCGTTAAACTAGAAGTTTTCTTTTATCTTGGCTACATGCCAGCATAAATTATTTAATTTTATGGCTCTGTTAAAGACCGCTGTTGATTTCCGCGCAAGTCTCCGCTTTTCGCGGGCGGTAAAAAGGAAGGTTATTTTCACTGTCGTGAAAAAACCTACTCCTCGGCTTCGCCTGTGGGGTCTCCAGGCCACCGCTACTCCCGCAGGAGTCTACGACTTGCGCGGAAATCAACTGCTAGGTTGGTATCAAAAATCAACACTAACCTTTAACAGAGCCAATTTAATATAGTATCTGATGATTTATCAATAATTGAAACGTTACAATAAAAACTCAAAAAAATATTTCAATGAAAAAAAGATAGGTTTATTTACAAAACTACTTTTTCATTGAAACGTTTCAATAAAATTATTATATAGGTTTATGTATACGTTTTCAATGTTTTTATGACGTATTTTTGGAGCTTTTTATTTTTTAAATAAATGAAGAAAAAGAGACTGTACAAAATTTTGCTAATTAAAAATATATAGGAGCTGCCCCAAAGAGCAAACAACCGTCTTGGGGCCAATTCAATTTATGTTCACTTGGGTATGCCAAAACCTCTTTTATATCAAGTTCATTCTTGAGTTTTTCTTTGGAGATAATGTTCTTGATACGTCTAATCAAGTTCATTTTTGTCTTTTTCTTTGACGATAATGAACTTGAGACGCCTTATCAAGTTATATTTGTAAAAAACAGCACAAAACTCATCCTTCATGCCGCCTCGCCTACCTTGACCTGTCCAACGATAATCTGGCAACCTTTTACCTATATCCTCAAGCATATGCAATGAGCCTTCTTGCGTTCCGATAACAAGTGGAGAATGGTCCAAAATTATTTTAGACACTTTCTCTATTCTGTATGGCCATGCATTACTACCATCCTGAGGGACATGAACCCTAATGTTAAACGTCATTACTTTTAGTTCCATCTTTTCACCACGCTTTTCTAATTGAAAATCGTGCATTATTTCTCTTCTACTTTTGTTAAACGTTCCGTAAAGAAGTTCATTCCGTGTTTAAATGCAGCTAGTCCATATAACATTGAACTCCAGTCAATTAACGTTACTTTCGTTGGATACCAGCGTTCTGGCTGTTCTAGATGCCACCAAGAGTAGCGATGTAATCCATATTGATAAGCAGCGCGGAACTTATTTTCATCCTCTTTATCATTTTCATTCGTATATACATCATACGGAATGTGAAGTTTGTACAACGCATATAGATCATGTATTCCCGCAGGATATACTGGAAGGAAACCAGCAACAATATATGCAGATGCAATATCGTGTGGTGCATTATTTATTTTATCCGCATGATATCCACCGAAAAGCCCATCATTTGGACCTGCTCCATAGCCCCATACGTAGGATGGAACATCATCAAGCTCTTTCCACTTTAAGCGATCGGCCGTACAAGCATTCTCATAAAATTCCTTATAAACTTCGCTATCCCCATAATTCGGTACAAGATAGAACGGGAACTGATGTACAAATGATGACAAGAAGTTTTTCCCTGCACTGTCCGTAAGTACTGGAATATCGCGGTAGTTGACGATAGGTAAATCTTTTATTTTATCTTCTGAGAAGTTTTTATACCATAGATCTTGGATGTCTTTGTTTTCCGGTTGCCCTAATAGTGCAAGGTAGGCAACGATGACATATTCGTTATATGCAGGAAGAGGAAGTGTCCCTTTTCCTTCTTTCACGACCATGTTAATGACACCCGTATCTTTATCAGCTACAACAACACTCCAGTCAATTTCCTTTAATAGCTCTTGTGCCATTTCTAGTATATGAGGTGCTTTTTCTTTAAAATGGTGGCCAGCAAAAAGAGCACCTGCTATTACGATTGACGTATCAATCGTGGAAATTTCTGATTTAATATTTTCACCTGTTTCCATATCAACGAAGTGAGCGAAAAATCCTGTTGATTCGTCACGAGCAACGGAGCAACCCTCTACTTCTCCGCGAAGAGCTTTTAATGTAGTAGTCACTTTCTCCTCCGCATTATCTGTCCATCCTTCTAGATCAGCGACACAAAGGCCAATTAGACCAACGCCTGTAGCTGCAACCGAGCAACGAAAATCTGGGTTTTCTCCTAATGTCATAAAACCGTCTGCATATAGGCCTGTCTTAGGGTGACGAGATGCTTCTAACAATTCATAGGAATCACGATACTGACGATCAAAGAACGTTTTTACGTCTTTTGGTAATTTTGAATAAAAATCTGTTATAGGTTTCATATAAATATTCCTCTCCACTTTGTTATTATTTGAATCAGTTTCATAATTACGGTGTGTTAAGTGAAAAAAACAATTAATACTAAATAATTTTGCATTTTAATACTATATAATTCTGCATTAAATGTTTATTATATTTATGAATCAATATTTTCTTTTGAAATCTTAAATCTATCGTCCGCGGTTCATAGATTAAAGATTCCATTCAACCTTACATGACATTTAACCTAACACTTCCATTGAAACGTTTCAATGAAAGTGTTATTTTTTATTCTAAAGTGATGAAAGCGTTTTATCAAGGGTTTTAACTAATTTATATAAAATTTCTAGAAAATGTCTTGTCTAGGAGTTGCAGCGAGTTTCTTATCTAACCAGATAAGAAACCCAGATTAAGCGTGATTTAGAATATTTACCTCTATATTACTTCTAGGTCCTCATTATCTGGCAATGCAGGGAATGGATTGTGCGGCGCCGCTTGATACCAATAGGCAACCGACGCAATTCATTATTACACCATTTCTACCATTGCAGATGAATTAGGATTTGAAACAATCCAGTCATTTAGCCGTTTCTTTAAAAATATGGAAGGTGTCCCCCCTACTTATTACAGAAGGAACACCGATTAATTACAAACGTTCCGTTGTGCGATTTTGTACTTAAACTATCGGTTTTATGTGGAAGGAAAATGAGTAAAATAGTATAAAAAAAGTGAATGAAGATACCATATTAAGCTAAACCTAAGCAGATAAAAAATTTTTGGAGGAAATTATATGCCAGAAAAATCAGCAATTACGTCATCTGAATTAGGTGTATTATGGCTTACGTATCAAGAAAAGACAATGATTTTACGTATGTTAGAATATTTTATAGAGCAAGCCGATGACGAAAAAGCCAAGACTATTATGAATAATCTATATGGAGAGATAGCCCCTTATGTTGGTACTATTATAGAAATTTTTCAAAATGAAGGGGCGGTCATCCCAGTTGGCTTCATAGCTGAGGATGTCAACAAAGAGGTGCCGAAATTATATGATAATGGTTTTGACATCATGTTTGTTCGCCTATTGAAACAAATTAGTACGGGGCTTCACGCATTAAATATGACGATGACTTATCGAGAAGATATTATACTGATGGTGAACGAGCTAGCTGCCATTACGCAAAAGTATTACAACCTTTGTACACAATATTTACTTGAAAAAGGATTACTTGTTAAATCTCCTCATGTTTCTATGCCAAAATCAGTTGAATTTGTGAAAGATAAGCATTATTTGACTGGACACTCCGTTAGTCCGTTTAGCGAAAAACGTTCATTAAATACAGTGGAAGTTGCGCATCTTCATCATTCGATTGAATCAAATATTACGGGTCTTCAAATGATTATAGGTTTTGCTCAATGTGCAAATGAAAAAGAAGTAAAAACCTTCTTTAATGAGGGTGCTGAACTTGCTAAAAGTATGATAAAGGAATTTAGTGAAGTCTTGCTTGAAAACGGGACACAAGTTTCTCAAACAGCAGGTGGCAATGCAACTCGTTCAACAATACCACCCTTTTCCGATAAGTTGATGATGTATTGCACGAGTCTTTTTTGTAGTTTTTCGATGGGAAGTGGCTCATTAGGGACTGCTTTGAGTTTACGAAATGATTTGCCACCTAAACTGGCGATTTTTATGAAAGATGTATTTGAATATGCTCATAAAGGTGCAAAAATTATGATTAAAAATGGTTGGATGGAAGAACCACCTCAAACAGAAGAACGCAATCATCTGTTGAAGTGAGTGATGGAGGATGAAGGAGTATAGAAAGCCTAAAAAACATGAAGCCTTATTATGGAATATAGCTTTACCAGGGTTCGGTCAGTTTCTAAATAACTTTTCAGCTCTTCAACTATCGCGTGGCGTTAGTTAAAGAATCAAATATAATCAAAGGACTTAGAGAACTGAAAATTTCTAAGTCCTTTTTGTTGTGAATTATACTGTGAAATGCAATGTGAAAGTGATGTGATAGCTATTGTGAATTGCCTTGCGATTTCCTGTTTTGCACCTCTGAAAATAGTAGTTGGTTTTTAATATCTTTGATAAAAATACAACCATTTTCCATTGGCCGTCCGTATCCAACTTCAACATTCCATTCGTGCCTATAGTTTTAATGGTCATTTCCGTAAATTGATCACCCTGTGTTACATTCGTCATTTCTACTGTTGCGTATTCAATTTCAACGCCATCTAAGATTTCATAATTTCTAACAATAATGACAGAAGATATCTAGGTGGTAATTCAATTGCTTCACCACCAAATAATAACTCACCATTTTCATAAATCACTGTATCTTGTGTTACTTCATCATAGTTACCGCAAATAAGAACGATTCCCTTCCATTTGTAACCTTGATTCATTAATACTGACATGGAAGGTCCCCCTAATTACTCTTTGGAATCTACTAATCCAACTTTTTTCATACCTTCTTGCACGTACTTATTTTTCATCATTGTCTCCCAAACAAAGTCTGATCGATAATTTTCTATCATTAGTAACGTGATACCTTTATCAATCCCTAAACTATCCTCTGCATACCAATGAGGTGTTAAATCTAAGTTAAAAGCTCCTTTAAGGCCGTGTTCTCCCCATAATTCTGGGAAGTTCTCATAATAGTTTTCTAAAGCCGCGATGGACTCTTCCGGAGTAAATACAATTGAACCAGCTGCACCAGCTGTCGCGATTGTTCCGTCTGTGAAATGTGCCGTGTTGTCATAACCAGAAGGAGATGAACCATATAAACCTTCATAACCTTTTGGACCGTCACTTGCTGTTAATCCCCACGCATTTGGACCAAATGTTTCAAACCTGTCCATATTATCAATAGAAAATTGTCTGCTCGCAATGGATGCAATGACAGAGTTTTCGAACCAGTCTACTCCCTCTCTATCCACTTTCCCTCGTAAGTCAAACCAAGCATGAGAAAACTGATACGTAAAGATAGAACCGAACCAAGAATGAATAAATGGCTCCCCATCTCCATACGCTTGCTCATGTCGGATAAAATCATAAAAAGTCTCTTCATTTACTGGATGTGTAGGAGATGCAACCGCAAGAAAATAAAGCATTAGCTGTTCAGCATAAAAATCCCAAGCTCCAGAGAATCCATCTTCTGGTGTGTAAGACATGTAAAACATATTACGGTCTGGATTTAAATACCATTCCCAGTTTACTTGCTTATAAAGTTCGTCTGCTTTTTTCTTAATGTCACCTTTAAAATATTCCCCAGCTTGTAGGGCACCGCTTACTAAAATGGCAGTATCAATAATGGACACTTCACTTTTTCCAGCTCGTTTTGCGGTGTTCATATTTAAGAAGTGATAATATACTCCATTAATATGTTCAGCGTTATTAAGCATCGTATCGAGCGTACCGTTTACGCGCTCTTCGGCTTCTTCTTTTGTAATCCAACCTCTTTCCGCTCCAATCGTAATGGCTGTTAAGCCAAAACCGACTGATGCAATACTAGATAATGTTGGATTACCTGGAGCTCTGTCACGAATTAAGCCGTAACCCGGGCTATTATGATCAACATTTGCTTCGTTCCAAAAAAATTCAAAGCTTTTTTGGCTTTCTAATTCTAAAATTTCTGGTTCATCTTTATTTATTTTTACGGAATCATCTTTATTTGCTATAAAATTAACTGCAGCTGCAACCGTGAAAATAATGACAAGAGCAGCAATAGATCCTATTATTAGTGCTTGTTTTTTTGTTTTCATGTATTTATCTCCAGATTCATTTATTTTTTTAAACTCTGTTAAATACCGCAGATGATTTCCGCGCAAGTCTCCGCTTTCCGCGGGCGGGCCGGGAGCCTCCTCATCGCATTCGCGACTGCGGGGTCTCCCGCTCCCCGCTTCTCCCGCAGGAGTCTCCGACTTGCACGGAAATCATCTGCTAGAGAGGTTTTTAAAATCAGCAATATACTTTAACACAGCCCAATTATGTTCATTCAATAAATAGGATTGAAACGTTTCAACCCTATAAACAATTGAAGTCAGCAACCTAGATTGCTGACTATTTTCTTAATATTTACTCTCCGGTTATACCTGAGCGATCGATACCTTCTACGAACCATTTTTGAGTTAAGAAGTACACAACTAAAAGTGGTAAGATCGTTAGCATGGTACCTGCCATTCTTATACCTTCGTTGATGTTATTATCTGCTCCACCTTCTGCTCCTGAGTACAACTGATTGTACGTGGCAACGAATTTATTCAATTCTAGTGGTAATGTTGTTAATGAGTTACCAAAGTATAGAGCAGCTAAATAAGTTTCATTCCAATACCATACGAAAGAGAATAAGAATGAAATGATGAAAGCTGGCACCGCCATTGGAATTGCGATAGTGAAGAATATGCGGAAATATCCAGCACCGTCCAACTGAGCTGCTTCTTCTAAAGATTTCGGTATCATTCTAAAGAACTGATAAAAGATTAAAATGAATATAGCACTATTGATTCCTTGCCCTAACACAGCCGGAATAAAGAATGATTGAATGTTTCCTAGAATGCCTAGTTCATTAAAGAATACATATCTAGGGATCATTGTTAATTGCGGCGGTATGATAAATGTTGCTAAAACGAATACAAACAACGTTTTCTTAAATGGAAACTCAAATCTTGCGAAACCATATCCAATTACTGCCGCAACAGCAGTCTGTGCTACAGCAGGTAGAACTGTTACATACAATGTCTGAACTAATGTCGGAAGGAATTTTAGGACGTCATTGGCTCTTCCATAGTTGTCTAAATAAATCTGTGTCGGAATCCAATTTACTAGAGGATTTAGGATGTCCGATAGTGACTTTAAGCTATATGATCCCATATATAATAAAGGGTATAAATAAACAAAGCCAATTCCTATTAATAGGATGTATACGAAAGCCTTTAAAATCAGTCCAGTTTGCCCTCTATGACCGAGGAAAAATCGTAAAACCGAACTGCTAGCATGACTTATTTTTTCCTTATACTCTAATACTTTGCTTGCCACTATAATCCCTCCTTATCCATATTTTCTGTTCACTCTCATTGTAAGTAACCCTACACTTAACGATAATATGACCGCAATTACTAAGAAATAAATCCAAGCAAGTGCAGATGCATAACCTAATCCTGTATTAATGTTGAACATATTGACTTGAATATGATCAATAACTGGATTTAAAGCAAATATTGAATACATAACAATCGTGTAAATCGTATTAACGATGACCATTGGCATCAGGCTTGGTAGTGTTACTTTCCAGAAACATTCCCAATTAGAAGCACCATCAATTTTTGCCGCTTCATAAATTTGCTTATCCATCTTTTGTAATCCAGCTAAGAAAATTAAAATTTGTACACCTGAGAACCAAAGAATGAAAATAAGGTTATCCATTAAATAAATAACAATCGTATTTAAAAAACCTTCCGTCCCCGACATCATCATTGCAAAAATCGCATATTCCTCAATGGAAGGGATGGAAGTAACTCCTTGTTCCATTAACTCCCTCATAACAGGTCCACTGGCAATAATAACTGGTAAGAAAAATATTGTTCGGAAAAACCCTTTAAATCGAATCGGCATATTTAAAAGTAACGCGATGATTAAAGAGAAAACAATAATAATTGGAACAGAAAGTACTAACTCCTGTATGAATGTTAATATTTTTTGTGTAAAAACTGCATCTACAGCGAATGCATATTCAAAGTTTGAAAACTTTACAAAATCAGTTTGAATCCCCTCTGTTGTAACCCTCACCTTTTGAAAGCTTAAAAAGAGGGAATAAAATACCGGAAATGCCGTTAGTAGAGCAAAGCCAATTAGCCAGGGGGAAATAAATGCAAGGCCAATCAAACTTTTTTTCGTTTTCATCGAAAGGTTTTTCATGATGTCTTATCCCCCTTGTTCATGACCTGAAAACCAGATGCCTCTACTTGAAACCCTTCTGTCACAAACGGTTGATCCGTATAGTTGACAATGATAGATACTCCGTTTGAGTAGGTCACTTCCACTACACCTTTTTGGTGAACATAACGACTTTCAATCGTAGCACCTTCCACTTGACCAAGACTTTCCTGAACAAGTTCATACTGTCTTACAATTTCACTTTCCCATACAGAAAATTGTGACGTATATAAATCTCTTGAAGGTGTATTCATCAATAAATGAGATGGTTCCGTTGTTAAATAGAACGATGGGTTTGCACCATATTCTATCATTCTTAACACTTCTTCATCCCTATTAAAGTGGAAGTTTGAAAACGGAGCGTAATATGGTACATATCCCTTTAATACAATTTGCAAAAACGGAACCGTATCCGTTACAAAACTAAAATTAGAAGAATACATTGGAATATCGTAGTAACGCCCTGTCTCTGACCATAAATAATCATTCGGCTTATATAAAGATAAAGGCCCAAGCTCTTCTGATAATAATTGATGCATTTCTGTATAGACAGTTACATTGTCGGAACGATTCGTTGTTCTTCTAGAATTGAAATCAGAAAATAACATGCTAGCTGTTGAATCAATTGCTATGTTAGAAATACCTAGTTTTTCGTATTCTTTCATGTCGTTTTGTGCCATTTCAAGAGAAACTGACGGACTTAATAAATAGTAGTCTCTGTCATACCTTTTAAATTGCATCGTTTCTCCATTTATTTTTCTAGCTACATCCGTGCTTCCAGAATAACCAGAAGCCCCTCTAAACGCCTTTGTATAATCTGTGTAGAAAGAAAGATCAATTTCTTTTCCTTCTAAAGTGTTAATAGCATCTTCAAAGTCAGAAGTACTACCTAATTTCTTTTCGATTGGGAACTTTTTCGGTAAGGTACCAGTTAACCCACCTTTTGACCATCCACGATAAACAACATTCATTTTATCTACATTTTGTTGTTGAAGCTTATCGATATATGTTGGCAAGTCATTAATACTAGTCATTTCAACAATGGTATCCCATATTAATCCTTTTTTCACTTCGCCGCCTAAAAATTCTAATCGTACATCCGCACGGTCTTCATTTTTCGCGAGCTTTCCAGATTCGACTAAATAGTCTTGATAGTATTTAGCCATTCCTACATAATCAGCATCCTCGTCCGCTAAAAATGCAATTCTTTGTTGAATATCGAACTGATTTCTTTCATTTTGATACGTTCTATAACCGCTCATACTTCTACTAGTTGGTTGGAAGTATTGGTAACGATAATGATACTCAGAATAAATCCAGTTGAAATCTGTCGATACACCAGCTGGATATGCGACAAGTTCGCTATTAAAGCTTCCGCTTTCAATAATCGTGAATAATCCATGTTGTTTTGCCCCGTGTACGAGTCCAAATACTGGCATCGAAATTTTTTCTGGTGGGCTTATATCATTGTTTGGGTCAGAGACTACTTGAGAATAGCCTTCATCTTTTCCGTAAACAAATGCTTGATAAGGTGAATTAGCACTTGTACGTTCACCAAATCTCATTAAGGCTCCACTACCATCCGGGATAAACATGTATCCATCTATTGTTTTGGATTCGACTGCTCCTAAGAACGGGTAAAGACGCATAGATACTAACTTCACTTTTCCGTCTTCGGTTAGTTTTTCCTCAGGAACATAAACCACAATGGAATCTTCTTCTAATGTAACTTGTAATTGAAAAGCAATACCTGCATTTTTATATTCAATATCTGCCGTAAAGCCATTCTCTATATATTGCATATTAGGCTTAATGTTGTTGGAGATAAGGTCTTCGCTCGCTTCCTTATTTTTATCATCTACGTACGTAATGGTCACAGCAGAATTCGCCATATTTCTCCATCTTGTATTTAAACGATAATCTCCATCTTCCTCTAAACCTGAGTTCCAAACATAGCCAGTTCTTTGATCCATTATTTTCAAAGCTAGAGAATCAGGATGAACATATAGTGCTAATGTTGAATTTTGAGCAACCTGTTCAAAGCCATCCATGCTTGTTTCTACTTCAATAGGAGAAACATCTCTCTCTGGCTTTGTAAACTGATTGGAGGAATATCGGAACGTCTGTTTAGAAAGCTCCTCTTGTACTTCCGTCACTTCTGTTTCTGGTTCTTCATTAGATAAGGACGTCGCAATAACTTGTATTGGGAATATCAGAACAATTAGTAGCAATATCCATTTCTTAGACACGAAGAATCACCTCCTGAATGATCGATAGTACAAAGTCATAAACTTGGTCAAGTAAAACATAGATTACAAAGAATACAAGAACGATTATTAGCATCGTAAAAATTGTTACAAGTATATTACGGATCGTCTCGAAGAACGTAAAATTATGAATCTCTTGAATCATTATGAATAGTATAATCGCAGACCATACCGTAATAATCTGCATGGAGAACGTGTAAATAAACGATTCGTTTATTGTTAATGCATTGGACACGATGGCAATTGGGACTAAGAATAAAATAACTGGAACTAAGGAATAAATGGTTCCAATATAAATATCTTTAAATCTCCCTTCTCCATCTGTTATCGTACTAACTAAATAGTTAGCAGTGATAAATAAGAAGATAGGAACAAACAGTGTACCTATTTCCATAAATAGATTAATGTCGACTAGACTTCTATTGGAGAATAAGAAACCAGTCCAATAGATCTTCATTAAGTATTCTATAAATAAAATAATGTATAGAATCGTTGCAGCTAAAACCGAGACCTTATTCGCCCTCTTTATATAGTAGAAACTATCAATTGGATGTTTCATAAACTTAAGGATGAATAAAAGCTCCGATATTAGCTTTTGGTTTTTCACTTTTGTTAAAATGTCTTTCGCCGGTTGAAGGATGCCTTTCTTCTTATCGACAAATTTCACAGCAGACCATAAAATAAATAGCCCTACAAGTAGTAAAAAAACTTTACTTAAATTTTGTTGCATCCAGCTTTGACGAATTTCCCAATACGCGTCTGAATAGCCAACTTTATTTTCTGCTAATCTAAATTCTTCTAATGCCTCATCGTATTGTTGTTGTTTATAGAAGGCTTGGCCCATTGCAGTATGCGCTAAGCCAAAGGATGAGTTCAAATTTAATATTTCTGTCCAATTATCTTGGCTTTCCACATAAAAACCTTCTGCATATAAAGCGAGACCTTCATGTAGCTTTGCCGTAAAATCGGTTGGCTCAAAAATCTGAACCGTACCTTTTTCTTTATCTGCAATATATAATCTACCTAGGTTATCCACCTCTATACTAGTAGGCTGCATGAAAAGACCATTACGATTCGTTTCATCTTCTCTCCCACCAAATATAAATAGTAGATTTCCGAATCGATCATATTCATAAATTTTTCCATCATTACCGATTGTATAAATGTTTCCGATATGACCAATCGTAAGATCACGTAAGTTGCTAACTTCTGTAATAGCAGAAGGTAACATATTGGATCCAGCGATATTTAACTTTCGAATTACTTCCCAGTCTGTACCAGAAGTGATTGTATAAATTAATCCTTTTTCATCAATCGTGATGTTCGTAGGTGCAGGAGGAACCTTCATGAATAAATTTGCTTTTTGATTTTGTGTTGTAATTAAATCTTGCAAGAATGTTAAAAGTGATGGACGAGAGTTATTTACTCCGTAAAACCCTAGGAACGAACCATCTTGATTTATTTGAATGATACCGTTCGTCGATCCTTCACTAATAATGTAAATATTTCCGCGTAAATCTACAGAAACTTTTTGAGGTTTAAAAGTTGTCCTCTTTCCGAATAAAGGAGAGTCAGGACGCCCGTATTCCATAACGAGCTCCCCACTTTCTGAAAATCGAAACACTTTTTCGGCCGCATAATCGGCTACATACACATCATTCTCATGATTTACAAACACGCCTAAAGGCTGCTGAAGGATTCCTTCACCAAATTTCAATAATTCATTTCCTTGTTCATCAAACTTTGTTACGGATTGTGTACCAGAATCAGCAATGTATATATAGTCATTTTCATCGATAAAGACATGTTCTGGAGATACAATCTCTGCATCATTTTCAAATATTCCGATTGGAACATATGCTGTTTGCGTTTCGATAACATTTCCATCAGCCGATAAAGTTTCTGTCTTATACGGAACAGAACCGGCTGCAGAGGAATGTATGGGAAACAAACCTATTAACAGAAGGCAAAACACCACGATGAACGTTTTCCTCATTTCCCTTCCTCCTAACATTACTTAATACCTGAATGTGCCATTGTGTTCATTACCTTACTTTGTAAGAAAATGAAAATAACTAAGTTCGGAATAAACATGATTAACGATGCCGCAGCTGACATCCCTTGACCTGCTACAGAGTTACCAGTATCTGATGCTAATGTTGACATAAAGAAGGCAAATGTCTTTAAGTTTTCATCATTAACGTATAGGACAGATGTTTCTGCGTTATTCCAAACCATTTGGAATGAAAGAATCGCAATGGTCGCAATCGCAGGTTTTACTAAAGGTACGATAATGGTGGCGAATATACGGAAATCGGAAGCGCCATCCATTTGAGCTGCCTCTATTAATTCATTTGGTATTTGATCAATAAATTGCTTCACTAAGAAGAGGCCTACTGGCATTGCAAGTAAAGGAAAAATGTGAACAAAAAATGTATCAAGTAAGCCAACCTCTTCAATTAATAAATAACGTGGTATTCCTACTGCAGCTGGCACAAACATTAAAGCAAGTGTATTTATTTCAAAGATTGTCTTCTTTAATTTAAATCTTTTTTTAGAAAGAACATAACCTGCCATCGTACTAATTAAAACTGTAAGGAAAACTACTACTGAAGTTACTACAATACTATTAAACAAGTATCTCGATATCGGAACACCTGTTGCATTTGTAAGTGAAAACAAATCAGCAAAGTTTTGCATTGTCGGTTTTTCTGCAAAAAACCTTGGTGGATAAGCAAATAACTCATCTAAAGGTTTAAATGCGTGAGATATGATAAAGATTATTGGTAAAACCATAAATATCGCTAAAGGAATAAGAAAAAGATAAAATTTCAATTGACTTCGATGATATTTATCTGGATTTAACTTCGTCCCATGAAATGAAGACATACTCAGCTCCTCCTAATAAAGAAATTGGATGACATATAGATAATGGATTAGTCTTTTTCTGAAAATAACTTACTGGCAATTTTCGCAAAAAAGTAAATAAATAGTAATAACAATACAGAAATTGCCGCAGCATATCCCATTTCATAACGAATAAAACCAAAGTCTTCTAAATGGTTAACCATAAGTTGTCCGGAATATTGCGGAGTAGGGTTCGCTCCTGATAATTCAACCCCGATTGCTCCAGCTTGGAATGTTCCAACAATTGCCATTACGGCGCCGAAGAACATTTGCGGTTTCATCGAGGGAATCGTGATATAGATGATTTCCTGGAATCGATTACTTATTCCATCGATATAACCAGCCTCAAATACTTCCTTGTTAATATTTAAGACTCCAGATAGCATCGCTAAAAATCCAACACCCATGCTTCCCCATAAAGTTACCACAATCATAATTGTCATAAGATGTTCTGGTGATTGAAGGAATTGAATAGGTTCATAGATCATACCCATTCTAATTAAAAGGTTATTTAAGTATCCAAATTCGTCACCACTAAAAATGATTTTCCACACCACTCCCATGGCAACACCAGCTGTCATGGAAGGGGAGAAAATTATTAAGGCAAGAATGGTTCTTGGTAGCTTTGGAATTTGTGCCAGTGTCCAAGCTAGGATAAAGGCAAGAATGTATCCTCCTGGTCCTACTATAAATGCAAATATCAATGTATTAGGTAGTACGTATTGCATAAAGATATGGTCTTGCGTTAATAAATTGACATAGTTTAAAAATCCTACAAACGTTGGCATTTGGATTGCGTTAAAGTACGTAAACGATAATGCAATGGCCACTACTACTGGGATAATAATAAACGTAAAAAACAGAATCATATAAGGGGCCAGAAATATGGATGTACTTAAATGCTGATTATTTTTCATTATCTGTTCCTAGCCACCTTTCCACTTTCTCAATCGTTGGAATCGTATATGGTTTGACCACTTTCCCATTTTCCATATAACCAAATTCCTCTAACTTACGTCTCATTTCTCGATCAATCGTAATTACAGAGTCATCCACTGCGGAGCGAATATTTTCTCCATCGAAGACAACCTTGTTCCATACATTACTTATTTCACGTTCTACCATATAAGAGTACGGTGTTTTCGGTACTTCTCTTAAATGTTCCCATTGTTCTAATATCGTAGCTTTAAACTCGTCTGGCCAAGGTAATCTGTTAAATGCATGTAAATTCGCTGTGTTCCACATATACTCTGGACCGTAAAGTGTTTGTAAGCTTCTTGCATACTCAACTTGAGTCTCTGTAGACATCCACCACTTCAATACTTCCCAAGCTTCTTCTTTTAAGTCACCTTCAAAAATCATAGAAGCTTGAGCGGAACCAGTCGCCCATCTAGCTACTGAGCCGTCTTCCTGTTTTACTCCAGGGTGAAGGGAAATATCCCACCAACCAGAAATTTCAGGCGCTGCTGCTGTTAGCTGAACATACTCCGAAAATGTTCCAATACCAATTGGCAATGTGGAATATCTAAAGTGATTATAGAAGTTCGGAACTTGTAATGGTGTACTATAAATCGTATTTAACTCTGTCATGAATTGTATTCCACGTAACGCTTCTTCACTGTCAATCAAAGTGCCAATTCCATCTTCTTTGTATAAATCTCCACCAAATTGATAAATATATGGTGCTGTTGTTTGGAATGGTTTGAAGGCTACTGCACCAGCTATTGGTGTATAGTAGTTCAGTCCGTAGCGTTGAAGCTCTGGTAGAATACTAACAACGTCATCCCACGTATCTGGAACAGGTATATTTAAAGAATCTAAAATATCTTTTCGGTAAAACTGGACGAAGAAATCCTGTGTTTCTGGAAGAGCATATACCGAATCTTCTACGATTAGCGGTAAGAAAGCTCCAGGTGAAAACTGCTGTCCTACAGTTGCAAACTCATCAAACTGCCTTAAATCAACAGCTGCTCCACGAATTGCTAATTCATAAGGTAGCCAGTTACTTATACCTAATGCTAAGTCAGGCTGGCTATTCGCAGCACTTGCAAGAATAAGTTTATTTTCACTAGGCATTAATGAAAGTTTTACTTTAATTCCTGTCTCTGGCGTGAATTTTTGATCTAACATATGTTGAAGAAGGTCTACGAATTGCCTTGGACGGTTCACCCAAACTTCTACTGTTCCTTCTTCTACATTAGAAACTGCCATGTTATCTTGCGTGAAAGAATAGTAGAAATTCACGATAGAATCTTTCGCTCTAGCAAAAAAGCTTGCATTCGCTTTAGGTAACTCTTCTTCCCCATGTACATATATACGATCTAATAAAAGTGGCTGCTTTTGTAAGTCAATCATTAGATTTCCTAATAATTGTGCAGCTGAATTAGACCCTTCAGAAAGTTCCGACAGTCGGAACGGAATTTCATCTGGTTTATTTGCCAAAGCTTTTAGCTTGTCCACACTTATTCTTAATGAAACACTCTCTGTAGATTCCTTACCTCCACTAATTTCATTTAAATAAGTTCTTTCTTGTTCTAAAAGGTCTGCCCATTCTAATAATGATTCTTCAATTCCCGGAATGTATTCACTAATATTCCAATCTCTATTTTGATCGAGCTGATTACCAGTTAACTTTCGAATGGAAAGTGATAGTTGTTCGATACCTTTCATGATGTCTTCTACTGTAAAAATAACTCTTCCAAAAGGAGAAGCATCTGCCTTTAACGTAAGTGTGTTCGTCCCCTTATTCAAATAGAATTTATAAGGTTCGCCAGATTCATCACTAAACGTTTCGTTGTACCATTTTTTGCTGTTATCAAATCGATACTGTTCTACCTCTTGGAAAGGAATAGTTCCGTTCACAAGAAGAGTTCGGAATACGGGTGCTCCCGTTTGTTTATTTTGAAATGCTTTAAAAGAAAGATGATAATACCCCTCTTCTTCTGCATTAATTTCCCAAGTCACTGTATCCCCTGAAACACTCCAAGATTCACCACCAAATGAGTTTAGGAGAGATCGTTTCGTATCGTATGGATATACGGAGATACTATTTACTGCAAAAGGTCGTATATAAGAACTGTTTTTCTTTAAAGGATGTTCCGCCTCTATTGTGTAAAGTGTAGACACAACATCTTGATTTGATTCACCAATATATTCTTGATAAGTTGGTACTTGCTTTAGTGAAGTGATATAAGCATTTCCTACTAACATTTCACCTTTAAGATTCGATAAGGAAATTGTATTTTTCCCTGCTTCTAAATAAAACTTAAGCGGTCGTGCATGAAAATGTTTAGCATCTGTCGCTTTCATTTGATACCAGCGTTCAATAGGTTTTTGGTTTGGTACTATTTCATTGTTATAACGATCAAGTTCAAATTTATTTACTTCATTTTCCCAATCAACAGGAAAAACAATACGTCTACTTTCAAAATATGGAAATTCCCCATTTACTTTAATTGCACCTTCTATTGGCATAATTAAATCACCAAGCGGATAATAATCGAATCCGATTTCATATAACCCAGATTGATTGACTTCCACTTCAAAACTTACGGTTTGTTCATTATCCCAATAGACTACACTATTATTGTAGCCATAGCTTTTTGCTGCTTGTACTAGCTGAAGTTCATCTATATTTTCAAATGAAATAGGAGAGATAGCACGCTCAAAAAGAGCAGTGCTACCTAGATTATTATTCTCCCATTCGTTGAGGACAAGACGATAATGAGGCTCTATTAATTGTTCGGTCGATTGCTCGATTAGATCCCCAGTCTCAGCATGAATAGTTGTATGTGGCATCAATAAAAGTAAAAGTAACGACCCTAATAAAGCCTTATATTTCATGTCTGTACCTCCCTCAACTTTCATAAAACACTAATTTAGTGCGTCAGCACCTTCTTGTAACTTTTGGTTCGCTAAATCGTTTAATTGAGAAATGTAATCTTCAATTTTCACTTCTCCTCTTACACTTGCATCAATTAACTGCCCGATACTTGCATTTGGAATTTCTGCATTTAACTGCACACCTGTTGGTGCATTCCAACGTGCATCAATATAACCAGGTACAATTTTCGGTAAGTTAGCAACACCGTTATCGATGTAATTGTAAGCTTCTAAAATCCCAGGTACATCTAATCTTGAAAAGAATTCATCTAATACTTCTTGGTCTGTAGAAATTGGTAAGTTGTTTATTTTCTCTCCATTTGCATCTGCAACTGCTAAACGCTTCATGAATCCTTCTTTACCATAAGTCATGTATTTCGTGAAAAGGTAAGCTTCTTCCGCATGCTTTGTAGATTTAGAAATTCCCATGAAGTCATTTACTACTACCGTTCTTCCACCAGGGATACCAACAAAGTCCCAGTTAAAGTCAGATTGCTCAGCCATCCAACCGATTGACCAACTTCCATCGAAGAAGAAACCAACATTACCTTGATTCCATACTTCTGTTGCATTTTCACCATTGAAGTTTGCTTTTTGTGCATCTGATAACCCTTCATCCCATACATAGTTGTTAGAAACGATACTATTCGCAAAGTTAATTCCACGAATAAATTCATTGCTGTTTAAGTTAACTTGACCATCGTTGAATGTGTAAATTCCCATGTTATCATTTGCAGCAGCTGGATACCATTCAATAATGGAGAATGGTTGGTTTAAACCAATAACCCCATTAGAAATATCAGTAACACTACGAATTGCATCAGAAAACTCATCAATGGACATTCCGTATTCTGGAGCATCTAGGTTTTGTCTATCGTAAAGATCTTTGTTCACATAGTAGCCTAAGAAATGCTGTCCAGATGGAAGCGCGATTACTTTATCATCATGGTATAATACATCTTTAACGGATTCAGAGATACTATCAAAATCAGCGTCACCCGCAACGATTTCACTTAAGTCATATAACCACTCGTTTTGGATTGCTACAGGAATATCTGCTATTTCAAATACATCTGGAAGATTTCCAGCACTTGCAGCAGTTGCTAAAGAGTCATTCCAAGGATCTGCGATTGATTCATCAATTTCAATTTTGATATGTGGATAATCTTCCATAAAAGCTTGAATCATTTGTCTTTCTAAGTTGTTATCTTCTTCCGTACCAAATCTCCAGCTTGCAACTTTAAGCGTTACTTCTTCCTTACTGTCTGTTACGTTGTCGTTTTTATTTTTGTCTGTTGTGGAATTATCTGTATTGTTTGATGAACATCCCACAATAAACGCAGTTAGAAATAAAACTGTGATTAATAAAGTTAA
Organism: Bacillus alkalisoli; assembly: GCF_002797415.1. Lineage (GTDB taxonomy): Bacteria > Bacillota > Bacilli > Bacillales > Bacillaceae_I > Bacillus_CD > Bacillus_CD alkalisoli. The sequence goes on from NZ_KZ454944.1 coordinate 3,492,545, forward strand.
CTTTTTCATCTGAAAATCCCCTTTTCATTTAATATTTATTATTAACCTACTGGCTAACAATTGAGTCAAAGGCCAAGTTGTTCAAAAGTTTCAACTAGATTTTGAGTAAGAAGAGTACGTGAACTTCACCCAAATAATCAATTGAATCGTTTCAATAGAAGGCCGTAAAAAACATCACTTACTAAAAATCGAATGGTTCCTCCTATTTTAAGTAACGTGATGCATTTTAGTCTGGCTAGAAAATGTAGTAAACGCTTACGTTCGCAATTTCAAAGTATTATAATACCTTTAGCTTGACGAACGTTGTACGAATTCGATTGGTACTTCTGGTAAATCAGAATCATATTGCTTGTCCAACATTTCAAATAATGTTTTGGCTGCAATTTCTCCCCATAGTTTCTTTTGAATACGAACCGTTGATAGAGGAGGGTTAGCATATTGGGCCAGCGCGATATCATCAAAACCTACAATTGCTACATCATTTGGTACATGGAAGCCATTTTGCTGTAAAGCCTTAATGGCACCTATTGCCATCTCATCATTTGCACTAACAAATGCTGTCGGCATATCATCTTTATTTTCTTCGATATGTTTCTCCATTGCTAACAGACCGCTAATTTCTGTAAAGTCTGCTCGAATAAGATCTTGTTCATGGAAAGATAACTGTTTAGCTGTTAACGATTCTTTAAATCCTTCTAAACGTTTTTCTCCATCATACGAATTTGTATGTCCACCAATGAAACCAATTCTTTTATGCCCTTTTTCTACAAGGTGATTAACAGCTAAAGCCATCCCAGCCTTGTTTTGTAGGATTACATTATGAATGAATTTGTTTTCAATTTCGCGATCTAATGTTACGATAGGTAATTTCTCGCTGGCAAGATTGTCGATTAGTTGGTCATCTAAATGGAAATTCAAAATAATTGCCCCATCCACATAGCTCTCAACTAGCAATCTATGTTTTTGGTTTGATGCAGAAACAACCATTTCGTATCCATTTTTTATAACTACATCCTGAACACCTTCTAAAATTTCGTTGAAAAATGGACCGGTAAAACCACTTAAGAAAAATCCGATGATTTCACTTTTATTTTTCTTGAGGTTTTTAGCATTAGCGTTCGGACGGTATCCAATCTTTTGTGCAGCTTGGAGAACTCTTTCTCTCGTTTCTTTTGTAATTAATGTACTTCCATTAATTGCGTAAGATGCGGTGGATACACTAACATTTGCTTCTCTTGCGACATCTTTTAAAGTAGGCAATTTTCCTTCATTCCTTTAAGCTTAAGTAGAATTAGAAGTTGATCGTAATCCCCCTTGGATTATTTTTTTCTAAATTTGAAACGTTTCAATATCTAAATTATAATCCAATTTGAAAACGATTACAATATACTAATTTTAAAAAAACAACAAATTTCACAGTTAATTTCTACAATTTTCGCAAAACATTTTTTAGCTTTATTTTTAAAACTCTACAACACATCGAAATCCCCACCGTTCAATTTACCACTATATTACCATATTAAATTAATGATGATGGTTGTATATAGTCCCACTTTGATTAAGCCCCTATAACGATTTTTCTTTTATGAATACAAAAAAGTGTATGTTCCACTTGCAAATATTAGAAAAAACAGCCCAGTCCTACTTTGATAGTTCACTGGGCTTTATGGTTACTATTAATAAAATTTTTACTTTTTATTACCTGAATCAATTTCATAATTACGGTTCGTTTAGTGAAAAACGAACTAAACTTCACTCTAACTTAAGAAACGTTCGCCTATTATTGTACTCTTATGCATGACGCTGTAGAATAATTCGTTTTTCGTATAGTTATGATACATTATAAAACGGACTCACCTTTCCATTCTTCCTGCTTTATTACTCTACCTTCCTCAGATGACAAACGTGCCATTTCTATAATCTTTGTCATTTTAAGGGCTTCTCCTAATGAAACGACAGGTTCTCTTTTGGATAACCCTTCTGCTAGCAAGGAAAAAAATTGGTCATATCCTCCAAGCTGTATACTAAAATCTTGTGTATCTTCTATATGTAACGTTCCGACTTCTCTCATTCTCTCTTCATAAAAGGTACCATCTATTAGTTGAGGCTCCTGCATGTCTAAGCCACACTTCACAAAGCTACCTTTTGTTCCGTGCAATTCAAATCGAGGATAGTTGGAATTAATAAATGAATTAGAGCGTAAATATACTCGCTTTTCTCCGTAGTGGAGCACAATAAAAAAGCCATCATCTGTTTGTCCGTTCTCTCGTTGTGTCATTACTTCTGCATAAACAGCGTCTGGCTCTCCGAATAAAACAAGTGCTTGGTCTAGTAAGTGCGAACCTAAATCGTACAGTATACCTGAACCTGGTCCAGCTTGTTCTCTCCAACGATTTCGAACATGTGGGCGGAATCGATCAAATCGGGATTCTAGTACTTTCCAGTCTCCTAACGTACCTTCTTGAAGAAGTTTTTGTAAGGTTAAAAAGTCGCCATCCCAGCGACGATTTTGGTGAACAGACACAACAGATTCGCTTTTTTCAGCAAGCTGAATTAACTCTTCACCTTCTTCCACCGTTAAGAATGCTGGCTTTTCTACAAGAATATCTTTTCCTGCACGTATGCACTGTTTCATCATGTCAACGTGCATATTTGAAGGTGTCGTAATAATATATAACGTGGCATCGCTTTGTGTAAGAGCCTCATCTAACGTGGCGTATACAGGTACAGAACTCACATCACCGTATTCTTTTGATGCACCTGACCTAGAGACAACTCCAGCCACTTCGAATTTTTCAGAATGAACTAAATGTGGCAAATGAAACACTTTTGCAGCAAAGCCGAATCCTACCAGTAATGTTTTGATCATATGCTAGCGCTCCTTTTTAATGGATGAGAAGCGGGAACGGGGTTTACTTCACACTATCCTAGTAAATAAAATGTTAAGTGAACCCCGTCCCTATTTCACATCTTGAATCAGTTTTTCGATTAGTGCTTCTTGGTAGCCTGCTTTGCCGGTTTGTTGCACTTTTTGTTTTACTTGTTGTAGTTCTACTGATTGGATGTTGTTTAGTTTTGTTAGGCGGTCAGTTGTTAGATTTTCGTTAGATAAGCTTTCTTTATAGGAATCTATGTCCATTCTCCATAAAACTAGTTTATCTTTAAAACGCTTTTTTAATCGTTCCGCAATGACAAGTCCTTCTGGGTCGAAGTCTCCTGAATAGTAAATAATACACCCCGCCTCTACAAGTCTGTCTAACAAGTACCACCCAGCCATTCTAATTTGACCATGTGTACAAATAATTGGAGCATGAGGAACGGCATCCATCACACTGGAACTAACACTTGAATTTTCTAACACCCATACGTCCTTACCTACTGCTGGCCATATTTTATTCGTTTTAATTAATTCCTTCATAGGAACATTCATGACAGAGTTCGTCTTTACTGCGGCTTCCCAAACAGGATGGACGCAAAAAGATGAACTTGTCGCTAGCAACCCTTGGCATGTAATGAAATTCCATAAGTCATCCTTAACGATTCCGAATTCATTAAGTAACTCATTTATTTCTTCTGTTGATCTTGGCAGGTGCATTTCTGTCTGCTTATGGACTACTTCATACACGTATAAGCTATGTAACAGCAGTTTTCCTAATGTACCATTTAAGTCAAAACTATGCGGATTGCCCGTTATCTTTTGTGAAAAGAAAGGGAGACGCTCATACTCTCCCTTTCTAGGTAAATTGGATAATGCTTTATTTACTACACTGACCAGCCGAAACAGTTCCTTTTTATCCCTTTTGTACAAAGTCCACACCCATCTAGCATCTGCTGGCTTAGCTTGTATCCAATCAATCCACCATTTGATAGAAGGTAACTGATCCTTTAAAAGAAGGAAGAAACGTTCTTCTTCTCCCCTTTCTCTTTCTGCAGCTTCCTTATTTGTCACCAATTTTTCTTGTAACACTTCTTCTAAAAGTTGTAAAAGGGAATAGGAGGAGAACCTTGATTTTTGTAACATGATTTCAAATTCTTGTAGAGAGATTTTCCCCTTTTTCACTAAAACTTCCACTGGTTGACCCATAAACCCCGCAATTGGTTGCAACTCCACCTCATGGAACGTTGTGAGACTTACCGTTCCACCTACTCTCCCAATAGAACAATATTTCTTTTTAAACAGTTGAAAAAGCTTCATAAAACCCGATTCCGCTTTAAAAATGTCTGTCATTTTACTCATGAGTAAAGAGCTCCTCCATTACCTCTTCTTCGTTTATTACTAGCGACCTTTGCTTTCCATCCCACTCATAACGAATGACTGTCACATAGTCGGCATTTTTCGGACGCACTAACTCACAAATGGAAAGACTAGATATGGTGTCATAATCTCCCCAAAGAGCTTGGGAATTCATAATGTAGTTAAAACCAAGCTGCTCTACCACTTCAAACATATCGCGAATGTTATTTTCATCTACCCCCGCGAACGCTTCGTCTAGTGAAACGATGTATGGAGCCATGTCACCTGCTTCCTTGTATCGCGAATAAGCAGCAGTAAATAAAGGAATGTACATCGCCATTGCCTTTTCGCCACCACTAAATTTAAAGAAGGAATTGTTCGTTAGTTCACGTTTATTTGGTTCGTTTTCTCGTTTAAAAGAAAGTACAAATGTAAACCATTTTCGATAATCGAGCACTTCTTTTAACACTTGGTGGAGAGTGGAACCTTCATTTCTTAATTGGATTAATTCTTTTGCTCTGGCAATACGAGATTGGAAATGTTTCGTAATACTACTTAAATCTTCTTCATTTAAAAATTTACTGTCACGTTGCAAAAGTTTAACAAGATCGCGTGTATCCATCTCTTGTTCAGACTCGGCAGTTAGTGGTTTCCATGCAATCGAGAAAAGTAACCCCGATGAATTATCTCGTTCGGACATAATTTTATCCATTTTCCGAACCCAACTTTCAGCACGTTGAATTCTTGTACGTAAAATCTTCCCAATTGAATTTACAATGATTTCTTCATATAATTGTCTGTCTTGTTCATCTAGCCACCCTTTTTGCTCATCATGTGCTTTTTTTACAGCAGAGGAAACGAAATAAGGGCTTACTCGTTGGCCATTGTATTCTAATTGAATGATTCGTCTACCTTTTACATTTTCCCATTCCATTAGATAAGCTTCATATTCAGAGGAAAGCTGGTCAGTAACCCAATCCGGCTTTTCTTCATCTTCTGTGTAATCGAGCAGCCGATATTCTGTCAAATGAGGTTGCTCATTATAAAATGTTTTCGTTAATTTTTCTAATATCTTTTGTCGCTCGTTGTTAGTGAAAAACGTTTCAAACGAAGCAAAAATTTCATCTGCATGGGGAGATGCAATTTCTACAAATCCTCTCTCTTTCTCCTTAGCAATAATACGTTCCCATTCAATCGCCATGTTTTGCCAGAAATTTAAGTCAGACTCTACTTTTTGAAGTTCTTTTACCTTTGTATTCTTTTCCGCCTCTTTAACAGGATTTACTCGATGAATGGCGTTTGTTTTTTCGGTTGCTTCTTCTAACTGTTGTTGAACCCTTCTAATCTCTTCGCGAACTTCCTCAATCCCTTTAAGCTCTAATTGTTTTTCTATCGATTCAATAATTGCTTGTAGTTTTTGGAGGTGGGATTCCTTTGTATTTTGTTCTCCCTTTATTTCATTTAGCTCTTCTTCTATTTCATCAATTCTACCTTTTAATGAACGAAGCTCCTTCGCTAGATGGTTCATTTGGTTGGAAGCTAATACGAATGCATGTAAATAGTCTACATAGTTTCGAATAGCTTTCAATGAATGAGCAATTTGTTCCGTTTTTAAGGCGATATTCAGGTGACTTCCTTTTTGCCTTAATTCGACTTTTACTTGACTTAATGCTTCATACACACTTTTCCATTCTATATCAATTCGTTTTAATGATTCTTGTTCTGCTTTCCATTCGGATTTCTTATTGACTAATTGACCAAAAATTTCTGCCAAATCATTATCCGTTGGAATGGATTGTTTCCAACTATTTATTCTTACTAGCTCCTGATCTATTTCCAAAATTCCTGAAATTAGCTCAGCTAATTCTGCTTTTATTTGCTCGATTTTTTCTTCAAGCTGGTTTAGTAGCTGTCTTTGGTGCCTTTTTCGAGAGGCACGGCCAATGAACTTGGACTCTCCTTCGTACGGAGCATGTCCAACTAAACAGCCGACTGAGTATGTCCCATCGACGTCAATATGAAAGCCACTGCCGTCATTTTCCAAGGATATACTTCTTAGCAATTCATCTACTTTTTCTTTTGTAACTGGGCTATCTTCATCAACATCTGGTTGTAAATAGTCTGCTAGTGTATAGCCTAATAGTTTTGGTTCCGTTAGAAGTATTGCGTCTTCGCTTACCGTTAATGGTAGATCCGTAATTAAACTATCTAAGATTCCTATTTTCTTAAGCGCAGATTCTAATCGTTCTTTTTGATTTTCGGACACTTCATCTTTAAACTCAACCGCTGCATAAAAAGGAATAAACGCCTTTCCTTCCTCTAATAACTGCTCACGATGTTTCTTCGTACCTTCTGCTCTTTGTGGCTCTACCATTTTTTGATTTTTAATTTTCCATCTTTCTTCTTCTACTTCATCTATATCTTTTTGCTTGTTGTCTTTCTTGCTTTCAAGGTTAGCTTTTTCTTTCAATAGGGAGCTCTCGTATTCGTAAATACTTGCAAGTAGCTTCTCCCTTACAGCATCATAGCGATTGTTTTCATATAGTCCTTGAATACCGCGAGCGATTTCTTGTTGAGCCTCCGAGGTAAAAGATAATTTTGAATGGTCTTTTATCCATTGAAAAATAGTGGCCTCGAGCGATTGTTGGGATTGATCAAACCATTCTTGGAGATGGTCCATTTCTTTTTCAATTTCATCTACCTTTTTCTTTTTTTCGGAAGAAGATCTTTGCAGTTCTTCATGTTTTTGAGCTAATGAATCTGAGTTTTCGGCTAGTTTTTCTAGACTAGTAAGTAAAGCTTGATGTTCTTTTGCTTCTTTTTGCCAAACAGTAAAGTCAAATTGTTCCGAACCGATCCGTTCTAAATCTTTTACGTTAACTTCATGCTGAAGAAAAGCTGCTTCTTCTCCTTCATATGACAACTCTTCCATCACCGTTGCAGTTTCTTTCTCTTTTTCTAGTAGTTGCGATTCTACCTTTTCCTTTTCGTTCCACTTTGTGTTTAAATCACTGTTTTTTATGTCCCATTTTAATTTCAGTCTAGAAGCTTCTTTTATTATTTCTTCTACTTCTTTTTTCTTTTCTTGTTTGTCTTGTTCTAACGACCATACTTCATGTTTTTGCAGGTTAACTTTCGCTTGTTCTGCTACAGAGCGTTTATGGGTGTAGGTTTTTAAATCGATTGTGTTACGCTCGATTTCATCCACTAAATTTGCTATTTCTTTTTTATAAACTTGTACCTTTTTTTCCGATTCATTCTTTTTGCTTGTCGCCTTTTTCCATTGATACGCTCGTTCCGCTACTACATACTGATTGTATTTATCATATGCTAGCTCTAGCTTTTGAATAGACTCTAACTCTCTTTCTAGCTGCTCAATTTGTTGCTGTGTCGTATCCATACTTTCAATCGTATCGGATAAGTGCCTTAGTTCATCATCTGTTAGCGGTGGAAGGGCCGACTCTAAAATTTCATATATAACGGTCGGCTTGAAGTCTTTCGAAAGCTTCGGACTACGTAACTGGATTAATAGCTTAATAAGGTCTTCATACGCTTCTGTTGATTGAAAGCCGAAGACATATTTATTTACTAGTTCCATATATTCTTTTTGACTATGAACAACGTATCCACCTTTTCCGATTCGATTTTCTAATTCTTTCGCGGAGAGTGGAATTTTTTCCCCTAACTGCGTTTGAGCTAAATGAAAATCATGACCCACACGGCGATTATCGGTTATAAGGAAGTACCACGATTTCATCCCTTTATTCCGCCTTGCTTGCATGCCAATACCTGTTGTCATGTATTGTTCTGTTCCTTGCTTTTTATATTCTAAAAATAAGTAACCTGTTCTTTCATCACGGTCGACTACTTCTTTTTCACCTAACAAGTAATCTTCCATTCTTCTTGCTTTAGAGCCGAATGGATCTAATCTGTCTGGCGATTTTTTTCCATCTAACAAAACAGGTAAAAAGCTTTGCATTGTAACAGACTTTCCTGAACCGTTAGAACCTCGTAATAATAGTTTTCCATCGTTAAACTGAAATGTTTCTTCGTCGTAATACCAGAAGTTTAACAGTCCAGCTCTATTCATACCCCATCTACTGTTAGACATCTTCTTCTCCTCCTGCAAAATCTTCTGGGAATCTTCCTGCTAATACACCGAAAAGTGGTTTAATTTTAATTAGAGACGTTTCTTCATCTACTTCAGCCATCATCCAATCTTTCATCGCTTCTACTATTTCAGTTCTGATGGAGCTTACCGTTTTTTCACGAAAATGTTTACTCCAGCCTTTCGCATACTTGTCACTAAGTTTTCCTATTACTTGGTCCAGTTCTCCCTCTGTAAAAACAATTTCACCATTTTCTTTCGGCTGGAAATAGTCTTTATTTTCATGAAGATGTAAGGATAACTGTAACATGATATCTGTTGCTGCTTTTGTATTCGGAAAAACAGATTGGTATTGCTTCACTTCTGAATTGGATAAAAAGGCTGTATTTTTGAAAACATGTAATTTATATTCACTATGATTTTCTATATCTTCTGATAAACGGTTTCGGTAGTTTCGTATATATAGGAAATCTGGGTCTTGTTGGTCCACGCGGTGCAAGCCAGGAGAGAAAAACAGTTTGCGATACACTCTTTTTCTACGCTCATCTTCTTGGTTTAGCTTCCACTCTTCTTTTATAATTTGCTCCCAGTTTAAATAGCTAGTAAACTCATTCGGAAAAGTTCTCATAAAGTATTTAGAGAAAACTGTCGCCTCATATAATACTTCGTGCTGTTCGTTATGGTCAAAACGTTGAATGTCACCGTCTATGACGCGAATTAACTGTAAATCCATAATAACCTTCATCGCTCTAATGAGTGATTTTCTGTGAATGAAAAGTGTCCAGTCTAACGGGAATTCTCCTGAATAATCAGATTCGATGTCCATGCAAAGCTCTGACAGAAGAAACTGTTCATTTTCGGACTTTCCTTCCATAAACGCAATAGCACAACAGAAAATGCTATAATCCATCGGTTCTTTAAAATCTTGAATGCCCATCCAGCCCTCTGGCTCGACTGGGATTTTTTCTAACTTAATAAAATGTTGATGAATAATTAATCGTAAGCCAAACTTTTCATCAATATATCGACGTATTACCTTCTCGCGCTCTCTTATCAGTTGGTACCATTCCGGTTTGTCTGAACGTAATATCCAATAATGGTTTAACAATATATCGAGCCCGTTTATCGCTTTTTCATCAAACATTACATTTTCCATCTGTTATCCACCTTGCTTTTCTAGTTCAAAAATTGCGTTTGGCATGCTAAGCGTACCATCTTCTGAAACTAGTAAAATCTTGTTCTCTTTATCCATTGTTACCTTAACGACTAATCCGTAGTCTGTTTTAACCCGTCTATCTTTGGCAGCCATTGACTTTCCAATCCAGCTTAATAAAATCTTTCTAATGAAAGGCTCCACTGTTGGTAAAGAAGAAAGTGTAATAGTGCCTTTTGTCATATACTTTTCTATTAGCTCTTTTTCTTTTTTTCGTTCTTCTAAGTACCGCATTCGTTGCATCTCTTTTTTGGAAAGATTTGAAGCCATCGCGCCTGGCTTTGTTTTTTCTCGATAACGATTTGTTCGCGGCTTTAGTGTGTGCGTAATAGGTTCTACTTCCCATGTATCTATATGAAGGTTATCTGTTGTTGCTTCTTCTACATGAAGGTGTTGAATGGTCATTGCTCCAAACACGACGGAGGATAATTTATGTGCCTCACTAATGCTATCCACTTCTGTGAACCATTTTGCTAAGTGTAGGTAGTCTTTCTTTCTACTGCGCGTGTTTTGCTGTCTCTCTCCAATTCGTTGAACATATCGTGTCATTCTTCGAATCATTTCATTTGTTTGCCACTGCAACATTTCTAATTCGCTTATTTGCGTGCTTGTCCCTAAAAACCATCTTCTTAATGAATCCCAATATTCCTCATACTCATTTTGCCATTCTTCTTGCGAGGCAGAGATGTCTTCTAATCTCGGAATTTGTTTGCGGTGTTCTATTAGTTTCACGATAAGTGGGTGCAGTTTGTTTATTGTTAATTCAGATAACCTTTCTGAAATCTGTATGGATGTTTTTTGAAGTGACACAATAAAATCTCTTAAGTAATTTGTGAACTGATTTTTATATACAAGAAAAGCTTCCGTTTGCATACGCTGGTCGGTTTGCTCACTATTAATGTAGGCAATATAATCAGCCGTACTCGTTCGAATTGTTTGAAAATATTGTAAAACATCTTCCCAAAGGCGCATACATTGTTCAGGCGTTTTGGTGATCGGGCCTTGTAACTCTTTTTGTAAGTTTGCTAATGATTCTAGTAGTCGTTCAAATTGAGTTCTTTCTAATGATCCTTGGAAAGAGTCCCCAACTTTTCTTTCTAGTACAATGAGCATTCTTTCAATCTCAATCGTATAAGGGGTAGACTGATAGCGAAATCTCTTTTTCTTGTATTCTTCAATTGTTTTTGCATTCGTCATATCTTGTCTTGCGATTAAGTTGTTCCATTTCACTAATTGTGCAAGTTGCTGGTGCAGTTGCTCTTCTTCGTAGTTGGCAAAGGTTGGAATGGAATGTAAATGGTCTAAAATTTCTTCAGGCGCGATAAAATCTCGCATTCTTTCGTGTTGAAGATAAAAATACCTGAGAATCGTGCGGTACTGTGCTGCCGATTCTGCTGTTAAGTAACTTGCTTCAATTACTTTCTTCATTGTAACGTCCAACGTAATCACCTTCGTTCCTCGTTAATATCATTACTCTTATTTTACGGTAGTTAGACTGGGAATAAAAGTGGGTTAGGTTTTTTTGGAATCATCTACCTATGAGAAAAATAGGGACGGGGTTTGCTTCACATTTTCGTAGTTTAAGAAAATGTGAAGTGAACCCCGTCCTTGTTTTACATTTCATATAGTTCTAGAGGCAGTCCGTCTGGGTCTGCAAAGAAGGTGAATTTTTTACCGCTTAATTCATCCACTCGGATAGGTTCTATATCTAATCATTTCCCTATTAGCTCCTTTACGGCTTCTTCTATATCTTTTACTTTAAATGCCAAGTGACGTAACCCTCGTGCCTCCGGATAACTCGGACGCGCTGGTGAGTTTAGAAAGGAAAACAGCTCGATTTGCACACCACCAGGTACTTGCAAATCTAGTTTATAAGAATCCCGTTCTTTTCTATACGTTTCTTCTATAATAGGAAACTGCAATATTTCTGTGTAGAAGCGTTTGGAAATTTCATAATTAGAGCAAATGATTGCTATATGGTGGACCCCGTCTATATACATCTCTTCTTCCCTCCTTCTTCTAAATGCTGAATCTTTTCCTCTTTGGTCTTTATTATATTAAAACTCATTTAGTACAAATTATTCTACGGTAGTTATACTGGAAATAAAAGTGGATGTGGATGATTTTACTAACTTTACAGAATTGAGTGGCATACTTTTAGATAAACTTCGTCAATGAGAAATGTGAATGGGGAAATGTTCACATTATTGAACTATACTGTGAACATTTACCCCTGCTTTGGTTTAGGTATTAAGAAAGAAACCTTAGTATAGCTGATAAACTTAATAATTCGCCGATAACTTATTATTTTCGCCGATTAAAAATTTTTGTCGCTGATTGGATGTTAGTTTTCGCCGGTTAATCCCCTATTTTCGCCGATAGAATCAAGTCTTTCGCCGATTAACCTGAGATTTTCGCCGATAAACCCGAAATGCTTCATCAACAAACCTAAAAAAGCACCAACTTTTGCAGAATACTTCCATTGAAAACTCCAAAAAATAAATTTTTTTGGGGTAAACTTTCATTTTGAATTTTTTTGTTCCGATATTGGATCCCCTTTCCGATTTCTCATGACTACAATTGGAAAAATTGCACAGTATATATTTATATATAGTGCTAGGAATGGAGCTTGTGGATGTGATTATATTCGGTATTGTTTTCTTATTGATATATGTTGCACTCGTTTTTTATATTGGTTGGAGTGGTTGGGGTTGGATGAAGTCTTGGGTGAAAGATGAAATTTCATGGAAAGTTAAACTCCTTTATATTGTCACACTTACATTCGTTTCTACATCGTTTATATTAGGGAGATTTTTTCAAAATACATTACTACATATTGTTGGCTCATTATGGATGGCGTTTTTTTACTTATTGCTTGTCCTTTTGCCTTTAGTACATATTAGCGTTTGGTTGCTTACGTTTACTCGACTTTCCAGAAGGCATCTTGATAGATGGTCGAGTATAGTAACGATTGGTTTGACTTTTTCTTTAGTTGGCTTAGGGTTATACAATGCGTATTCTCCAATCGTTCAAACATATGAAGTTCATATAGAAAAAAACACTCCTACAACTGAACGTCTTCAAATAGTGATGGCGTCGGATATGCATTTTGGCGTTCTTTCCAATAGAAGACATGCAGCTCGGATGGTGAAAGAAATAAACGCATTGAATCCTGATCTTGTCGTTTTTCCTGGCGATATTGTAGACGATGATATTGATCCGTTTGTAATCCAAGGAATTCACGAAGTGCTAGCACAGATTAATGCGCCACTTGGCGTTTACATCTCTCTCGGAAATCACGATAAGCATAGTGGTCCGATAGAAGATTTAATCGTCGCTTTAGAAAGAGGAAATGTCAAAGTATTATATGACGAAGCTGTTATGGTGATGGAAGATATTATTTTAATAGGGCGACGTGACCGAACGAACAGAGGTAGGCAGGATATAGCATCTCTGACTAAGGATATTCCATTAGATAAAACCGCTATTTTACTAGAACATCAACCTTATGATTTAGATGTTGCACAAGAAAATGGCATTGACCTTATCCTTTCTGGCCATACCCACCTAGGTCAAATCTTCCCCGGAAGCTTGATCACTAGACGAATCTATGAAAATGATTGGGGCTATATGAAGAAAGATTCGCTCCATTCTATTGTTTCCATGGGGTATGGATTTTGGGGTCCACCAATTCGATTAGGAACTCGGTCGGAAATAGTCCAAATAATCGTTACTATAGGGGGGTGAAACGGGGACGAGGTTCGGTTTCTCACTTTTATCGTGAAAAAGGCGGCTTTTTGGACGCGGAGTTATTTCTAAAGCTAATCATGCTGAAAATGTGAAATCAAACCCCGTCCCCATTTTGCACAGATTGACCACTGCTCCTGTTTGCTTTAGAATTATCCTTGCAAATCAAATCTAGTAAACACGAGCGTGATGCATGGTGAAAAGACATTTCTTCTTTCTTAAATCTAACTATATCTACCTAGCAATTACTTCCATAATTGGCTGTGCGCTTTTTTTACAGCAAGTTATTATTCCGTTTACTCCACTTTCTATAAACGGGGTTTTATTTGTTCTCCTTTCCATTTCCATCTTACTTTTAAATAGATTCAGAGTTGTTTTACCTCTTGTTGGTAATGGTTTCTCTATGGATACTTCGATATATTTGGCAACGATTTATTTATTTGGATTAGAAAATACTTTATGGTTACTTTTCATAAGCGCTTTCCTCATTTATTTGCTTGAACGAGTTTCCGAGTGGTGGAAGCAAGTATTTAACTTTTCTATTTATGCAATCATGATCTTTATTTCTTACCAATTTTTTATTTGGCTAGGGGGAGAGGTTGGAGCACTTTCTCTTGAATACTTACATGCTTATATTTTTGCTATCACCATCTATTTTTTCATAAATACTTTGTTAATCGCTTTATATTTTGCACTAGCTACGCAAGACAATGTTCTTCTAATCATGAAGAGTATTGCCAAGGATTCTGTTACTCACTATTTGAGTACCGTATTGCTAGCATTAATATTAACGATATTACTAGGGGTTTATCCCGTTTTTGGCCTTATAATTTTTACTTTGACAATCATTTTCATATCGATTAGTTTTAATAACTATTTCCAACTGTATGAGCAAACGAAGAAAGACAAAATATACAGAGAACAAATTTTAAATTCTTTACCAGTCGGAATTATTACCGCCGATAACCTTACTAACAAATATTCCTTAAACACCGCTGCTTCCAAATTAATAAAGATAGATCCTCTTGAAATCAAGTACTGGCAAAAGAAACGGCAAGAAAACGAACAATTTTGGAACATTCTTTTTTCTAAAGAAATATGCAAAAACCAAAAGGTTACGTTCAAAACAGAGAATGACAACCACCTTCTTCTCGTCTCGCAATCAGAGTTGCGCGACCAGCATGATAGCCTTATTGGGACAATTTTTCACTTTATCGATATTACGGAAACGGAAGAGTTACAAAATCGGATTCATCATTCAGAAAAGTTGGCATTACTTGGGGAACTTGCTGCCGGTGCTGCTCACGAAATAAGAAACCCTCTTACTGTAATTTATGGCTTTCTTACACTTATGAAACAGTCATTCACCAAAGAGGTGAGCAATAAATTTCAAGTACCCCTTTTATTGAAAGAGTTTGAGCGAATTAATACGATTGTGGAAGAAATGTTGATGATTGCTAAACCTGGTGCACCGATTGTAAAAGAAGCGACGGTGAGAGAAGTACTAGCTGATATGCCGAGTGTGATTGGAGATAGTCCGGAGTTAAGATTGGATTTACAATTAGATGAAACTCCGTTATTACTAGATACGAAGCAAATGAAACAAGTCTTTTATAATCTATTGAGAAATAGTAAAGAAGCCATGAATGGAAAAGGCACGATCTCTATTCACTCCAAAAAAGAGAGCCATTCATACCAACTGTTTATTTCAGACACTGGCAGTGGTATTGAGGGGTATATGAAGAAAACACTTTTCGATCCATTTTCTACTTCAAAAGAATCTGGAACTGGACTAGGTCTAACGATTGTTCAACGGATTATAGAGAATCATAATGGGAAGATAGAAGTTCATACCACTTCTAAACACGGCACAACATTTTTAATTACATTTCCACTTCCGTAAAAGTTGAAAGAGCCTTCCAATGGACAGGCTCTTTTTGCATTCTTCTTAATCTTGATAGCTAGATAAGTCTTGTTGAACGGATTGAAGCGATTGGATTGCTTGTTCAATTTTGTTTTTGTTTTCTGGCTTTTCCGCACAGCTTAATGCTTGTTGTAAACTACCCATTGTACTTTGAACAGACGACATACTTTGATTCACGTAATCTTGTGCATTTTGATTTTGCATTATGTAAAACCTCCTTTTCACAATTTCACCTTAGTTTTTGCACCAACGTGGAAAAATATGCATGTGAAATGGGGACGGGGTTCGTTTCACATTTAAACTAGGTTTCGAATGGGAGGTGAGCGAAAGAAGTGTGAGGATTGATTTGTTGTAAATTAATATGGTTTGGAGGAGGGGGGTGAATTGAAACACAAGACTTGCGGATTGAAACAGTAAAGTGCGTGATTGAAACACAACATGTATAAATTGAAACACAAATGTAAGGATTAACGTTTCCACATTAAAATTGAAACACAAGGCTTGTGGATTGAAACAGAAAGGCGTGAAATTGAAACACAACGCCAATAAATTGAAACACAATTCAATTGCATTGCGGGATGAAAATATATTTCATTCAACCTTAACCATAAAGAACAGAAAAAGACCTAATTACGTGAAAGTTCCTCTTTTCCACGAAACTCGGTCTTTATTTTATCCCACTATTCTAAACCGACCACAATTCCTGCACTAAACAAAATCCTTATGTACAATACTCTTAAACCTTTAGCAAGCCGCGGAAACCTCTTGCGGCATAATAGGAATCAGCTCCGTTGTGGTACATAAAGATAGTGCCGTAGCGACGATCGCAAAAGATGGCACCGCCAAGTTTTCTTATATTAGCAGGTGTATTCACCCAACTCGATGTTTTCATATCAAAATTTCCAAGTTTCTGCAACTCTCGGTATTGTTCTTCCGATAAAAGTTCAATGCCCATGTCATTAGCCATATCAATCGCGCTATTTTCTGGCTTGTGTTTTTTTCTTGATTCTAGTGCTTCACGGTCGTAGCAAACACTTCTGCGACCTTTAGGACTTTCCGCTGAACAGTCATAAAAGATGTATTCGTGTTTCTCTTTATCATAACTAACTACATCCGGCTCACCGCCGGTTCTTTCCATTTCACTAAGAGACCACAGTTTTTCAAGATTAGTTTCCAATTTTGCTTGGACTCTAGCCCATTCTATTCCTTCATGGCGGTTTATATTTTTCTCGAATCGGTCTTTCAATATTTGGAGTAAACCTTCACGTTGTTGTACTGTCATTTCCTTATCTATATTTGTCACAATAATTTGCTCCTTTAGCATAGGACTTAAATAATCGTTTCATTAGCCGTTGAAGTATCTGTTAATAACTTTTGTGTTGCTAATAACTTTTAGTTTATCTTTGTTTCCATATTTGCTGAAAAAGTTAACTCTTCCAACTTCCTCAAAGTGCCGATTCCATTTGAACATTTTAAAAAACAATTCAACTGTTGGCTTGTAATTTGATTTCTCTAATCCAAGTTTTTGTTTAAGAAATCTCTTTATTATTCGGTAGGTTCTAATTGAATACTTTGTATCCATATAAATAATCAAGTCTGCGGTTTCAAAACTTTTGCTCACCCAATCTTCATTATGTACCCCTTCGATAATCCAACTTTCTGATTGAATTATTGCATTTAAATGCTCTTCTCTTTCTTGTTCCGTTCTTCTTATATCACTAGAATTATTTCTTATCCAAACCACATTGTCTAATTCATAGTAAGGTATATTTAACGCCGACGATAATTCTTTTGCTAAGGTCGTTTTACCACTTCCAACAGAGCCAATAATATGTATTTTTTTGGGGATTGTTTTTTTCAATAATACCACCTAATCCATAATAGTTTTCTATACCATATTCTATTACGGAGTATGATTTCCCTTTTGAGTTATTAAATATGGGAGGGGGTATTTCTAAAGCACGGGGACGTTTCTAACAGGGGGCAATCGGAAGCTTTGCACGAAAATAGGCACAACTAGCGAATGATACTAGTTGTGCCTTAGCTTTTCTTTGCTTCTTCTTTCATTGATAGGTAATCATATATGACAATCCATAAGAAAAAAACACAGGTACGTAAGTAACTATCATACCTGGACCCATTAACTATTCCTGACGAACTTGTGGCTTTACATTTTGACCGTTTTCAATGCCATTTTCTTCTTGAACATTCAATTGTATTCTTTTATTTTCCATACTTTCCTGCTTCATCGTCACTGTCGAATGTACATTATTATTTCTACTAGCTTGATTATTCCAATCTGTCATCTTATTCACCACCATACTAAAAGTAACTTTTTTAGTATGTGAATTTCTCTACTATTTATTAGTATCTAATATTGTAAAATATATTTAGCACTCCATTTTCAAATGGAAAAACTGTTAATAGTGCCTGCAAATTACTATTGTAAAATTACTATTTAAAATGTTAAATTCACCTTCAGGCACATAGATCATTTATACATAACCAATCGAAACATTCTTTAATCAAACGTTTGTTTAAAAATTTCTATTTAGCTATCTTTCTAACTTAAGTGAGAAATTTAACCCCATCCCTCTATTTGCGCCAAAAAGTAGAACAGTCTGCCTTGTCTTGAATATTAAACTCAATCATTTTCTCCAGTAAAGAGTAATCCAGTGGGCCATTCCAAGGAATTCGGATAATCTCCTTTGTGTAGTCATAGCCTGCCTTAACAATGTCATCCTCTACATGAGAAATCGTAACGGCTTCAGGAGCAACAGCTAAATGCTTTTTAGAAACGCTAAAACCAATAATGTATGTACCATGGTCTGTAAACATCGGTTGCTTCCATTTTATTACTGACTGTAGGTTAGGGTATTTATCTTCTATCCAATTAAATACTTCTTCCGTTCTTTCTCGGTGAGAAGGGTTGTCCATCCCCGCTAAAAAATCAACTAAAGATTCCAAGTTGTTCTCTCCTATCTTCTTAATTAATGGCCAGTCCATCGATATAATAAGTATTAACGTAGGGGTGCTGGCCACAATGTGTTTGCTAAATATATCTTTATATTATCATATTCGAAACGAGCAGAAGGCACAGAAACTTGAATCACTAAATGATTCAGAGTGTCTGTACCCTCTGCTCTTTGTATTTCTTTTAATATTAAATTGTTTACCTAAAACAATGAAAGCCCTACCTCTCTTTCATCCTTACGGATCCTTGTCCGTGCCAGTGTGAATCAGGATTGCAAAAATCAAATGATTATTTTATCAGGTTGATAAAACTTCAAACGTTCGTAAAAGAAATTTAAAGGAGTTCGTTACAGTGTATGACTATTAAACGAACCGTAATTATGAAATGGATTCAATTAAAATGGATTAGATTGTAGAATTAACAAAAGAGGTTAATGGTGCTCTAAAAGTGAGTTGGAGCAGTTGAATGTTCTTTGAAATGATTTACTTTTAATACTACTAATTATATTCCCCAAAAATTTCAAGACATTTTCGGGAGGTGTTATACATGCTTTAATTAACCTTAACAGAAACTTTTTATTTGATTTTCAGTGATCCCTTTAATTAATCTCAGTTCACTAATTAAAAATTCATTTGCGTTTTTCAACATTTTCTTTTCGCTTGAATTAAGTGCATTTTCGTTCTTCATACGCATTAAATCACGTACAACTTCAGCACCTTCTTGTATTTTACCCGTTTTTATTTTGTTTGTGTTAACTTTAAACCTTTCTTTCCACGGAAGTAAACTATCTGATTCACCATTCTGGAAAATGTGTATGATGTGTTTTAATGCAATTATGTCAGTAACTGGACGTATACTTGAACTCACTATTTTACTAACAGGAATCATGACTTGCATATTACTAATTAACATTTTTATAACATAATACTGTTGTTTTTCCCCTGAGATTTCTTTCTCTTCGATGTCTTTAATAATACCTGCTCCGTGCATTGGATAAATAATGTTATCGCCAATTTGAAACAAATAATCCACCTCCATATTTGGTAACCTTCTTAATCTTACCATAAATACTTATTTTTATCAAAATTTTAATAATATCATAAATTTATTTTCCACGTCAATAACTTTTTCATTAAAAATTAAAGAAAGTAAAAAGAAAAAATAGGAGTCGTTTTGCTTACCAATAAAGGGAAGGTATATTTTTAAACGCAAATGCTTATTCCTCTACTAATTAACTTAGATTACTTTTCACTTGAAAACGATAGGTTGTATGTCTTTTAACCCCAAACAATTAACCATTACATCAAGCACTTGATCAAAACAACAATCATAATGACTTCTTTTTTGAGCTGCGTGATTGCTCTTCTTTTTCTTTGCGGATTTTTTCTATTCCCAACAACTTGAAATTCATTTTGTTTTATGATACAATAAAGAAGAATTATTTTTGTTCGGTGTAAATGATAGTATGAATAACTTTTCATCTTGATACTTTGGCAAGGATAGTAATACATTGTGTGATAACGCACTAGGAGGCAACAAAAATGGAACAAGGTACAGTAAAATGGTTTAATGCAGAAAAAGGTTTTGGCTTTATCGAACGTGAAAATGGTGACGATGTATTCGTACATTTCTCCGCAATCAATAGTGACGGCTTCAAATCTTTAGACGAAGGTCAAAAAGTAACGTTTGACGTTGAGCAAGGTGCTCGTGGAGCTCAAGCTGCTAACGTTCAAAAAGCTTAATCTTAAAATGTTTATACAAACAGGCTCTTTATAGAGGGCCTGTTTTTTTGTTCTCTGTATAATACTTAACAAACGTTCGAGTAGGAAAGTGGTACAGGTAATGGTAAAGGATCTAAAGTTTTTGCCAAAGAAATCGGGGCCAGACCACCAGTAAGTAAAGGTTTTACCGAACTGGGACTTGCCCCAAAGCCCCAAATTAACGACTACATACGTAAAAAGCTTAGAGAGTCCAGATTCTCTAAGCTTTTTTATCTTTTTTATTCCACTAGCTGCCCTTTACTTTAATAAGTCATTTATTTTATTTTCATCTTCTAAATATTTTAGGGTTAGTTTTCTGAGTTCTTCTTCACTCGAATACTCACTTAATTCTTTACCGTACCAATCTTGTAGATTTTCTTTTGTTATTTGGTATTCCTGATTTTCAAAATTAAAAGTAATCCATTCTGCATTCTGAACCAAAACGAATATGAACGTAGCATTATAAATTGCTGTTTCTTTATGCTTTTTTTCTATTTCCTCAGCTTCTATGCCTTTATAGTTTAAAATCATTCCATAAGGTTCTTCTTTTGTTTTAAGTTCAAATCCCTCTAAATTATCACCGCTTGGTAAGTTCCTAACAATGTTTCCAACTGCACTGTTTTCTCCAATATACGAACCTTTAAACTCAAATAATTCCTTATTAGTATTATCTGCATTACAACCATTCAAGAAAGATAATATTATTAATGAAAAGAAGAAAAATCTTAATGTTTTAGTCACTCTTTATTCCCCCTAATATTTGAATCAATTTCATAATTACTGTTTAATTTGTGATCTTGTGTTTCGTTCCGTTGATAGATTAGGTAATTCTTCTTCTGCGAAAAAACAAACTGCACTTGTTTCTGTACCTTCAATTGGTTGTCCTCCAACAATCTTACATTCTTTGAACTACCCACCACTTACCACTCTTACGGGTTACTTGAAGAGGGAGTTTTCTCGCCTATTTTAGATAAGATAACAATTTTACTAATTGAATAGATTATATCCCCTTTGATATTATTTGTATAATGAATATATTGAATGGTTTTAATTGGGTTTTTCGATGGAACGAGATAGGCGATATGCTCCATCTTTACGTTAATACAGACGGTGGCTTTTCCGCAAAAGCGCTTATTCATTTGATTTTTAAAGGTATTACATCTGAAGAAACGGATGTACCATGACAAGTTGGACACTGGTTTATTTATGATGAATTACAAAAAACTGCTGACGGCTTTGCGTATCGAGTATTATTTGAATGTCCAGAAAGTCAGTTGACAATTGCCATGAGAGATTTAGAGGCTATATATTTTTATCGTCCAAAGGAATATATAAGATACAAAGATGAAGAAAAGCTTGAAGGAATGTCCAGCTGAATACGTTGCTAAGTTAAGTAAAATAATGAATGTTTATTTTTAGATAAGGATGATAAAATGGAAAAATTAATTTTGGAGAAGGTTGTCGACTACTCCTCCACCTTAAATTATGTGGATGGTCAAATAACGAGAGACGGGACATTGCTACTAATTGAAAGTGATAGTAAGGAGCTAGATTTTTTTGAACGTCCTGTACATAAACACAATTGGACCATTCAGATGATTAAAGGAGAAAGTGTAGAAACCGTTGAACTAAAAAATGTTCCTCTCATCCCGACAGAAATAGATGTATATTCAGATGGAACTTTATTGATTGTTCAAGGTCGATGTTTAAAAGAAGGGAATGCCATCGAAAGAAATGCAAGAAGATATAATCCAAACGGGCAACTAATAGAAGCATTCACTCTAGGTGATGGTATTAGTCATATGCAAATAGACGAAACCGATACCATTTGGGTAAGTTATTTTGATGAAGGGATATTTGGAAACTTCGGTTGGGATGAACCTATCGGAAGTGCTGGCCTTAATGCCTTTACAATGAACGGTCATAAATTATGGAATGTTCGTAATGATGGAATGATTGATTGTTGTGCTTTAAATGTTTTAAGTTCAAAAGAAGTGTATTACTTCTATAATGATGATTTTCATCTTGTTCAACTTACTGAAATGAAAGAAAGCTTCCGCTACCGTGTAGAAGGTAAAGATTCGTTAGATCAATTCATTATTGACCAATCGGGTATTATTGCGCAATTAGATACATACACATTGATGCGTTACCGATTAAATAAGACTACCATGAGAAAAAAGGAGAAACTCCAATTAGTAGATAAAGATGGAAAACAGATCAACGGTCCGGTATTTATGCGCGGAACTTTTCTTTATGCATACGGTAAGGATGGAATATATAGAAGGAGTTTATAATGTCTTATGTTTTTGTTGAAAACAAGGTTGACTCTATAATAGTCGCGAGTTTAATGGTTCCTTTCATAACTCATTCATCTATCACTAACAAGCTTTATTGCAAATAGAAACAGCTTAAATGAGGTGTGCTGCATGACTGATTGGTATTGGAAAGAGGCTGATGAACTAGAAAAACAAGAAAAATGGTATGAAGCAAAGAATTATATGTACTTAGAATGGAAAAATGACCAAAAAGATCTTAAGAAATTTATTAGATTGAGCTTTTTGTGTTGGTATGTAGTTGTTGAATGGGGATGCATCGAAACAACCGACTTGCTGCATGAAGAATATGAAAATTTATTAAAAGAATTAACAATTCACGGGTTCAGGAAGTATAGTGATCAACCTGATTTTCTTTGGACATTTGGTTACATGATTTCCATGTTCCCATATTATTTTGGAGAACATGAAGAATGGGAAAACATAGGAAAAGAAATGCTTGCAAAGGCTTATCATTTAAGACCAAGCGATTTAATCAGTAAAATGGTCTACTTGGGAATTCTTGATAGTTCAAAACTAGATAATGACACTGCGTATAAAAAAGCGTGTCTCGAAGTATCTCCTATACTATCATTAACGTTTAGGGGAGAAGGAGCGTTTCAACGTTATTTTAAAGAAGTTTTAGAATTTAATACTGATTACTTTAGATAAACGAGAGACAACTTTAGGTGTAGTATCTTAGTTTTCCTAGAAATAAAGGATTGTCAATTTAATAAAAAAATCTACTTTCATTTTGGTGTAATGATGTACTTTACTTGTCCTGAAATCGGTGCCTGACCACCCGTACGATAAAGTTTTACCGACCTGGGGGACTGGCCACTTTCTCATTTTTCTTTTTTGTGATGAACTTTACTTACCTTTTTTTAACAGCCACTTTTTTAATATTTTTTAAGCTTTTAAAGGTTTAAGAATATATTAAACGAATTCTTAATAATGTTACTATTGTGAACTTAGATATAGGAAGGTTGCGTTACAAATGGAAACATTACAAACATTTCTTAAAGATATGAATGACCAAATGCAAGTTTTTTACAAAGATGCTTGTCAGTCAAGCTGGATGGCCCAAACAACTGGAGATTCTGAATGGGCTGCTAAATTAAGTGAAGCAGACACTCGGTACAATTTTTTATTTTCTTCAAAAGATACATACGAAAAAGTAAAACAATTCCTAGCAACTGAAAACGTAACGGAGATTGAAAAACGCCAACTTCAACTTCTACTAAACGAAATGAAAGGTAACCAACTCCCTGAAGAAACCATCGCTGATTTAGCAAAACGCTCTTCAAAACTAAATTTATTATTTAACACCCATTCGCCTGAAGTGGATGGCAAAAAATATTCTGCCAATGATATTCGAGAGGTTTTGGTTAATAGTGATGACCAAGAATTACGGAAAAAAGTATGGTTTGCTAGTAAGGATGTTGGGAAAGTCGTAGAAAAAGACCTGCTTGAGCTTGTAAAGAAGCGCAATGAAGCAGCACAACTACTGGGGTTTAATAACCATCATCAAATGGGCTTTGCTCTTCAAGAACTGGACCGTGACGAGGTATTCGCTATCTTCAACGAACTTATTGCGCAATCCGATGAAGCGTATCGCGCGATGAAGAAAGAACTAGATGAGCGTTTAGCAACTAAATTTGGAATTAATCCAGAGGATATTCGTCCATGGCATTATGTCGATCCATTTTTCCAAGAGGCACCACCATCTGATTCAACCAATCTAGACCCTTTTTATCAAGGGAAGGATATTGTCCAAATTACAACTGATACGTTTAGTTCCATGGGAATCGAAATTGATGACCTATATGAGAAAAGCGATTTGTTCCCTAGAGAAAAGAAAAACCCAACAGCCTTTTGCACGGATATTGACCGCGAAGGTGACGTTCGGGTCCTTTGTAATTTAACGGAAGATGCGTATTGGATGGAAACGAACCTACATGAATTTGGACATGCAGCTTATTTCAAATATGTAGACTCTAGCCTTCCATTTGGATTACGTACAGTAAGTCATACGTTAACAACTGAAGCGATCGCGATGTTATTTGGAAAAATGGGCAAAGACCCACGTTGGCTAAAACGCTTTTTACAAGTGGATGAAGCAACCGTAAATAGACTTGCTCCTGAATTAGAAAAGTTCCAACAGTTACAAATGCTTATTGCAGCAAGATGGATTATTACTTTTGTATTTTTTGAAAAAGAACTGTACGAAAATCCCGATCAAGATCTAAACGCTTTATGGTGGAAAACAGTAGAGGAAATTCAGCTAGTCACTCCTCCTGATGAAACGGATAACCCAGATTGGGCTGCAAAAATTCATTTTACATTAGCACCTGTTTACTACCAAAATTATCTGCTTGGAGAATTAATGGCCGCACAACTTCTTCGTCATATTGAAACGGAGGTTTCCCCTGAATTTTTCACAAAAGAAACGGGAGAAATGCTCATCCATCAATTCTTCAAACCAGCTGCACTTTATGACTGGAATGAAAAAATTAGCCGTGTAACGGGTGAAAAATTAAACCCTGCTCACTTTGTTGATGTTTATTGTAAGTTCATTATTGATTTTTTCATAAGTGGAAATGAACTTGATAGGCCGTATCAAGTTCATTATTGACTTTATCATAGGTGGAAACGAACTTGAGAAGTTTTTAACTTGGAATAAGACCAGACCCCCACTCCGAAAATACTTATAGTAGAGGGGTCTGGTCTTTAACTTAACTTAACTTTTCACTTGAGATTTCAGAGAACTGGTAGTAAAACTTAATAAGATCCAACAATTAAGTATTGTTATTTCTTTTATTATCATTACAACAATTGCGGGGGTTAGTATCTACTATAGTAATCCAATTTTAACGGAACATCTTCAAAATATAGTTTTAATAAGTCTTATCCGTTTAATGATCATTCTCGTTACCCTGTGGCTGGCTGTTTTTGCTTTAAATTATATAGTAAAAAGAATTACAAAGGGCATTTGATTCCGTTTCATAATGTATGACTACTATACGAAAAACGAATAATAGCACAGAAATCTGTATATATTCGCCTTAAAACGAACATATTAT
Organism: Bacillus alkalisoli; assembly: GCF_002797415.1. GTDB lineage: Bacteria > Bacillota > Bacilli > Bacillales > Bacillaceae_I > Bacillus_CD > Bacillus_CD alkalisoli. Next base: position 3,517,903 of record NZ_KZ454944.1, read on the forward strand.
TGTGCATTATACTAAAAAGTTCGTTTTCATTAAACGAACCGTAATTAAGAAATTGATTCATTTATTAAAGACCTTATCAAGTTCATTTTAGACTTATTCTTTAGTAGAAATGAACTTGAGAGGGCGTATCAAGTTCATTATTGACTTTTTTATAGGTGGAAATGAACTCGAGAGGCCGTATCATGTTTTATTATTAAACCAAAAACTAAGCCAACGCACAAAATTGTTGAAAATATCTCATTCATGTGACTCCCCCTAATTCCACTTTCTATGCAAACTATATATATCCATTCACTTTGTAACTTCCTATAATACCAACATTAAAGACTATAGCTATACTATATAGTATACTATTTTTACCAACTATTTTGAGGTGATTTTATGCGAATATTTCAAAAGAAGCTAAAGAAGCTTTATTAACAAATAACCTCCTCCCTATTCATGAATCGGACCATGAATGGGAATTTTCACAACCTAAACATTAAAAAGCCGAACCTTCTATACATGGTTCGGCCTGTTACTTTATTGAATACTTGTTTTATCTATATTCTTTACATGTACTTGAATACGCTTTTTACGATATAGAATAGCATTTAATTCTGCTCCAACTACTAGAATGATACCGATAAGATAGAACCATAACATGAGCATAAACACTCCGCCTAGGCTTCCATATGTTTCTGAATAATTGGCAAAGTTACTAATGTAGTAAGAAAAACCTAAAGAAGTTAACTGCCATGCAACAGTCGCAAACACTGCTCCTGGTATAGCTGTTTTAAAAGGTAATTTTATATTTGGTGCAAAATGATAAAGAGCAGAGATTATTGTGACAATGATGATGAGACTTACAACCCATCTTAACACTCTTACCATCATTTCTACTTCGTTTGTCATATACACTAGAGAACCAATAGTAGTTATTAATAGATCGCCAAAAACAGGAAGTACTAATGCTACTAATAACGCAATGATTATTCCAAATGTTAATCCTATGGATAATAACCTTTTCTTAATAAAAGAACGGTTATCCTTTACGTTATACGCCACATTCTGTGCAGTAATAAATGCATTCATACCATTTGAAGCAGACCATATGGTTCCAATAATACCCACCGTAAGTAACCCACCATTAGGCTCTGTTAATATACTAATAATTTGTTCCTCAAACACTGCCACCGTAGCACTTGGCATCACACTCTCTATTACTTCCATAGCCTGTGTAGGGTTAATATTTAGGTACGGTAAAATAGCAAAAATTAATACAATCATTGGCACAAAACTTAAAATATAATAGTATGCTTGCGCCGCTGCAAGTAAAGGTACATCGTCATTAGAAAACTCCTTTATCATTGCTTTACCATATGAAATTATCTTTTTCATATAATTCCTCCCAAATACAATCTTTTTTCCTTTTATATTCCCTATTCTTTTCTACTGAATCTCTTTTTTTGAAAAGGACTCTGTCACATCCAAATGGGAAAAAGAAAAAAAGGACCAGACCCCCAATACGGTAAAGTTTTACCGAACTGAGGGTCTGGCACTATAGCTGTCCCTCCTTTTTACGGGTTGTGGACATCTCTTACGATGGCGATTAGGAGCCATTGGTTGTCAGTTTGTTCGTAGACAAATCGTAGTGCTTGCCAGTAATATTCACCATATTCGCCTTCAGGTGGTGGAGAAAAGTAGTCTACATACACTGCATCTGGGTAGTTTTCATGGATGGTGTTTCTAACGCCACCACTTACATACGCTTGTTTGTTGAAAGTGACAACAGCGTAATCTAACACTTCCTTTGAATACTGATGCTTGAGTAGTATTTCCTTTACATAATTATTTGGTGAATATTCATGCCCTCTATCAGCATTATCATAGCCCCAAACATACGATGTATTATCATTTCCTAAATTAGCAACCTCAGACTTTGTAAACGTCAATTCGCCGCTATCAAAGCTTCCCAAGCTAGCATAGAAGGAGAATGTTAACCCTTTCTCTTCGTGCACATGCGTTGCGATGCCTTCCCAATTAAGATCCTCCAAATCTTTGAAAAGCGCCGCAGTCTTTTCTGTTAGTGTTAGCTCATCTTGTAACGAAGCTCCTATAGCGTCTTTTCGCTTCCAGGGTTCCTCCGTACTTTCTAACCAGTAACACCACGCGCTAAAGCTGCCATCAAATTGAAAGTAGATTTGTTCAATTTGCGGAAACTTCTCAAACGTTGCAGCTTTCAATACTTCGAATAACTGCTGCGCTTGTGCATTTGCCGGGCTAGGTGCGAGAAAATCTTTAAAATCAATCACTACCGTTCCGTTTTCATCGATCGCTACTCCATTTAACGATTGCTCGTTACCATACTCTAATAATCCATCGATAAATATCTTATTTATTTCCGCTTCTAATTGTGGGAACGGACTACCAAATGTTTCATAGTCAAAACCATTATCCACTTCTGCGAGCTGCTCCTTGGCGAAGCTTTCATATTTTTCTCCAAGCGTTATTTCATATAAGGCAACATGTTCTTTTTCTGGAATAAGAAGATAAATAGAATCCCCATCCGTTTTCAAAAATTTCTGTGGCAATTGCGGAGTTTCCATAAATTTTTCTTCCGGAATACGTATTCCTCCAACAATACTTCCTTCTCGGTCAAGCGCATACACGTGCGTTTCCGAAATAGATTCCATCACTGGTGGCTTTACAGTTTGCGTATACAAAACATGCTCTTCTCTTAAATCAAGAACCGCTCGTTCTGCTAACCCTAATTCTGAAAACAGCGTAATCTCCTCCATTTTCCCTCCTTTTAAAATTTGCAACGTAGATTCCTTACGATTCACTTGTTCTAGTTGAAATGGAAGTTCTTCACGATTCATGAACTCGTTAGTTTCTAAACTGAAAAACCGTTCCTGTCTTTGACTGACAATAATTTGATTATTTTCTAATTCTAATAATGAATCAGGAAAAAACGAATATACGCCTGAGAGTAAATGCGTTTCAATCAGATCTCCATTTTCACTATATTGATAAACTAAGTTTCTTTCGGTATAGAGAATATAGATATCCCCATTTTCGGACACTAAAATATCGTCTAAACCAACAGGTTTCAATCCGCTCTGTTGAATAGAAAATGAAGTAGTTTCTCCTTCCGCACTTTTTATAACTACTTGAGATCTTGCCTCATCTAAAAGATAAACGATCCCATCTTTCACATCGAAACCAGCCACACTAACCGGTAACGTATCTTTCATTCCTTCAAAATATAAGCCAACTTGACCTTCTTCATTTCCATAAGCAAACGTGTCGACCAATGTAAGCTTGGAAGTTTCTAGGATAGGAAATGCTTTTCCTATCTCCTCTGCTTCTTCGTTACTAAAGTTAGTAGATAATATAAAAATAGTAAAAATGAGAAGGACAGAAGCAGTGGCGAAAAACGGATAGAAGTTTAGGTTGAACTTTTTCTTCGTTTTTTCTCGTTGTATTCGTTGATGTAGCTCTTGAACAAACGCACTATTTGGTTCAAGCTCTGGACGTTGCTTTATTGGCTGAAGTAGTTGTTTAGCTTCTTGAAGCTGTTGTTCTATCTTTTTCATCCGAATTTCCCCCTTCCAGCAAGTGCAGTTCTTTTTTCAACAATTTCACAGCACGGTGAAAATCTACCCGCACCTTTAATTCTGTACATTGTAAAACTTCTGCGGTCTCTTTCACGGATAATTCCTGTATCCCACGTAGAATAAGTAAACTGCGATAATGTGGCTTTATTTTTAAAAGTACGAGTTGGATTTCTTCCCATTTTTCTTTTAAAAGTAATTGATTATCTAATGATTCATTTTCACCTTGCCTACTCAGTTTTTCTAATATTCCAGGTAATAAGTTCTTCAACTTCTTTTTCCGCAGATGATCAATTGCTGTATGTTTTGAAATAGAAAGCAGCCAATATTTCGCTCGTGAAGTATCTCTTAGTAAATGTATATTTTTCATCGCTTTTATAAACGTTTCTTGTGTAATATCTTCCGCATCCTGTTTGTTGTTTGAAAAATATAAAGCAAACTGATAAATATCTCTATAATATTGTAAATATAGCTCTTCAACATCTACCTCTTTACTCACCTACATCCCCCCTTTACTAACAAGTCGTGTGACGTTAATATTTGTTTCAAAAAGATTAAAAAAATTTAAATAATGAAAATTAGGGACAGACACCTTATTTCACTTGATGCACTGAGGTGTCTGTCCCTAGAATACTTTTATTATAGTATACTATTTTTACCAACTATTTTGAGGGTGATTTTATGTGGAATATTTCAAAAGAGACGAAAAGAGAATTTGCAACATGTAACCTCCTCCCTATACATGAGTCGGACGATGTATGGGAGATAGCTTTAAGAGATGCACAAGAAGAAGGCGAAGACCTTTTTCCCGTTTAAAAGAAGAACTTGAAGAAGTAAAGGGAGAATTAGTGAAAGAAATGGAGAACAAGATTTTAAAAAACATTCCAAAAGTCATCGCTGACCTTGAAACCAATACTCCGAATACGATTCCCTTACCTTTTCTTGTTCCATTTATTGAGTTTTTAAATCAAAATAGAGGATTTATGAAAGCTATGTTAGGGCCAAATGGGGATATAACTTTTCAATCAAAGTTGAAAATGTTTATGCGAAAAGCCCTATTTGATAGTAATAAAAATTCTGCTTTCAAGCGGGAAGTCCTTCTTGTTCCACCAGAATATTTGGTTTCTTATATTGCTTCCGCACATATTGGTGTTATCCAAGAATGGCTGAATAGCGATAGAGAGGAATCACCACAAGAGATAGCTAGAATTATATCTACAATGACCATAAATGGTCCCTTCTTTGCAGCTGGATTTAAAAAATGAATCAAGGGAATAGGTACAGAACCTATGTAGTTTTACTGTACTTATTTTAGTCCCTTGTTCCATTCTGTTTACGACAAAAGTCAAAACCGTACATTAAGTAGTTTAATAATTGCAATGACTACATTCATTAATATATAATTTATGTAACATAATAAAAAAAGACCGAGTGCTGTGAACACTCAGTCAAGCAACTACATGCCGCATGAAGAGCGGCTGACCAATTGAATAAACAGTTTAACTGAAGAAGTAACCGCATTTCCATTGGTCGTGGGGGCGGTTATTTCTCTTTTTTATTGGTGACAAGTGCAATCATTGCAACGAGTGCAGTTAGAGTGGTTACCAAAAACACCCCAAACTGAAAAAGCATGTTCATTGCTTCATATGTCACCATACAACCACCTCCCTTCTAGAGGAGATGATCAACCGCCCATCCGCTTTATGTAGCTGCTAAACTAATTATACAAAACATACGTTCTGCATTTCTATTAAAAAGTATTAAGCTTCCTAATTTTTTTAATAAACCTTTTAGTTGAGCAAAAAAGGGACAGACCCCTTGTATCACTTGATTATACAAGGGGTCTACCCTGAAAATAAATTCCGATAGAAAGCCATACTAAAGAAGAGGTCTTAAATCCTTTTTTAAAAAAAGGATGACCTTTAAATTAAAGTATAATATTAAAACCGAAATTAGGCTGGTAGTTCTGATATTTCTACAGAATAACCCAGCTTTTCAATTCTTTTAATGGCACGTTTGACTTCTTGATCTTTCTTGCGATTTAAATGGTAGTCTTCACCAAGATCTTGAAATGGCTTTTTAGTTATCAGAATATGATAAACAGCTATTAAAATACAGCGTCCTATAGCTACTGAAGCAATATTTCCGCCTCTACGAGCCTTAATCCTCCTGTACTTAGCTCCAAAAAAGTTTTTAGAACGACCAACAGTTTTAGCTGCTTCTACTAAAGCACTCCTTAGGTACTTATTTCCCTTACGTGTGCGCGCGCTTTTTTTTTTACCAGCACTTTCGTTTTCTCCAGGAACCATTCCAGCCCAGGAAGCTAAATGATTATCACTATTAAAGCGACTCATGTCCGTTCCAACTTCAGCTAGAATCTGTTCTGCAGTTCTCTTACCGATACCCGGAATTGACATAACCAAATTAATCTCTTCTGATGAAGGGCTAAGTCTTTCAGCCAATTCTTTATCGATAAACTCGATCTGTTTCTCCAAGTATTCGACATGGTCAAGTTGTCTAGCTAATAAAAATTGTTGATGAGTTCCAACTAGCCCCTTTAAAGCTTTTTGTAAAGCAGGAATCTTCTTTCTAAGTGCACCTAAAGACATTTCTGCCAATATTTCTGGATTCAAATTCCCTTCTATTAAAGCACGTAACATCTTTCTTCCAGAGACACCAAGAACATTTGAAGCAACAGACCCAAGCTTAATATTAGCACCTTCTAATACTTTTTGGATTCTATTAGATTCACGAGCAGTTTCTTCTATTAAACTTCTACGATATCTAACAAGCTCTCTTAATTCGCGCTGTTCTCTGTTAGGAATAAAACTACCATTAATCAGTCCATGTTGAAGTAATTGAGCAATCCATTGTGCATCACGAACATCGGACTTTCTTCCAGGTACATTCTTAATATGTTGAGCGTTAACAACTAGTGCTTCAATGTCTGAGACTTCGAGTAGGTTGTATATGGGCTTCCAATAAACTCCGGTGCTTTCCATCGCAACAATTGGACACTGGTTCTCTTGTATCCAATCAAGTAATTCTAAAAGATCATCTGTCATCGTACCAAAGGTACGAATCTCTTTCTTGCGCTTGATAATAATACAAGCTGTAATACTATTCTTGTGAACATCAAGTCCACATACACGGGGATGAATGACTTCCATAATAAATGCCTCCTTCGGCAATAAGTAGTGGTAGCCGAGCTTCAAGACTGTTCGTGCAATCTACCCTGCGTGCTCATGGCAACAATCCGTGGTGCACTAAGTCTATAAGACCCGTCTGTCCCTCGAGCTATTAGCATCACTGACACCCGGCCTTAACACTCGGCTATCTCTATCATCGCCACAAAGGAAACAAGGCTAATCAACCATTTTCATTTTGAGTGGTGAATTTTAAATTCATGTTGGTCTGTCCCTGAATTTCAATCCTGCTCAAACTCATCCAACAATGCACGCACTTCATCTGTTGATTTCGTGTTCATTAGTTGATTTCTTAATTCACCAGCCCCACGGAACCCTTTCACATAAATTTTGAAAAAGCGATGAAGCTTTGTGATGGAACGTGGCACTTGTTCTGCATAATGATCTTGAAGATCGAGCTGCAGTCTTAAGAGATCAAGGTATTCCTTACTGCTATGCTCTTTTGGCTCTTTTTCAAAAGCAAAAGGATTTTTAAAGATACCTCGGCCAATCATAACGCCATCAATCCCGTATTTTTCAGCCAGCTGCAGTCCAACTTGACGGTCGGGAATATCTCCATTGATCGTTAGTAGCGTATTTGGTGCGATACGGTCACGTAATTTTTTGATTTCCGGAATGAGCTCCCAATGCGCATCTACTGCGCTCATTTCCTTTCTTGTACGTAAATGAATAGAAAGGTTCGCAATATCCTGTTTGAAAATATGCGTTAACCACTCTTCCCACTCGTTTACTTCATTAAAGCCAAGTCGTGTTTTCACGCTAACAGGCAGCCCGCCCGCTTTTGCAGCTTGAATAAGTTCTGCCGCAACATCTGGGAAAAGAATAAGGCCACTACCTTTCCCTCTTGATGCCACATTTGGTACAGGGCAGCCCATGTTAATATCGATCCCTTTAAATCCCATCTCCGCCACACCAATGCTCATTTGACGGAAATACTCGGGATTATCTCCCCAAATGTGTGCCACCATTGGCTGTTCATCTTCTGTAAAAAGCAAACGGCCACGCACACTTTCTTTGCCCTCTGGATGACAAAAGCTATCTGAGTTCGTAAACTCTGTGAAGAATACATCCGGTCGACCTGCTTTACTTACTACATGACGAAAAACTACATCTGTCACATCTTCCATCGGTGCCAATACAAAAAATGGCTTGGGTAAATCACGCCAAAAATTTTCTTTCATTTCAAACTCAAATCCTCTCTATAAATGCAACTTCTGACACTCGGTCAAGAAATTTAAAGTCAAATGTTCCAATTCTTTTAACTTATATCATGCTCCATGTCTTGTTATCAAACACAAGTACATTGGACAGGTATAATTTGTGAAATTATCGTGAAAGTCAACAATGTTTATTTTAACGAATAATAGTGCTGAATGGTATGTATAAAATAGCCAATTTAAAAGGAAAGCACAGGGACGGTTCTCTTGCTTCCGATGCAGCAGAACTCGTTTTTCGTATTTCCTAGGTAGCAAACCGACACTACGCTATCCTTTTGGCACAAAAAAGAACCAGTAATACTGGTCCCGATTATTAATGTCCATTTTTCATCTTCTCTCTTTTTATCAACACAACATCCCCATTGGAAGATACGTGATAAAAAATACAATCAGCACTGCTAGTTCAAGGTTTATATAATACATAATACCCAAGTCGAAAAATGACAGTATAAAATATCAATCCATTAAGGCCTCATCTATATATACTTCCATTCCCTCATCTTCCAGACATTCACCAAAAAATTTAACTGCTTTCTTATAGTCATGTTTGAGTATATTTAAATCTTGGTCATCTGCATCATATACAGCCACAACAACATCATTTGCATAAAGAGTAATATAATTATCAGACCTCTTTTTCAAATGTGCCTCAACGCTGAATTCTTGGCCTTTTATTACTTCTTTGTTTGACTTTAAAGCCTTAGATAGTAAGTGTTTAATTTCTTCCATTTATATAACCTCCAATAGTTAGCTCTTAAATCGTGTATGTAGTTCTTTATTTTACTTCATTAGCTGTTGTTGCATTTGTGTTTTTAAAAACATAAAGCTATTTATTTCTTTTTTGCATCTTGAGTTTAGCCTAATTTTTCACGAGAAATAACCTGTTTAAAAAGATCCCTAAATTGCTCCCGGTCTTCTGCTGTAAAAGGCTTTGGTCCCTTTGTTCGCTGTCCACTTTTTCGAGCCATGGCACTGAAATAACGTGTTTGTAATAACTGGTCAATGTTTTCATTTGTATATGTAAATCCTTTATGGTGGAGGACGATCACTCCTTTTGCTAAACCTAGTGATGCAAGACCATAATCTTGCGTCACAATCATATCTCCTTTTTCCACCAACTTCACAATCCGATAATCTGCTGCATCTGCTCCAGAATCAACATAAATGGTCTCCACTCCTGATGGCTGTTCTGCATTAGAAAAGTGAGAAAAGCTTGTAACAAGGATAACTGGAATTTCAAGATTCCTTGCTTCAGAAATAATAATGTCTTTCACCGGACAAGCATCTGCATCCACATAAATTTTCATCTTTGTCCTCCTGTTAAGAAGTCGACTTACTATTTAAATTAATCTTTCTACTATATAAGGGACTGTTGGCTTTTGTTTAATAATAAACAAGAGTCTTTCTTTTGCCGTATTTTTCTATTCTCTTATTATACTTTATATAATTGTGTTAGCAAATGAACGTTTAATTGCCCACACAATAGGTTGCTATATCAACTGCTCTTTGTTCTGGATGCAGACTGGTATAACCTTACCAATTCAAATTAATACTGAAAGTTAACCCTATCTGTAATAATTTTCCTGGACAATAAACCTGTCCCCTTGTCCACTTCAATTACATTTTCCATAAAAAATAAATAGAAAAAGTAATCTAAATCTAGTAAGATATCCACATATGACATTAGATGAGGGGTAAAAAAATGAGCGTATTAAACGTACAAGGTTTAAGTCACGGTTTCGGTGATCGTGCGATTTTTAATGACGTGTCCTTCCGACTTTTAAAAGGAGAACACGTTGGATTAATTGGGGCGAATGGTGAAGGTAAGTCTACTTTCATGAATATTGTTACTGGGAAGTTACAACCGGACGAGGGGAAAGTGGAGTGGTCACGAAAAGTACGTGTTGGTTATTTAGATCAACATGCTGTTCTTCAAAAAGGTTCTTCGATACGTGACGCTTTGAGTACAGCTTTTCAATATCTATTTGATGCAGAAGCAGAGATCAATGAGCTTTATGGAAAAATGGGTGATGAAGGTGCTGATATTGATGCACTGCTTGCAGAAGTTGGAGAGCTACAGGAAACGTTAGATAGTAATGATTTCTATCAAATTAATGCAAAAGTAGAGGAAGTTGCTCGTGGTCTAGGATTAGATGGTGTTGGACTTGATCGCGATGTTGATGACCTTAGCGGTGGGCAACGTACGAAAGTATTGCTAGCTAAGCTTTTACTAGAAAAGCCTGAGATTCTATTACTGGACGAGCCTACAAACTATTTAGATGAGCAACATATTGAATGGTTAAAGCGCTATTTACAAGAGTATGAAAATGCATTTATCTTAATTTCGCATGATATTCCATTCTTAAACAGCGTTGTAAACTTGATATATCACATGGAAAACCAAGAGTTAAATCGATATGTTGGTGACTATGATAACTTCTTAAATATTTATGAAATGAAGAAGCAACAACTAGAGTCTGCTTTTAAGCGTCAACAACAAGAAATTGCTAACTTGAAAGATTTCGTTGCTCGTAACAAGGCAAGTGTGGCAACGCGTAATATGGCGATGTCACGTCAGAAGAAACTAGACAAAATGGACGTTATTGAATTAGGAAAAGAAAAGCCAAAACCAGAGTTCAACTTCAAAGAAGCTCGTGCAGCTAGTCGTTGGATTTTCAAGGCGGAGGATCTTGTGATTGGTTACAATGAACCACTTTCTCGCCCTCTTAATTTGCAAATGGAACGAGGACAAAAAATCGCATTCGTTGGTGCAAATGGTATTGGTAAGTCTACTCTTTTAAAAAGTATTCTTGGATTGATTGATCCGATTTCGGGTAAAGTGGAACGTGGTGAGTATCAACACATCGGTTACTTCGAACAGGAAGTGAAAGAAGCCAACTACAACACTTGTATTGAAGAGATTTGGAGCGAGTTCCCAGGTTTAAATCAAGCTGAAGTCCGTGCTGCACTTGCAAAATGTGGATTAACGACGAAACATATCGAAAGTAAAGTCGAAGTCCTTTCTGGTGGGGAAAAAGCGAAAGTTCGTTTGTGTAAAATTTTAAACACAGAAACGAATATATTAATTTTTGACGAGCCTACCAATCACTTGGATGTGGACGCAAAAGAAGAATTAAAACGTGCTTTAAAGGCATATAAAGGAAGTATCTTAATGGTATCCCACGAACCTGAATTCTATCGTGACATTGCGACAGATATTTGGAATTGTGAGGATTGGACGACTAAAGTGTTTTAAATAAGAGTAAGGGGTACCCAGAGAGTAGAAATTCACTTGGGTATCCCTTTTTATTTAGTGTAACTATCTATTCCGCTAGATTACATAATCTCTACTCGCATGAAGAATTCGATAGATAAAAAAAGTTAATGTTAATAAAGATTACAAGTATTTAATAAGCGCTATTTCCACTTGTCACTCTCCTTAAGAAGTTTTATAATATGATTAGCTACATTAGCTATTTTATCTATTTTATCTATTTTTAAGGTGGTGATATAAGTGAAGGTAAGCTCTACAGAATTACAAAATAATTTTGGGAAGTATTTAATTTTAGCTGCTCAGGAGGATATTTTTATTACACGGAACGGAACAGAAATTGCTAAACTGTCGACTGTGAAAAATTGCAATCAAGTTCAAGGAACAGTCGCTAGGGAAATTATTCAAGAAATAGCACCTGTATATGGCTACGGAAAAAGAGCAACTTATGATGAATTTTTACAAATACAACAAAATTCAGATGAAAGATATGAATATATTGATGGGGAGATTTTTTTACTTGCTTCTCCAAAAACTGCACATCAATATTCCGTTACGAAGTTAACTGTCATCTTTTCGAATTATTTTCAAGATTCCACCTGCACTCCTATCGTCGCACCTTACGATATTGAATTAAGAAGAACTCCAGAACAAGTAAGTATTGTTCAGCCTGATCTCATGGTAATTTGTGACTTAGAAGATCATTTAGACGACAACGATTATTATAAAGGGGTTCCGATATTAATCGTAGAAGTAATTTCTAAGAGTACCCAAAGGAAAGACCTTATTCAAAAACTAGATCTCTACATGTCATGTGGGGTTAAGGAATATTGGATTGTAAACCCTAATAATAGGCAAGTAACTGTATATCATTTTGAAGAACAAAATATTGCTAACTTCTTTACTTATAAAAATAATGAAGTGATCCATTCTTATATTTTTGACGGTCTATTGGTCGATATGATACAAATTTTTCGTTGATTTAATGGACAGAGGGACTTCTATTCATTGTCCAAACCAATACTGAAAGTCTACTGATACTGTAAGCATTTTCCTGGACAATAAGCCTGACCCCTTGTCCACAAGCTCTCCAAAAGGGACAGAGGGACACGCGCTAAAAGGGCATGTCCCTCTGTGCATCTAAAGATCCTTATTAATTTTCTAAGACTATCTTACATAATTGCTTCCCTAAATCTAGTCGGTGTTTTCTATCAAATATCTTTTTGCTCCTTCAAGATCAACATAAAACTATTAATACTTTTTTCATAATTTCTCCCCTAACAATATCTTATAGAAAAAAATCCTAAATACTCATTTTAGATAAGGATACCACAAAATCTATTAATTTCCATTTTTAATAATTTGAAATTAAAGCCACCACATTCAAATTAATGTATTGTGGTATAATAATTAATATACACCATAGCCCTATATTTCTTGTTAATCACTATAATCCCCCAAACCCTATACCGCTTCTCTTTCTTCCTCTTCTACATCTACCTTTGCTAACCCCATAAATTTAATGGTAGCAATTACGGAACAAATGCCCAGTACGAAGAATATTTTTCGAATGTCAACCAACTCTGCGAGAATACCAGTTAAAAACCCTGCCAGCGGTAGTGTACCAAGTCCTAGCATCATTATTAGTCCGTTTACTCTACCAAAAATGTGCGTTGGAACTAATTTTTGGCGCATTGTTTTGAATAGAACGTTGAACATAATAACTGGTGCACTTTGAATGGCAACAGCAAGCAATAGTGTTTGCCAATTCCAGCTAAAAGCAACTGTAATGATTCCTATCCCGCTTATCATGATATTTATTAACATGAGACGAATTGGATTTTTCTTGTCTCCTTGGTAGTTTACGATAGCAATGGCCACGATTTGAGCGACCGCTGCCCCAGCATACACCCAGCCGATTTGATCAGACGTAAGAAGCAATTTTTCACGTGAAAAATAGACAAGCATACTTATAAGGGCCCCATTGGCAATGTTGACGATTAAAATGAGTAGCGTGAATGGTCCTAAAATCGAATGATGATAGAGGAAATTCGCTCCCGCACGAAGCTGTTCCCAAGAATTCGTGCTCATTTTCGTTGGCGTTTCTTTTGTTAAGAACTTCAAGAATACAATAGAAACGGCAATTGGAATAAAGGAAAAGGCATCTAGTAAAAGAACATTGTAAACTCCAATTTTTCCGATTAACATACCTGCGAGCACACTTCCGAATAGAACGGAAGATGTGTCAATGAACTGGTGTGTTGCATTCACTTTTATTAACTTTTCCTTTTGAAATAATTGAGGGACGACCGTAGCATTCACCACAGAGAAAACTGCCCCTAAACTTGCCACGAGAAACCCTAATAAATAGATGTGCCATATGTGCAATACTTGTAGCATGTGTAAAATTGGGATTAGTCCTACTAACACCGCTTGCAGTAAGGCACTTGAAATAAGTAACGTTCTTCTCGGTAATCGGTCTGCCAATACCCCTGCAATAGGAGAAATAAAGATAAACGGTAGTGTCTGAACTAGAAACATAACACCCATACTAGCTGCTGATTGTGTTAGTTCATATATGAGCCATGGTATCGCAATAATGTAGAACTTATCCCCTATCTTAGATAGAATCGTTCCAGAAAAATAGAGAACGGCATTCTGTTCTCTCCATATCGATTGTTTGAACATCCTTTTCACCCTTTCAAAATTCTCGTATTTCCTATATTTGTATTAAATACTTTCTCAAAAGAGGTAAAAAGGGTAAAATATATTTAATTATGTCCCCTTTTATGGAGGTACTGAAATGAATGAACGTTATTTAACTTTAAGAGCTCACCTTAAGCACTATTCAAATGAAGTAGACTACGAGTTTAAATTGGAAGAGGTAGATCAGATTTGGTTTTGCTCTCGAAAAAATACGAAGCGAATCTTGCGTCAACTTGAACAATCAAATCTTCTCGCCTATCAACCTGGCAAAGGTAGAGGGAACGTCTCAAAGCTTACATATCCAACCTCTTTTCAACAAGAAATCGAGAGATACATAGAGAAGTGTATAAATGATGAGCAGCTAGATTTGATTGCACAAATATTACGTTTGCCAATTCCAAAGAGTTGGGTTGCCAATTCTTCAAAAGAGATTCGCGAACTACTAGGATTTCAACGAAACGATTCCGATTCAAGGGATGTTCTACATACATTTAAAGCGAGAGATATCACAACGCTTGATCCTTTGAAGGTGTCCATATCGTTAGAAACACACCTTATTGAATACTTAGGTGACACACTTGTCCGCTACGATAGCGAAAAGGATTGTTTTGTCCCACACCTAGCCCATCACTTTCATGCAGACGAAACCAATACTGTTTGGACGTTTTACTTGCGTAAGTCCGTTTCCTTTCATAACGGAGAATATGTAACGAGTAAAGATGTTGCTTACACGATTGACCGAATGAAAACAAGCTCACCTTCTTACTCTTGGCTTGCACGTAATATTGTGAAAGTAGAATGTCCACACCAACATAAAGTAATTATGCACCTTGATAGGCCAAACGGATTTTTCTTACGTTATTTATCGGCAATCAACTTTTGCATATTGCCTGCAAATGTAGAATTTAATGAGTACGAGTGGATTGGTACAGGGCCTTTTCGTTTAAAAGAACGGACCGCACATAAACTAGTGTTAGAAGCACATGACACTTACTTTAAGGAACGCCCGTTAATTGATGAGATCCATTTTTACCAGGTAACAAAAGATGCCGCAAAAACGGTTTATTTATCCGGAGATGAAAATGCTACGAACATAACACCTAGCAATCATAAAATCAATGATGCAGGTATTAGATTATTAGCGTACAACTTGAAAAGACAAAACATTATTCAACAACCTTCTTTTCGAAAAGCAATCTATCATCTCTTTGATGTCCAGAAAATGGCTCAAGAGCTAAGCATGGAAATTAAAGAAGCAAGTAGTTTTGAAATCGAACGATCCAAACCTCCGAATAAGGATGCAAAGCGCATTATCGGATTACTTGAAGAAGCAGGTTATCATGGAGAACCAATCCATTTGTATCACTTTGACAATTATTATGCTGTCCTTGAAGCAGAGTGGATGAAAAAAGAAGCGAAAACGTACGGTATTTCTATACACTTACATCCTATCTCTTTCTGGGATTTTTCAGATGAAGGAATGGAGGATAATATTGATATACTCATTATGGGGCTAGCATTGTCGTTTGATAAACACCTTGCTTTCTCCTATGCATTTAAAAACAAAGCATTATTATTTAATCGCATGTTTCATCCTGACGTAGAAGCATTCATTTATAAAAAACTCGAAGATTTCGAGTTTGAGAGTGAAAAACATGAACGGGACAAGCTTATGCAAGAAATGGAGCAATATTTACAAAAAGAGTTCGCACTATTCTTTTTGTACCACCCAATCGTTACACGTGCCCTTGATCCGCTCATCCAAGACGTGGAGTCTCACTCATTTGGACATTTAGATTTTACGAAGTTGTGGTTACCGAGTTAGAAAAACGGGGACGGGGTTACATTTCTCATTTGGAAAGCATGAGAATTATAACCCCGTCCCTCATATAACTTATTCCAGACTGCTGGCACGTTGACGAGTAATGTGAATAATGATTGCTTTATATTATTTTAAATGTAAGGTTGGGTTTTAACTCCTGACTCCAAAATCCGGCCATACCAATATCTAAACTCTTTTATCAATAGCACTTAAATAAAGGTCTAATGAATCCTCTACTTCTGTTTCTACCAACTGAATAAAGTCATCATATTCGTTTTGTGTATGTGCTTTATCCAAAGCTTCGTAATAAGCTAGGCGATTTTGTACTTTTATTACGATAGGTGGAAAACCATTTTTCATCAGTTCCAAATTTAATAACAAGCGCGATGTTCTTCCGTTCCCATCAATAAATGGGTGAATACCAACAAATTTAGCATGTAGCATAGCTCCACGGGTAACCGGGTGCATTATTTTCGTTTTTTCAAGTCCATACCATTCCATTAACTCTTCCATCTCTTCTTTTATGAGTATAGGAGTTGGTGGTATATGATTAGCTCCTGAAATAAACACTTGCTGATCTCGATACACGCCTGCATATTCATCATCAATGCCTTTTAATACAAGACGATGTATATTCTTAATTTGCCACTCTGATAAAGGTTCTCCCTTTTGTACAATTTCCTCTACATATGTAATAGCATCACGGTGATTAATTACTTCTAAGTGCTCACGCAACGTTTTACCACCAACCGTAATTCCCTCCAGAACTACCTTCGTTTCATTAATGGTTAGTGTATTACCTTCTATTGCATTTGTATTATATGTCCATTCAAGCAATAACTTCTCACGTAAGCTCTTGACAGTATATTTAGGTAAAGGTCGATTTGCATCTAGAAGTGCCTTCTTCCCATCTATTTGGTTGAACATTTAAATCACCTCTCTTACCGACTGATTATATATTTTAAATTAGAATTCGATAGTTTGGCTAAAATACCTTCTATTTTAACAACAATTAGAATAGACAGAGGGACAGGTTCAATGTCCAAACAAATACTGGAAGCCCACTCTAATACTGTTAGGATTTTCCTGGACAATGAACCTGTCCGAGGCCACTGAAAAAGTAATAGTTTTTCAAAAATGAAGATTTTTAAGGGGTCAACTATGTCTCCCAAACACATTAGCGTCGCTTAGAAACGATTCTGAAGCCCCGTTTTTTGGCATTCATTTTCATTTTTTAAAATTAGGGACTTTTTCAGTAGCCTCAACCTGTCCCCTTGTCCACCTTGCAATCTTTTCTCTTTTTCCATAGTTACATTAAGTAAAAAAGAATAGTAATAACAAAACCTTGGGCAAAAGTTATAGTGAGAAATTGCTTAATTTTAAACCCTTCATTCACCAGAAGCTTATTTAATATATAACCAATAGCAGTTAAGATTATCAAAGTTGTAACTAGGATAATTAGAAAATCTAGCATGAAATACCTCCTTCATAGTAATTATTTTATTAATTATTAATCTTTTTATTATTTTATGTCTAATGAGAAATAATTGCACTAGAAACTAGTAAATATTCCTATAGTAATTACATACTCTTAATTTAGTAGTCCTAATCTAATTTTAATTCTTCTATTTGAGTTCTGCTGACGAATTCTGGCTTATAGTAGGCTTTACTATATAAGCTAAACTAAACTGAATCTAGTGCCTGACCCCCAGTACATTAAAGTTTTACAGAACTGGGGGACTCGCACCATAGCCCGATATACACCCGCATACTCATCATCAATGCCTTTTAAGACAAGACGATGTATATTCTTAATTTGCCACTCTGATAAAGGTTCTCCCTTCTGTACAATATCCTCTACATAAGTAATCGCATCGCGGTGGTTAATTACTTCTAAATGCTCACGCAACGTTTTACCACCGACCGTAATTCCCTCCAACACTACTTTCGTTTCATTAATAGTTAGTGTATTACCTTCTATTGCATTTGTGTTATATGTCCATTCAAGTAATAACTTCTCACGTAAGCTCTTGACAGTATATTTAGGTAAAGGTCGATTTGCATCAAGAAGTGCTTTTTTTCGATCTATTTGGTTGAACATTTACTTCACCTCTCTCACTGACTGATTATATTTTAAATTAGAATTCGATAGTTTGGCTAAAATACCTTCTATTTTGACAACAATAATTAGTGACTTAGACGCTGCCTATTACTTATTATAATGCTAATTTGGATAGAGTCCAAAATGGTGTTTGGGGTCAGGAGTTTCAGTTCATCACTAATAAATGGTGGGTTGTGAGTGGACAAAAGAACAGGGTTCAGGAATTGTCCCCATAGCCTATGGTATTCTTGTTTCTGTTTATACCTAATGTGAAAAAAGACAGCCACAACCATTTGGTCGGCCGTCTCATTGTACTATATTTTAGTGAAACAAAGAGGTGCTTTTTTCAACTCTGCTTCAAACTTAAGATGGTCACTGTCACCAAGATAATTCCCATACCTCCAAGCTGGGTTACTGTAAGCAGTTCACTCAGAACAATTAATCCAAAAAGGGATGCAGTGACTGGTTCCACCATTGCAACGATGGAAGCTGAAGTCGGTGTTGTTCGTTTCAACCCAACTACATACAAGAAGAATGACAAGCCTGATCCGAAAATCCCTAAAAGAATCATCCAAAAAAAGTCAGTTGTGTAAAAGACGGAAGCTGCTTCACTGCGGTCAATGAAAAGAAAAGTTATTGTTGTAAAGACAAGGAATGCAATCGTTAAAATTCCTTGCGGCTGCCCATGGCTGGATGCATATTTAAAACCAAATATAAACAATGCATACGATAACCCTGCGCCTAATCCTGTAACAAGTCCAAGCATCGAGATGCTATCGGAGCCAATACTGTAAACCTCTGTCAGCAATACCACTCCAGCCATCACAAAACCAATAGCCAGCCATTTAAATAATGACGCCTGTTCAAGACGGAAAATAAAAGAAATAAGGAGAACAAAAATGGGCGCAGTATACATCAATGTTGCTGCTACGGCAATACTGCCCTCTGAGATACTAACAAAGTAAAATATAAAATTCCCTGCTACACCAATACCTGCAACAATAGACCAGAACAGCAGCGGCTTATTCAACCGGGTCGGCTGGAACAAGAACCAAATAAGAATACATACTAAACCCACTGCTCCCCTATAAAAGGAGATGACCAAGGGATCCCAACCCATATCCAATAAAAAGCCGCCTAGTCCTCCGGAAATTCCCCATAAAAATGCTGCTAAAATTACAAATCCTAACCCACCAACACGCATATAGTTACCTCCACATATCACATTTAACATCTGTACATGTTAGGGACTATACCTCCTAGTAGAGTTTTTATAACTTAATTTTGGGTACTTGTTATCCGGAAGATATTGGATTTGAAAAGATACATAAAAGCCTCAGCTAATGTTGCAAAGGGCCAGACACCTTGTAGCAATGAATGCTACAAAGTGTCTGGCCCTTTAGCGCATCCTGGTGGCTTTAGACTTGTTCTTTAATCGGGGTTTAATATGTTATCAATTAACTGTAATTCTTCTGAACTAAATTCAAGATTATTAAGAGTGGCTACATTCTCTTCAAGTTGGCTTACTTTACTTGCGCCTATTAAACAAGAAGTAACCATTTGCTCACGAAGTACCCATGCAATTGCCATTTGCGCAAGGGATTGACTACGCTGTTGCGCTACTTCGTTTAATTTTTGTACTTTTTGAATGACTTCTTCTGTAATATCATCACGATTTAAAAAGCTATTTACTTTAGATGCACGTGAATCTTCAGGAATACCCTTTATATATCGATTTGTTAACAACCCTTGAGAAAGTGGAACAAAAGCAATACAACCTGCCCCTTCCTCTTGCAGCAGTGAAGTTAACCCATCCTCAACCCAGCGATTAAACATGGAATAAGCGGGCTGATGAATAAGTAACGGAGTCCCTAATTCTCTTAAAATATGGATAGCCTGCTTTGTTTCCTCTATTCCATAATTAGAAATTCCCACGTAAAGGGCCTTACCTTGCTTGACGATATGATCAAGGGCCATCATTGTTTCTTCAAGCGGTGTTTCTGGATCCGGTCTGTGATGATAAAAAATATCAACATATTCCAATCCCATTCTATTTAAGCTTTGATCAAGACTTGAAACTAAGTACTTCTTTGATCCCCAATCACCATATGGACCCGGCCACATTCCATAACCTGCTTTTGTAGAAATTATCATTTCGTCTCTAAACCCTTCAAAATCTTGACGAAGTATTTTCCCGAAATTTTCTTCTGCCGATCCAGGTGGAGGCCCGTAATTATTTGCAAGATCAAAGTGCGTAATCCCCAAATCAAATGCTTTTCTAATGAGAGAACGTCCATTTTCAAAGACATCTTCTCCACCAAAGTTATGCCATAATCCCAATGAAAGAGCTGGTAGTTTAATACCAGATTTACCACATCGATTATAAACCATTGATTCATATCTTTGCTCATTCGGTTGATATCCCATTATTCATTCCTCCTTATTCGAAGCCTTTTCCCCAGGTATATACCTGTTCTGCAATCGTTCGATTTAACAGAACAATTTTATCCTAATTGCATTATTTAATCAAAAAGGGCTGCAGTAGGCAATGGGGCCTGACCCTCAGTTCTTTAAAGTTTTACCGAGTCGGGGGGACTGGCCCCATAACTCCTTAATTATTTTATTTTTCTAAAATAACATTCTTTTAGGAATATTTGTAGATTACCAAACAATAAACGTTGTAACATAATAGTTAAGAAGCATATCTCTTTTAAAGGAGAGTGAAAAAATGTTATTTATTATTGTTCTTTTTGTTGCCTTGCTACTCTTTTCTTACTTTAAATCAACAACTATATTTGGAAAAATTGGCATCACAATCTATACATTTTTCTCATTCCTATATGTACAACAGAGTTTTGCAGTTGAAGAACCAAAAACAATAAATTTAATTATAGCTATACTAGGCATATGCATCTTTTTGTTCTCTCACTTTCTTTCCTTTAAAAAAGTGAACGCATAATGGTGCAGTGTCATAATGATAGGTCAGGGGCTTCAATCCAATTAGGTTAAAGTCCCTGTTCAATCAAATAATGAAAGTACGTTGTAAGTGTAAGGATTTTCCTGGCCGATGAAACCGTCCGAGACCACTGAAAAAGTCCACTTTTCTAGCATGAAAAATATTAAAAACACCATTTTTTTTTCTCAGTGAAGGAAAAATGGTGTTTCTTGTAAATTAAATACGCCACTTATGCTGTTTTGGAGGATAGGATTTTTCCTATCCTCTTTATATTTACTGCTAATGCAGTTAGTTTTGCTTGTGTAGACATGCTTTTTAGACCGTACCCCCTGGCACGATCTAGCCCGTGAAAGCATTTCATTTCGCCGTTTTTCCATTCTTGGCATGCTCTCTTTTTATATTTCTCCTTGAATTCATCTGTTTTCTGCTGTTGGCTGTAATCATAGAATTCTGGTGTATTGATACTAACCTCTAATACTCTACCTACGGTATTATTGGCAGGTATACACTCTGATCGTAAAGGACAGTTTCGACACTTTTCTTTTTCAAAGTAGTATATAACTGATTGTCGATTCTTTTTATTCGAATATTTCTTTCTATAGGTCGAGGTCCCTTGACTACAAAACCATTCATCCGAATCCTTATTATAGGCATATAAATCTTCGTTTATCTTCGTAT